>JBBEBM010000016.1:0-6443 GCA_040882355.1 Dehalococcoidia bacterium | reverse complement strand
GCCTGTCCCACAAGCAATGCTAGTCCGGGATGATGACGGCGCGGTGGACCTTGGTGGCGCTGGCGCCGTCGCGCTGCCATTCGGCCTCTTCGAAGGCCTTGTTGATGTCTTCCAGCTTGTACTTGTCGTGCGAGACGACCTCCTGGTGCGGGTACTTGTTCTTTGTGCGCACCAGGAAGTCGAGCGCCTCCGGGATCACCCACGGGTCGTACATGACGGCGCCGACGATCTTCTTCGTGCCCCAGACGAGGCTCGACGGGTCAATGGCGACGGACGAGCCGAAGCTGATGTTGCCCATCTCCAGGTAGGTGCCGCCGGAGCGCGTCATCGCCAGGCCCTCGGGCACGGCGGCGGGCAGCCCGACGAGCTCCGCGACGACGTCGCCGCCGCGCCCGCCGGTGAGCTCCATCACCTTCGCGACGCGCGCTTCGGGCGTGCTCGCTTCGTTCAGGTCGATCGTGTGGTCGGCCCCGAACTGCTTCGCCAGCTTCAGCCGGCCCGGCACGCCATCGATGACGATCACCTGGTCGGCGCCCATCTCCTTCGCGACGGCGCAGGCGTTCGTCCCGAGGCCGCCGGCGCCCTGGACGACCAGGGTGTCGCCCATCTGGAGGCCGGCCCGGCGCAGGCCGAAGGTGACCTGCGAGAGGGCGCAGTTGACGGGCGTGACCATTTCGTCGGTGAGCTCATCGGGCACCTTGAACACCCAGTGACCGGGCTTCAGGTAGTAGTACTGGCCGTAGGCGCCGGCGAACTGGCTGACGCTGGGGCCCATGCGCAGCAGCTTCGTCGGGCAGGCGGAGTACTCGGCCTTGTTGCACTGGTAGCATCGATAGCAGGGGTAGAAGTAGGCGTAGCAGACCCGGTCGCCTTCCTTGAGCGGCTGGCCGAGCGAGTCGGTGCTGATGTTCGCGCCCAGCTTCGCGACACGCCCCGTCATCTCGTGCCCGACGACCTGGCCGGCCATGGCGGCGAAGACAGGCGAGTCGCCGCGCCAGATGTGCAGGTCGGAGCCGCAGACGCCGCCCATCGAGACCTTGATCACGATCGCCTCGGGCTCCGGGTCGGGTACGTCGAACTCGCGGATCTCGTAGCCCTTGCCGGGGCCGAGGAAGACGGCGGCCTTACCCTTCTCTGCCATGGGTGCGCTCCTTTCGGGAATCGAGATGTGCCTTGGTATGGTGCGGTGTGCGGGTCGATATGTCAAGGAGTCTCCCCGGATCCCCGCACCGCCCGGGTCGAGGGTCAGGGGTCGCGGGTCAAGGCCCCTCCGCCCTTTCGCGCTGCTTGAGGGCAAGTTCCCCGAAAGATGGCAGTTCGTTTTGCAAAATGGCCTTTTCTGGCCGTCATGGCAGGATCTCCCTTTGGCGTGCGAATCTCGAGCCCCCGCACTTGGGGCGCAGGCCCTCGCCGGGTTGTCGCCTCTAGGGTAGGGCGCGACTGGGAGACCGCGGAGGGGGAGGTGGCAGGGCGCGCGTGCCGCACGGTGCCGTCGAGGCCCAGCTCGCCCAGGAAGACCGTGCCGCCGAGCTCAGCGACGATTTGTTGCGACGCGATGACCACTCCCGCGGCGACGGAGCATATGGCGGCATCACGCCACAATTGAACGTCTACATGGCGCTGTATTCGGAACACAACAAGCCTCCCGAATCCACCCTTTTTGTCCTTGACGTTGCCGCGAAGATAGCTCGAGAGCAAGAGCCGAATCCATCTAACCAATGGATACGCGAGATCGAGGTAGAGGCCATCATGTCTCTGGACGTGGCCCGGTCGTTGCGCGACTGGCTCAACGCGCGGCTAGCGATCGCTGAGGAACTGCGGTCGGATCCAAACACGACGTTCACAACGAAGGGCGCTGATACAGGGGATGGAAATGCCGAAGCTAGTTGACTCGCGCCACACTCGCGGGACCGCCCCCGTGCTAATGCACATTTCGCCTGCCGGGAAAAACGCCGTTGGTATTCTCCATGTCGCCATGGAGACAACAGCGGGAACTCTGCGCTTGCCCGGTTTCAGGAAATCTGATCCTCTACACGACGAATTCGAAGGCCTAGCGAATCGATGGTACGAGGAAACAGGACACTTGTCCTCGCCGAGGCAGATAGCAATGCACCCGGCGTATCAGAGGATCATCGGGCTGGGCGCGCCCGCGATCCCGTTGATCCTGAAAGAACTACAAGAGCGCGGCGGACAATGGTACTGGGCTTTGCGAGCGATTACGAACGAGTCGCCAGTGGCTGATGAGGAAGCCGGAAACATACCTTCGATGAAGGCCGCTTGGCTCCGCTGGGGCGCCAGTCGTGGCCACATCGCAGCATGAGCCACCACAAGCTCCGCTCTGCCAGATTGGTGGCCTTTCCTTCCCTGTCACGAAGTAACCATCGGATCACAAGCGAGGAGTCCGACGAGTACAATTGCATCGCTTGGGCAGCAGGCGAAGACACGGGCTGGTGGTGGCCGACTCAGTATTGGCCTCCCGGCGCCCTACGAGACGATGGCGACATCCAGTCATTCATAGATGCCTTCGCAACGAGGGGATACAGCGTTTGCCATGACGGCACTCTCGAGGAAGGCTACGAGAGGAGAGCGATCTATGTTCATCCCATCGAGGGCCCTAGCCACGCCGCGTTGCAGCTCCCAAGCGGAAGATGGACTAGCAAGCTAGGCCAGTGGGAGGACATCGAGCACAACTCGGAGCGCGATCTCGAGGGACTCCTCCCCTTCTGCTACGGCGAAGTGCATGCCTATATGAGAAGGCCTCGTCCAATATGAGATGTCATAAGGTCCAAGCCTCAACCTAGGAAAACCACGGCCGTTCAGCCAAGGCCGTGGTGGGCACCAGGGCGCCCTGGAAGACTCATGGAATCGGGTCACGCCATCACCCCGCCCTGCCCATGTAAAGCCCACGAGAGAGCGTGATCGTGTGGCGAGTACGCGTACCAGCGACCAGCAACCAGACTGTTTGCTGCGCTTTGAGTTAAAGGGACCCGTTTCACTAGCGGCTGGTGGAAACCAGAGCCGCCCCCTGCACGACCTCGTAGACTTGGGTGTTGCCCGAGGTGTGGACGAGCTGCAGCATGCCGCCTAGACCGCGCTCCAGCTTGGCGATGCCGGCCTCGGTGTAGTAGCCGCGCTCCAGGTCGCCGACGATGACGTACTGGACGTCGTACTTCCTCAGGATGCGCTGGGCGTCGGGCTCGTCGGTGGTGTCGTAGAAGAGCTTGACGTCCTCCCTGCGCAGGTCGATGAGCGTGCTGAACATGGCGCGCTGCTGCTTCTGGTGATAGTCCCACGCTGCGACTGCGGGCAGGCCCGTGTTGATGGCGAAGCGGCTCCCCCAGCGATAGTTGGGCGTCGTGCCCTCCATGATCGTCGGCGAGCCGTCCACGTTGTCGCGCATCCACTTGATCGCGCCGTAGTCGTCGGCGAGGCGGAGCGGGCCGTTCTCGTCCTGGTAGACGGCGCTGAGCATATAGGCGAGGCCATCGTCGGTGCGCGGGTGGAGCGCGCCCTCGTTCTCGAAGCGGTCCTGGACACGCCGCGGCGTCGCGACGATCGGATAGACCAGCGCGGCGAACGCGAGCGCGACGGCGCCCACAGCGAAGCCACGCGCCAGGTAGCCGGTCACGCTCCACCTCGGCAGGCGGACGGACACGCGCGGCCGGACAGCGTCGAAGATGTACCAGCCACCGAAAGCGGCAGCAGCGGCGAAGAGCACCCAGGTGTGCAGGTAGAACTTGAAGACGGTGTTCATGCGCTGGATGTCCTCGTCGAGCGCGGCCAGCTCGACGCCGGCGCTGAGGACGAGCGCGACGGCAAGCATGCTGAGCGCGAACAGCTTGATCGGGCCGTCGCCGCGCAGGCGATTACGGCTCATCCACGCGAGCAGGCCGATCAGCGCCAGACCGAAGATCGCGAAGGCGACGACCGGCGTGCCGAAGCGATCGCCCTGGTCGTCGGGTGAGGCGTCGACGAGATCCGGGCCGGGAAGCGGCTCGAGGATGGCCGACCAGGTGTCGCGGAGGAAGTCGCCGCCGGTGAGGCCGGTGACGGTGAAGGGCAGGCCTGCGGCGTCGACGAAGGTACCGACGAGGGCGACAGCCAGCGTCGCCACGACCATGACGCACGCGAACCACGCTGCGAGACGCCACATGAAGCCGCCTCGACCGACGCGTCGCGCCGCGCGCATCGCGAGGAAGGCGACGAAGCCGCCCGCGAGGAAGAGCATGAGCGCGAAGTGGGCGACGTACTGATGGAAGGGCGTCGTCTGGCGGTCGAGCAGGCGGTGGAAGCCGGTAGCCGGCAGCTCGTAGTTCGACTGAAACGGCAGGAAGAGCACGATCGTGAGCACGACGAGCACCCCGGCGCGAAGCACGGCGCGGCCCCACATCGCGCCGGAGAAGCGTCCCTCCGCTGAGCGCTCGGCGATGACAATGGCGGCAACGGCCATCATCAGGAACGGCGGGTAGTCCCACGAGTTGATCCAGCGCAGTGCGCCGATAACCAGCGCTAGCACAGCGATCAGGCCCCAGCCCGCCCAGCGCCGGAAGGCGTCGCGTTCGCGCAGGAGACGCGTCGCGTTGAGGACGACCGCGAACGAGACGGAGAGCGCCGTGACCGCGAAGGGGATCGCCATCATGTGGGCGTGCAGGTCGGCGAAGAGGAAGGTGAAGAACGGGAACTCCGTGATCGGCGAAGGCTGGCCGGCCGGGTCGGGCGACTCGATGATGCGGCTGGGGCCCCAGTACCAGTCGGTCGGGAGATTGAGGTCCTTGCCGTCGAAGATCATCGCCTTGATGCCGCCGAGCGTCGAGACGGCGCCACCGAGCACCGGTACGGGCACGTGCCAGGGCGAGATCGCGGAGAAATTCGCGATGAGCTGGTCGGCGCCGCCCATGTTGCCGGCGATCATCACCATGAAGACGGCGCCCAACGCGGCGAGCACAGGCCCGCGCGGGCCGATGCGCGTCCCTTCAGGGCGGCGGCGCACGAAGCGACGGGCGGCTTCGGTCATGTTGAAGACGAGCGAGTACGTCGCGCCGACGGCGAGCGCGAAGAAGAGCGGGACGGCCAGGTTGTAGGCGACCTCGGGCATGATGCCGGTGAACTTCGTGACCGTCGCGGCGAGGAACTGACCGAAGTAGTAGTAGTTGATGTAGCCGCCGGCGAACCACGGATCGTAGGGCGGCATCGACGTGCTGCGGGTGACGGCATTGAAGTAGGCGAAGTCCATCGGCTTCTCGCCGCCGCGCCCCGGATGCCAGAGGTCCGGGTTGTTGAGGCGGACAATGTAGAAGACGACGAACGCGCCCAGGAACAACGCCTCCCAGGACAGGATCGAACGCCAGTGTTCGCGGACGAAGACGCGCAGGTCGTCTCGCGTCAGGTAGGCGATCACGCCCCCCGCGACGAGCATGAGCGCGAGCGCGATGGTGATCGTGCCGCGGGTGAAGTCGACGACGCCGATGCTGGCGCCGAGCCAGACGAGCCAGGCGAGCACGAGGAAGCCGAGCGGCTTCGCGAGCAGGTAGCCGCGGTCGGGCAGGGCGCGGAAGAGCAACAGGGCGCCCGGCAGCGCGGCGAGCGAGATCAGCTCGACGGCGATGAGCCAGGTCCAGAGCGGAGCGTCGTTCGTGAGGCTATCTTCGTCGAAGATGTCGCTGAAGGTGCCCCCCTCCTGCTGCTCTTGCAGGGCGTCCGGTCGCAAGAGCAGGCCGTTACGTCCCGCGTCAACAGGCGTCAGGCCAAGGCCGTCCTGGAAGCCGTCGGCGCCCAGGACGGAGACGGTGCGGTCGTGGCTGTAGTCAGAAGTCTTGTGGAAGATATGGACCGGCGGGTGGTCGTAGACGGTCCAGGCCTCCTCGGCGCCGGTATCGTCGATAGAGACGCCGAGCACTTCCGGGTTCGACGTGAACTTCGCGACGAGGTCGAAGCCGAGCTCCCCGTTGAAGAGCGCTTCGTAGTAGCGCGACGTGACGGGGAAGTTCACAGGCACGCGCGGGATCGTGCCGGAGAGCCGGTTGCTGCTAAGGATGATGTACTCGGCCCTGTCGAGGTCTTCGACGAGACCGTCATCGCCGTTGATCTTCTGCTCGTTATCGACGTCGAAGTTGGCGAACCCGACGATCTCCGGGTAACGGCTGATGTCGCCGATGCCTTGCAGCCCGACCGGGAGCTGGTCGTCCCAGCCTTCGCCGGAGATGACGGCGCCTTCCGGGATGTTCTCGTAGATCCACTCGGAGGCCTCGACGCGTGTGACGGGCCGCGAGTAGATGTTGAAGTAGGCGAGGCCCCAAAGGACCGTCAGCACCGGCACCGCAACGACTACCACGCGCGCGGCGACGGGCACGACGCCCCAGGCCGCTCGGGCGAACCGCGCGACGCCTGCCCGCAGGCGCTCGACCTGGCTGAGCGGCGACGACTCGGCACGGGTCGCCCACCCC
>JBBEBM010000015.1:10712-39080 GCA_040882355.1 Dehalococcoidia bacterium | reverse complement strand
CTCGTGAGCCGCCCCACTGGGCCCCTGCCTGCGATACGGTTGCGATCGAAGGCAGCGTCTTGTAGGGGCGGGTCTCAGACCCGCCCGCGCATACCGTTTGCCTACCACGACGCTCCTGTTCTCCGGACGCGCTACACCATCGACGCCCCTCGTTCTATGCTATTCTCAGATGCATGCTTGAAACATCACTTTCGAGATCGAATCGAAAGGAGCCCTCTCCGCACATGCCCGCCAAGCCCAAGACCGCCAAACGGCCGTCCCGCGTCGTCAAGGGGAAGCCCGCCGCGACCAAAGGCAAGAGCTCCGCGGGCAAGGTCGGACGGTCCGCCGCAGCCAAGGTGAAACTCCTTACAGGCGGCAATCCGCAAATCGCGAAGGCCGGCGGCGACGCCCCCGTGCAGGCCTACATCGCGGCCATGCCCGGCTGGAAGCGTGACGTCGGCCGACGCCTCGATGCCCTCATCGTGCGCACCGTCCCCGGCGTGCGCAAGGCGGTCAAGTGGAACTCGCCGCTGTACGGCGTCGAGGGCCAGGGCTGGTTCCTGTCGTTCCACGTCTTCACCCGCTACGTCAAGGTGAGCTTCTTCCAGGGCACGTCGCTGCGACCCGTCCCGCCCGGAGGCACGGGCAAGGACGCGCGCTGGATCGACATCCACGAGGACGATCTCGACGAGGCGCAGATGGCGGCGTGGATCCGGCAGGCGGCCGCCTTGCCCGGCTGGGTCCCGTAGCGCCGGCAGGGGTCCTCGCAGCCCGTCCGTCACCGCGCGGAGCGCCTGGCATCGCGCCCGGCCCCCCTTCTCCCCGGGCCAGCCTTTAGGCTGGCCCGTGCCTCCCCAACGTTCCGTGTCATTACGATTTGCAAAAACACCTTTCTGCGCCGTCGGGCGCCGATCACCTCCCACCCGCGTATCCGGCGCCCGCGCGCCGGACGCCGTACACCCACGACGAGTCATCAAGCGCCAGCCTACGCCCGCCCGGCGAAACCGCGAAGGGCCGGGCGGCAGGGGGCGGGGCCAGGGCGATGCGCGTAGAGGAGGCGCGTGGGGCCGCTCACGAGCGAGCGCCCCTCCGCGCGGGCGAGCCTTGCTGCTGACGGCGCATGCGTTCCGCCATTGTCGCAGGCTGCGGCGCTTGGGGCCATGAGGGGGGTGGGGCGGGCCAGCCGCCAGGCTGTAGGGGCGGGCGGGGGCGTAGGTGGGTTATAATCCGCGTGTGGTGGCCCAAAGGCGATTGCTGCTGCGAGACGATCCGCTTGCCAACCTGGCGGAAGAGGATCAGTTTCGCCACACAGCGTACGAGCACGTCCTGCGGCGAATACTGGGCGACGTGACTCCGCCCTTCACGATTGGTCTTTTTGGGAAGTGGGGTACTGGCAAGAGTACCATCACGAACCATCTGGCGAAAGCGTATCGACATAAGCGCGGCGAGAACGACAGCGCGGCGGTGGTCTTGGATGTGTGGAAATTCCAAAGCGACTCGTTCCGAAGGCAGTTCCTCCTCGGCGTTGAGGAACAGCTGGTGGAGCAGAAGGTCATAACGAAGCCCACCATTCGCTCCGCGCTCGACAAGCAAGTAGGTGGCATAGACGGTGACCAACCCATTAGCATTGATCTGCATGCCTTAGCCCTGACCAGCGGTATCGCACTCGCGACCGCCCTTGCGATTGGTGTTGGCCTCTTCCTGCTATTCCGATGGCGAGGCGTCGATAACCCGGAGGTGTCATTTCTCGTCCTGGTGCTCGTACCGCTTTTGATCCAAGTATTAGCGCGCGTACCGAACGTCGTAGTCCGGCCGTCATCCACCACGCTTGCTCCTGTCACATCCGACCGGTTCGAAGCGCTATTCAAGGATGAGATAGTCGAGAAAGTCCGGGCTAGGAGAATTGACAAGGTCATAGCGATAGTAGACAATCTCGACAGGCTTCAGAGTTCGCAGGTCATCGAGGTGCTAGGAAGCATCAAGACCTATCTGGAACATCAAGATAGCCCATTCATGTTTGTCATTCCATGTGATGATGTCGCACTCAGGTCACACATAGAAGCAGAGTATGCACGGGATGCCACGAGCTCCTCTGAATTCTTGCGGAAGTTCTTCAACGTGACAATAGATATTGCGGACTTCTACGAAGATGAGTTGTACCAGTTCGCAAGACGCGAGCTGATGACTCTGAGGTTAACAGAAGGGGAAGAGCCCGAAGTCGTAGAGCGTTTGGCGCGGATGACTAGCTTTGCTTTTTCGGAAAGTCCGCGGCGCGTCAAGCAGTTTATCAACAATTTGGCAGCGAGGACCCAACTCGCGGAAGCCAGGGTTGACCAGGGAATCCTAAATCTTGGCAAGGAGAAGTTTGCTACGCTGATCGCCGCGAAGCTAATGATTGTAGATGAGAGATGGCCTGTCTTGTATGAGCAAATGGGAGATGAGCCGGGGGTTCTGTGGGACCTTCAGATAGGGGCAACACAAGGAGTGGAGGACCCGCGCCTTGACAGTGAGGAGCGCGCAGGGTTGCGAGAATTTCTGCTAGCGACGGAAGATGTGGTGGCAACTAACGGCCAAACGCGCGCATACATGAGGCTGAAGCAGAACGAGGCCGAAGCTCGCTTGCCAGACTACGAGGAGTTCCGCAGATACTTGGAGATGGGAGATGTGGACGCAGCAGGGAAATGTGTTCTGAGCGATACGGCGCTAGTGGATGCGCGATGGAGCATAATGTTGCTGATTCTGCGAGAACTGGCCAGGTCAACGCAAATCGGCCAGGCAAGGAATGTCCTGAGCGTAATTGTCATCCTCGCTGAAGAAGCCGAGGAAGAGCGGCGGAGGCGGATAGCGGATTCAATTGGGCCCGTCTTGACTCAGTATCGGGTGCTTGCGGGTCAGCCGGGGCGCCTTCCTATCGGGTCCCTGCTCGACGTCCTGGACGCTTCACCCCAGCAACGGATTCGCCTCGAGGAGACAGTCGAAAGGACCATAGCTGCGCTGACGGATGATTCAGAGGATGAATTGGCCGAGGAACTAGCCGAGGAACTAGTTGAAGATTTGGCTGACCGAATCGCCATGTTGCCAGGCGCGCAGGTTCCTGCCTTGGGCCGCGTCATTGAGGATCGTTTCAAGACGAGGAGCGGAGTCCTGCTTTGTGCTACTAAGACGAAGGACGCGACAGGAGCCCTTATGACACCGACCACTATAGATAACTACATCAGCTCGTTGACTGTGGATGATTTCCTGCCGCACGAAGGAGGAGAGCTTCCTCCGGCAGTGGAATTGCTAAGACGGTTCGATCCGGTTATGGAACCTCCATCGGCAAACGGTACGATTGGGAAGCTAACCGAGCTGCTGAATGCCACGGATCCAGGAAAGCAAAAGGAACTGCGGACCATGTGTGACCTGCTCGAAGGAATACCAGAGTCTATTGAGCAGGCGGACGCGTCACTTGTGGATGGGCTGCTGGCAGCGCTAGAAGCACGGCTGGCGGGATCGGAGGAGGCGCTTGCTAGGCATGTGCTTCACGCAGAATTGGTACTGGCGCATGGATCGTCGTCGGAGGCGGCTGTGCAGGGAGCAAGCGATAACCTATCCCAGTTCCTAGGTACGGCGGAGGCAGAAACGGTACGGGAGTTCGTTCGTGCCGAAACGAAGCGACCGAACCACGGATTAAGCAGCGCCTCTTGGTTGGAGCCCCTGACCAGTCGGCTTCGTGAGACCCGCGACGAGGAGGCCTGTCAGATGATCGCTGAGGCGATCTGGACAGCAGGTGAGAATCTCGGCTCGAGAGAAGAGGCGGTTGCTGCCGTAGGCAGCGTGTTGCATCAAGCAGCGGTTCCTAGTTGGCGAGCTGCATTCGCGGGCGTGCACGGCCTGTTGTCTAATCGCAGCGTCTTTCGCACGTCAAAGCGCAATGTGGAAGTCGTCGAGGCATTGTTTTCCGCGGCTTGTAAGGGGATCGCAGCAAGCCCTTCGACCGCGGACAGTCACACAGTCGGCCTGCTGCGAAGCATGGCTCGCGCCTGGAAGATATCTCACGATCCCCTGCTGGAGGTCCTGACGGCGTCCGCACGGGCACGCAACGACGGCGCTGCCTCGTTCGTAGATTCGTTTGCTGTGGCCGAGGCTAATGAACAGGTCCTAACAGACGAAGAAGCGCGTTCCTGGGCAGGCGCGACCCAGCAGGCACTGCGCGAGACTCCGCCGGTCACGGAGCGGCAGTTCCATAGCCTTGTCAACGCGCTCGTGCTCGTTGCTCCGCGATTGACCCAGCGTGATAGCGTTTATCGCGTGGTTCGCGACTATTCCCGCCCCGACAGTTTGCGGCCCGCCGAGTTACCTAGCGCCCTTCGTCCCGCCGCGTACGCGCAGCTTGGCACGATGGGGTTTGTGCCGAGGGAGGACGCGCGGCGCGAGGTGGGCGATCTCTTGCAAGAGGCAAAAGCAGCGGAAGAGCCGCTGCGCAGCCAAATCATGGACGCGCTCGCAGACTTGAGAAGCGCTAAGGTCCTCCCGGGAAGCAAGAAGTGGGCTGAGGTTCGCGACTTCGCGGGCGGCCTTGGCCCATCATACGCGCGGATCGCTTCGCGCCTCTGAGAAGAGCTGGAGCGAGGGGCGACTTGGTTCGGCGCTCGTTCGGCTCCCCGCCCAAGATAGGCGCGGGCGCGACTGCATGCCACCCACCCCTTCGCGCTCCCGCCGTCGGGGCGTATCCTGACCCTCGATAACTCATCGTGCGAGTGCGCCGGCTGAGGCTCGGGTGCTCAGATTCGATGTCGGGGCGGAGGAGGGCCGTGGTCCGCGCAAAAAGGCGTTTTTGCCGAACCAACCGCCACGATCCGTGGGTCGCGGGTCCAGGGTCGCGGCCACTGCGCACCCACGATGTTCACGGTGCGCACAGCCCGTCGCAGGAGATGGGCGCCAGCAAGCATTGGCGGGCGGAATCGACTTGCTACCGGCGCGGGATCAATCAAACGATCCGCCCAGATTCAGCGCCCCCAGCAAGGGCGCCGGCTAGCTTCGGAGGTCATCCGTTGAAAAGAGGGTTTTGCCAAACGGACTGGTCAATCAAGCGTCGACCTCGCGATGAACGAGGCGGGGTGCGGGCTGATGTAGGGGCGGGTCTCAGACCCGCCCGCAACGCCGCCCTGAGCCAGGTCGCAGGATCGCTGGCGACCCGGGTCGTGGGCCCTCCAGCGACTGCCCTGAGCGGAGTCGAAGGGACCAGCGACCGCCTACCTCGCCGGTCTGACCAGCGCCTCTTGCACCACCGAGGCCACCTGGACGCCGTCGGCGCGGTACATCTGGCCCAGGATGAGCGCGCGGGCCGCGTGCGCGACCGGGCTTTCGCTGGTGAAGAGCAGCCAGTCGTCGAAGCGAGGCGGTCGGTGGAACCAGATCGCGTGGTCCAGGCTCGCCGACGAGCCGGGCCCTGCCGGCCGCGTCCCGCCGGGCGGGCGCTCGCCCGGCCCTGGGCTGGTCTCGCGCCGTGCGTGCGCCGTCGCGCCCGGCGGCCGCGCGTGGGCCGTCGCGATAAACCCGCGGTCGCTGGCGTAGGTGAGCAGCGCCGCGTGGATCGCCGGGTCTTCCGGCGGCGTGCCGCGCACCCGCATCCAGACGCGCCGGCGCGGCATGTCGTCCGGCGGCGGCGAAACGCCGTCGACGCTGCGCATCTCGATCGCGCTCCCGCGCTCGAACGAGACGACGCGCTCGCGGTCCCGCGACCGGCCCCAGGGCGGGAACCCCCACGGTGGCAGGCCGTCGGGCCCGGGCACGTCGGGAGGCGTCTGGCTGCGCGATACGCCCTCCTCAGGCTTCGCGAAGCTGCAGGAGAGGTTGAAGATCGCCTTGTCCGACTGGTACGCGACCACGTCGCGAGTCGTGAACGTGCGGCCGTCGCGGATGCGATGCACGACATAACGTATCGACTCGTCCTGCCGTCCAGGGCGCACGAAGTACGCGTGCAGCGAGTGGATCGCCCCTTCCGGCACGGTGCGGTAGGCGGCGACGACGGCCTGGGCCGCGACGTGCCCGCCGAACAGCCGGCGCCAGCCGTCGCCGGGCGCCCCCACGAAGGCGTCCTCCTCGACGCGCTCCAGGTTGAGCTGCTCGAGCAGGCGCGACAGGGGCGAACCCGACGCCTCGTCGATAGGCTGGTCGTCCACGCAGCCATGGTATCGCATCGGCGGCGAGCCGCCCCGATTGTGCCGAGTCAGTGCCCCCTCGTGGGTGGGGCCGTGGGGCGGGGTGGCGTGTAGGGGCGGGTCTCAGACCCGCCCTGCGCGGCGGGCACCTCGGCCTAACGTCGTACATCCAGGAGTCGATACTACACCAGACGGCGCTAACGCCGCCGTCAAGATTGCACCCAAAAGACGACAGGTGAAGCTCAAGGAAGAACCGCAGCGCCGCAAGGAATGGCTCAGCGTCCCGCTTGGCCTCTTCGTGCTGCTGATCCTGCTCGCATGGGCCCTGATCGCACCCGGCCTCAGCGAGCGCGCCCAGCTCTACGGCGGCCTGCTGGCCGTCACCGCGCTCGCCATGGTGGCGGTGTTTGTAGCATCGTACCGGCATCGCTTGTTGCAGCGTGAGGCGACGACGAACCAGCGGCTGCGCGGCGAGGCTGCGGAGCGCGAGCGCATCCAAGCCGCCCTGCGTCAGAGCGAGGAGACGGCGCGCGCTCTGCTCAACGCCCCCAGCGAGGCCGCCCTGCTCATCGAGACCGACGGCACGATCGTCGCCCTCAACGAAGTGGCGCGCACCAGGCTGAGCGCCATCGCCGGTCTGGACGTCGATGACCCGAAGGCCTTCGTCGGCCGCGACGTGTTCGCCTTCTTTCCTTCCGATCTGGAGAACGTGCGGCGCGCGCGAAACTCCGAGGTCCTCGCGTCAGGCCAGCCGGCCCGCTTCGTGGACGAGCGCAGCGGGCTGTGGATGGACAACACGATCTACCCGGTTGTCGACGAGGACGAGCAGGTCGTGCGGCTGGCGATCTTCTCGCGCGACATCACGGAGCACAAGCGGCTGGAGGAGATGCTCAAGCGCGAAGTCGAAGTCGAACGAGAGCGCGCGCGCCGCGACCCGCTCACGCGGGCGCTCAATCACGGCGGCATCATGGAAGAGCTCGAGGCGCTGATCGCGCCCGAGCGGGGGACGACGCCGTTCATCCTCGCGCTGGCAGACGTCGACGGTATGAAGCAGATCAACGACACCTACGGCCACCCGGCGGGCGACGCCGCGCTGATCGCGCTCGTGAAGGCGCTATCGGCCAGGGGCGCCGTTGTCGGGCGGTACGGCGGTGACGAGTTCATCGCTGTCCTGCCCGGCGCGGACCCGGCGGCAGCGGAGCGCTATCAGGAGCGCGTCGACCGGGCGCTGCTGAACGGCTCGCGCCGGCGGTCGCCTGCGGGTAAGGTCGCTCTGGCGGCCAGCGTCGGCTTCGCCGCGTACCCCGGCGAAGCCCAAACGATCATCGACCTCATGCGCGTCGCCGACCGCGCCATGTACGCCGAGAAGCGCCGCCGCCGCTCCGGCCGCCGGGCCGCGCCCGCGCGCGAAGCCGCGGCCTAGCGAGCGCCAGGGGGCGTAGGGACAGACCTTCAGGTCTGTCCGGCCCCAGCGTGAGGGTCCCGACCGCGATCTGACCTTCGAGATGTGCCATTACTGCTTCGGCTAGGCTTGGGCGCTCTCCTCCAATCGGCCAGGTCGGAATCTGTTGCGGTTTCGCGTAGGCACGGCTTGTCGTTCGCTATACTGCCGCAAGCCGGTGAAGGAGGGCGCGACATGATCGACGCGACGGCTCTCGCGAGCACACCCGAGGACGTCGGTATCGACGCGGAGCGGCTGGAGGCCGTCTTCGCCCGTGCCCAACGCGACGTGGATGACGGCACCCTGCCCAGCGCGCAGGTCGCCGTCGCGCGACGGGGCAAGCTGGCCGGCATGCGCACCTTCGGCTCGGCGGCCCAGGGCGGCGTCGAGCGGCCGGCGACGGACGACACGCTCTATTGCTTCTTCTCAGCCACGAAGGCGGTCGTCGGCGTCGCGGTGTGGCTGCTCTTCGAGGACGGCCTGCTCCGGCTCGACCAGCGCGTCGGCGACATCATCCCCGAGTTCGCGACGAACGGCAAGGAGGCCGTCACCGTCGAGCAGGTGCTCACCCACACGAGCGGCTTCCCGCGCGCGCCGTACCGCCACTCTGACTGGGCTTCGCCCGAGAAGATGCTCGAGGCGTTCTCGCGCTGGCGGCTGACGTGGGAGCCGGGCAGCCGCTTCGAGTACCACGCGACGAGCGCGCACTGGGTGCTGTCGGAGATCATCGAGCGCCGAACCGGCACGAACTACCGTGACTTCATCCGCGAGCGGCTCACCGGCCCAATGGGCCTCGACGAGCTGTACGTCGGCCTGCCGGACGACCGGCACGCGCGCGCCGCCGACGTTCGATACATGAGCGAGCCGGTGGAGCCGCCCGGCGGCTTCGGGGAGGTGACGCCGGAGGCGATCCTGCGTTTCAACGAGCCGCATGCGCGTCGGGCGGGCGTGCCGGGCGCGGGCGCCTTCGCGACGGCGGCGGAGTTCGCGCTGTTCTACCAGCCGCTGGTGAACGGCGGACAGACGGCGGCCAGGCGGCGCATCCTCAAGCCCGAGACGATCGAGTTCGCGACGACCGTCCGCACCACGGACCGCCATCGCGACGCCGTCTTCGAGCACCCCGTGAACCGGGCGCGCGGCGTCGTCGTCGCCGGCGACGACGGTAACGCGTTCATGCGTGGCTTCGGCCGCACCGCCTCGCCGAGGGCGTTCGGGCACGGCGGCGCGGGCGGGCAGATCGCCTGGGGCGATCCGGAGACCGGCATCTCGCTCGCCTACTGCACCAACGGCTTCGTCGACTGGCTGACCATGGGCCGCCGCATCACCGCGCTGTCGAGCCTGGCGGCGAGCTGCGCGGTCTAGCGCGTCGTGACCCTCGACCCTCGACCCCCCGACCCTGTATAGTGACGAGACGCACGAACGAAGCTAGCCGGAGACCTCCGTGCTTGAAACCGAAGCTACGCTCGAAGTCCAGCAGCTCATCGCCGAGTTCCAGCCCGGCAGCGCCGATCTGATCCCGGCGCTGCACAAGGTGCAGCATCGCTACGGCTACGTGCCCAAGGAAGCGATCCCCGTCGTCGCGCGCCAGCTCCACCTGGGCGAGGCGCACGTCTACGGCGCCGTCACGTTCTACGCTGAGCTGCGCACGATCCCGCAGCCGGAGACGCGCATCGACTGGTGCAGCGGGCCGGCCTGCCGCCTCAAGGGTGGCGAGCACGTCCGGCGCGCCCTCGAGGCGGTGCTGGGCATCGGGATGGAGCAAAACACGCCTGGGGACAAGGTCGGGCTGCACCTGGCGCAGTGCAACGGCACGTGCGACTTTGCGCCGCAGGTCTGGGTGAACGGCAAGGTGATCGGCCCGCTCACCGCGGCGGAGACGATTCATCTCGCGCGAGAGCTGAAGGGAAACGCCTAGGAATGGCCACAGATGAACACAGATACCGGAGAATTACGCTCCGCCGGTCGGCAAAATCTGTGTTTCATCTGTGTCAACCTGTGGCTAATCAAAAGCTATGCTGAAGGCATACGAAGAGCTGCGCAAACGCGCTGAAGAGGCGTGGGCCGCCGTCGAGCGGCCGGTCCGGACGCTGGTCCGCGTGCCGGTCGCGACGTGCAGCGTGCCGGGCGGCGCGCTCGAGACGCTCGATGCGCTCCAGCGCGAAGTGCGCGAGCGCGGCCTCGCCGTCGATGTCGGCACGATCGGCGAGACCGGGCTCTGCTGGGTCGAGCCGCTGGTCGAGGTGCGCAAGCCGGACGGCAGCGTCGTCCTCTACCAGAAGGTGACGCCGGACCGCGTCGCGCAGCTCGTCGACGAGGCGCTGGCGCGGGACGGCGTCTGTCGAGACCTCGCGTTCGCGTCCGTCGGCGACCTCGCAGTCGAGGGCGTGCAACCGCTAACCGACGTGCCGTTCTGGGCGCTGCAGGACCGCAGGCTGCTTGCGCGCTGCGGCGTCATCGATCCCGAGAACATCGACCACTACCTGGCGACCGGTGGCTACTCGGGGCTGGCGCAGGCGCTGGAGCAGTCGCCGGAAGATGTGATCAAGACGGTGCAGGACTCGACGTTGCGAGGGCGAAGCGGCTCGAACTTCCCGACGGGACAGAAGTGGGACTTCCTACGCGGCAAGACGCGCGAGCCCAAGTACCTGATCTGCAACGCCGACGAGGGCGACCCGGGCGCGTTCGTGAACCGCATCCTGATGGAGAGCGACCCGCACTCAGTGGTCGAAGGGATGCTGATCGCGGCGTACGCCACCGGCGCCAGCTTTGCCTTCGTCTACCTGCGCGACGAGTACCCGCTCGCCATCGAACGCATGGAGAGAGCGGTCGAGCAGGCACGGGAGCGGGGGCTGCTGGGCGATGACGTGCTCGGCAGCGGCATGAAGTTCGATGTGGAGGTCTGGCGCGGCGCCGGGTCGTACGTCTGCGGCGAAGAGTCGGGCCTGCTCGCCTCGCTCGACGACGCGCGCGGGATGCCGCGCATCCGCCCGCCGTATCCCGCCGACGCGGGCGTTTTCGCGCAGCCCACGAACGTGAACAACGTCGAGACGTATAGCTGCGTCGCCCTGCTCATGCAGAAGGGCCTCGATCACTACAACTCCGTGGGCACGGAGCGTAACCGCGGCACGAAGATCTTCAGCTTCTCGGGCCACATCCGCGAAGTCGGCGTGCTGGAGCTGCCCTTTGGCTTCCCGTTCCGCGCCCTCTACGAGACGCTCTACCCGGAGCCGTGGCAGGAGCGCCCGATCCTGAAGGCGGTGCAGGCGGGCGCCGCGCTCGCCGGCATCCTGCCGGGCCACCTCGCGCTGAAGCTGACGATGGAGCCCGAGGTGTTCCGAGAGCAAGGCGTGATCATGGGCGGCGGCGGCATCGTCTTCATCGACGACTCGGCGTGCATCGTCGATCTGAACATCATGTTCTCGTGGTTTCTCGAGGACGAGTCCTGCGGGCGCTGCACGACCTGTCACGGCGGCACACAGCGCATGGTCGAGATCTTCCGTCGGATCGCCAGCGGGCGCGGCCGTGAGGACGACTACGACAAGATGGGCATCCTGGGCCAGGCGCTCCAGTGGTCGAACTGCGTCCATGGCTCGGCATCGCCGACGATCATGCTCAAGAGCGCGGAGTACTTCCGCGAGGAGATCGACGAGCACATCGTCAACAAGCGCTGCCCGGCGAAGGTCTGTCGCGACCTGATCCGCTACGAGATCACGGGCGACAGCCCCCAACTGCCAGAAGCCGCCGCCATCTGCCCGACCGAGGCGATCTCGCAGGTGGAGGCGTCGAGCACGGGCCCGGCCGGCTGGCGCATCGACGACGCGCGCTGCATCCGCTGCGACGCCTGTCGCGAGATCGCGCCGGAGGCGGTGCAGATCGTCGAAGCGCTGGCGGCGCCCGTGACCGCGTAGCTGCTATACTAGGCCGCCGGCGACCCGGTACCCGCCGGTTGAGACGAGAGGAGGCGGCGCCATGTTGTCATGGCGAGGAGCCCTAACAGCAATTGCCGCGATGGCTATCGTGATGGTTGGCGCACTTCCTGCGCAACAGCTCGCAAATGCCCAGACGGAGTCGCCGCCGACGGTGCGCATCGTGCCTGCCACGGCGAGCGTGCCGGTGAACGGTGGCGCGCTCACGTTCGAGGTGCAGATCAGCGGTCTCGATCAGGTGGCGGAGATCCCGTACGACGACAATGATCCGACTCCCGGACCAAGTGAGATTTCGGAAGGGCTGGGCGCGTTCGAGCTGACCTTCACGTTCAACCCTGAGGTCTTGCGGCTGGGTGGAGGCATGCCAGGTGCGTTCCTCGGCAGCACGGGTCGGGAGGCCCAGTGCGCCTCCCGCGGAGGGCCAGAAGAGTACGTCCTCGGCTGCTTCACGACCGGCGCTGGCGCCGGGCCGCAGGGATCGGGCGTCCTGGCCACAGTTGACGTATATCCAGTCAACCCGGGCACCAGCGCCGTCGAACTGGACGCTGGACTGGCCGGCCCGCTGGCTGACGAGATCGGGGTTGTCACGGAGGGCGCGGTTGTCGAGGTCTTGCCCATACCGACATCGACCGGCGCCGTAGCGACGGCGTCACCAACCTCGACGTCCTTGTCCGAGGTTTCTGCGGACATCGCCCTGCCGTCAGCCGGGTCGAGGTCGGTTGAGGGCGGCTGGCGGCTGGCCTCGCTGGCGCTCGGTGCCTTCGTGACCGGAGGCACGGCGCTCGCAGCGGCCGCGGGGTGGCTCGCGCTGCGCTCGCGCCGAGAATAGAATGGGAGGACCGATGAACCACGACGACCTCAGCTTCCTGCCCGCCAGCCGCGTCGTCGAGGCGATTCGGGCGCGTGAGCTCTCGCCCGTCGAGCTGACGCGACATGCGCTGGAGCGCATCGACCGCCTGAACCCCGCGTACAACGCCTATCTCACCGTCCTCCACGACGAGGCGCTCGCCACGGCGCAGGCCGCGGAGGACGCCGTAGCGCGCGGCGACGAGCTGGGCCCCTTGCACGGCCTGCCGGTGTCCGTGAAGGACCTGCTCTACATGAAGGGCGTGCGCGCCACCGGCGGATCGCTCATCCACAAGGACTTCGTTCCTGACCGCGACGCGCCAGTCGTGCGCAAGCTGCGCGACGCCGGCGCCGTCATCCTGGGCAAGACGAACACACCCGAGTTCGGCATGATCGCGACGACCGAGAACCGGCTTGGCCCGCCCTGCCGCAACCCGTGGGACACTGAACGCACCTCGGGCGGCTCGAGCGGGGGCGCGGGCGTCGCAGCGGCGACGGGCATGGGCTACCTGCACGTGGGCACGGACGGTGGCGGTTCGGTCCGCATCCCCGCGTCCTTCTGCGGCGTCTTCGGCCTGAAGCCGTCGACAGGCCGCGTGCCCGCCTACAACGATGCCTGGGGCGGCTTCGGCGCGTGGCCCTCGCTGTCGCAAGCCGGGCCGATGACTCGCACCGTCGACGACGCGGCACTCATGCTCGACGTCATCGCCGGCCCGGAGCCGGACGATCCGTTCGCGATCCCCGCGCGAGACGGCTCCTACCGGCCGAAGGAGCGCGACAAGCTCGGGCTGCGCGTCGCCTGGACGCCCGACCTCGGCTGGGCCACCGTCGATCCGGAAGTGCGCGCGCTCTGCGAGGCCGCGGCGCGTCGCTTCGCGGACTTCGGCTGCGAGGTGGAGGAGGCGGCGCCCAAGATCGAGGACAGTGCGATCGCCGGGTCGTTCCTCCCGATCGCCGCTGCCAGCGACGCGGCGTCGTGGGCGTATCTGCTGGACGAGCGCCCGGACGACCTGTCCGACTACGGCCGCGACTTCCTCAGCCTCGGCCGCGCGATCACCGGCATTCAGTACGTGCAGGCGGAGACCGGCAGGGCCAAGGTCTGGCACATCTTCGACGAGTTCCTGTCGCGCTACGACCTGCTGCTGATGCCCGTGCTCGTCACGCCGCCCTTCCCGATCGGTAAGCCGCCGACGAACATCGACGGCAAGGAGGTGCGTCCGTTCGCCTGGACGCCCTTCACGATGATCTGCAACCTCACCGGCCAGCCCGCCGCGTCGGTGCCGGCCGGCTGGACGAAGGCCGGCCTGCCTGTCGGACTGCACGTCATCGCCCGCGGCTTCCGCGAGCAGACGGTGATCGATGCTTGCGCCGCCTTCGAGCGGGCGCAGCCGTGGCAGGATCGCCGCCCGCCGGAGCCTGCGACAGCGGGAAAGTAGGGGAGCCCTTTAGGGCTCCCGCAGCGTGGCTTGATCGGCTACCGAGTGACACAGATGAAACACAGAGTTTGGTGGCCGACGACGCTTGGCTCGTCAGTATCTGTGCCCGTGTTCATCTGTGGCCATAACCCCCTGACGGCGAATGCCTGATTACCAGTACATCCAGACCCGACGCGAAGGCGCCGCGCTCGTCGCGACGCTGACGAACCCGCCGCGCAACCTCCTCAACGCGCCGATGGTCGCGGAGCTGCGCGCGCTGACGGACGCAGTCGATGCGGACGCTGACGTGCGGGCGCTGGTGCTCACGGGCGGCGTCGAGGGCATCTTCATCACGCACTACGACGTCGGCGAGCTTTCCGGAGCGTCCGACGTCGCCCTGGAGCGCGAGTCGTTCGGCTCGGGCGAGCTGCACGGCACGCACCAGGCGTTGCTCGCGCTCCAGGGGCTCTCCAAGCCGGTCATCGCGGCGATCAACGGCACAGCGATGGGCGGCGGCTGCGAGCTCGCCCTCGCCTGCGACTTCCGCTACATGGCGAAGGGAGCTGTGATCGGCCTGCCGGAGGTGCGCGTCGGCATCCTGCCCGGCGCCGGTGGCACCCAGCGCATGACGCGGCTGCTCGGCGTCGCGAAGGCGCTGGAGCTGATGCTGCTCGGCGACGTCCTCGACGCGGAGGCGGCGGAGCGCGCCGGCCTCGTCCACAAGGCGGTCGAGCCGGAGCGGCTCCTGCCCGAAGCGCTGGCGTTCGCCGCCGAGCTGGCGAAACGCCCGCCGCTGAGCGTCGCCCTGATCAAGAAGTGCGTCCTCGAAGGGAGCGAGCTGCCGCTGCTTGACGCGCTCCGGCTGGAGCAGAACGCTTTCTGGCAGACCATGCGCTCCGACGACGCCTCCCGCCTGATGCGCGGCTACCTCAAGAGCGAGCGCCCCCTCAACGAGCAGTAGGGGAGGCCTTTAGGCCTCCTGCGCCGGTCTCCCGAACATCGGCCCTGTTGAGGATGCCTGGCGCTGCCCCCTTGTCATTCTGAGCGAAGCGAAGAATCTTGCGCTGCTAGAAGGCAGGCAGAACGCGCTGACCCTCGACCTGACACGGGACGCGATGCGTGAGCCGCCCCTACGACCCTTCCTCAGAGAACGTGCCGGTGATGAAGTTGAAGCGCCCGGTGCGCCCGTCGACCGTCTCGAAGGTGACGCCGTTGCCGTCGATTTTCGTGAAGCGCGCCGGGGTGCCGCTGAACGGCAGCGGATAGACATTGAGGCGAGAAGCCGTAGCCGGCAGAACGGGCGGCTCCCCGGCCGCGCACGGGTCCTTGTTGCCAGGACCTGACACCACGATCAGCCCGTGCTCCGGGTCCGGCGTGCGGTCGGGGAAGAACGGAGAAGAACCGGGGTAACCGAGGTAAAGCCCGTAGAGCATACCGTCGTCGCTGCTGCTCCCAGGGAAGGCCTCGCTCACGAAATGGATGGCGCGCATTTCCGGATCGGGCGGCGGCTGATATGGCGTGCCTTCAAACACGCCGGTGCGGATGCTCGCTTCGTCGATCGGACAGGACTTCGTAAACGTCGGCGGTTCGCCGCCCGGCGTCGGCTTCGGCGCGTGGTAGCCCGCCTCCGCCGTGGCCTGTTCCGCCGTCTCCTCCGCCTCAACCGTCTGCTTGTAAGGCGGCGGTCCACTCCGCCCCGAGGGATCTGGCGCTTGGTCCTGCGGCGGCACACTGCTCGATGGCGGCCCGTTGGGGCCGACTGCACCCGCAGCGAACAGGCCGCCGAGCACGCCGCCGACGGTCAGGCCAGCGGCCAGAGCAAGCAGAAGTCTGGGCACTGCGCGTTGCTTGAGAGTCACGCGCCCTTCGCCTCCGGGCGAGTATCGCCTTGCCAGATGGGGCAACGGTACACCCGCATTGCGCGGCTGTCAAGCTGCCAAGCGCCCCAGCCTTCGCAGCGCGATCTGGGGGCGCTTGGCGTGGGTTCACGGCGGAGCGCGGTGTAGGGGCGGATCGAGAGCCGCCCCTACAGGCCTAAAGGGTGCTCACTGAGCCACTTCCGGAGAGAACGCGCCGGTGATGAAGTTGAAGCGGCCGGTGCGTCCGTCCACGGTCTCAAACGTGACGCCGTTGCCGTCCATCTGCGTGAATCGCGCCGGAGCGCTCCTGAACGGCAGCGGGTACTGTTGCAGATTGAGACGCGAACCCGGGAGGTTGCTTCCGTCGGCGCAGGGGTCCCTGCTGCTGACTACTACGAACACAACGCCCTGCTCGGGATCAAACGTCCGGTCAGGCTGGAATCGGTCGGTCGTCGGCGCGCCCAAGAACAGGGAGTAAAGGTTCCCGTCGTCGCCGGCGCCGTAGGCTTCTCCCACCACGCGTATACTGCGCATGATGGGATCGGGGGGCGGCTGATAGGGAGCTCCCACGAAGACCCCAAGCGTCAACGTGCTCTCGTCGATGGGGCAGGACTTGGTAAACGTTGGCGGTGCGCCGCCCGGCGTGGGCTTCGGCGCTTGGTAGCCCGCCTCCTCCGTAGCCCGTTCAGCCGCGTACGCCGCCTCAACAGTCTGCTTGTAAGGGGGCGGTCCGTTCCGCCCCGAGGCATCCGGCGCCTGGTTCTCCGGTGGGGCGCCGCTCGATGACGGTCCGTTGGGCCCCACGGCCCCGGCCGCGAGCAGGCCCCCGAGCACTCCCCCAATCGTCAGCCCTGCCCCTAGAGCAGCCAATATGGTCCGTCGCATGGTCCTCCTCCTCGACTCCAGTTATCTGATGTTCGTTGCATAAGGGAGGCCGTTTTGGGGTACCCCGGATGCTGCCAGGTTCCAATAGAGCGCTGCCCAAGCCAGGGTCGGCGCATACCAGCCGGCGGGAGTGGTGCAGTAGTCCGAAGGCAGAGGATCATTCTGATTACATGTGGTCATCACTCCATAGAAGTACATGAAGCATGACAGCCGCAGATTCACCCAGGAGACCATGGCGCTTTCGAAGTAGATCTCCGGGAGGGGGTAGTCGTGCGGTGCGCCGTATGCGACATAGCATTTGTCATTGGTCGTCCAGCACGGATCGCTCCATGCTGTGCCGTAATCGAAGAGGTCAGTGGCATTCGGGTTCCCGTTGTAGCCGCCCACGAACTGGCGGGTGCGGTCAGCACAGTCCCACTCCTGTTCAATGTCGTCGCCCGCTATAGCGGCGATCCGGGTGCTGTAGCCGGCGCTGATCAGGTAGTCGTGAACGGCTCGGACAACGTCCGCCCAGATGCTTCCTGCGGTGGAGACGGAGCCGCTGCCGGACGGAAGCTGGTTGAAGTTGTTGGTCCCGGCCACCAGCGTCAGTGTTGTGCATGAACTGGTTGCCTCATACCAGCCCCTGGCATAGTTCTGCAGGATGTAGATGATCTGCAGGACGTTGACGAACTGGGTCGGGTACTTGAAGATGTTCGTCCCGTAGGCGCCGTTGACGTTCTGCGGCTGGCCGAAGTCCAAGACTATGAGGCTGTTCGTGCAGTGCGAGTTGTCAAATGGCCCATCGACGGCCTTCGCCCAGTTATACCAGTCCGTGGCATTTGCGTTGTGCACGTACCATGAGTGAGCGTACTGTGGTGGCGTAGTCTGCACGGCCTCAGCCCGTGGAGTCGTCGCCACCAAAAGCGTGCCAACTCCAAGCGCAGTTATTGTGGCGACCAGTGCAAAGATGACGAAGCGTCCGAGAACTTGCATGGCATGATCCTCCCTATGGGCAGCCGCTCAGTACGCTGCTCGCCCACAGCGAATCGGCTCGTTCGCCGCGTGACGATCCGCCTGGGAAGGCCAGAACGACTCGACCGCCCACGGCCACGCTCCTTTCTCGGCTAGCGTCGGCGTTCGTCTTGCTGATGGCACAGCAGCCGGCCTCCTAACCGTCGCAGAGGTGGAGGCCCTCCGCATAGTCGATCTTGTTGACGAACGTATACGGATGCCACACGCTATAGATGGTCGTCGGGGTAAGCGCGCTGTTGACTACCATGCAGTCCGTGAGCGTACCTTGATGGACGTGATACCCGTCCCAATTGCAGCCGCTGAAGTCGTTCGTAGTTTGACCGATTACAAATGCCCTGGTCGTACCGGGACTCGGTGCTGCGTACAGCCACATACCAAACTCCTCTGGCACCGTTCTGGTCGTGTGGATATAACGCAGCTGCCCATGTAAGCCAAGGTTGACGTCGATCATTCCCATGTAAACGAAGTCGCATCCAGGGTTGGTGGGGTTCCCCCAAGCCCAAACCCCCATGGTCGGATGCGAGCTACCTCCTCCAACTCCCCTGGCTCGAAGGAAGGTATTGGACGACTCATCCCCGTAGCACAGGGAGTCTGAGTCGTCTCCGAATACGTCGATCGCCCGGTCTATGTTGTGAATCGGCGGATTTCGCACGCCGGTGCACCAGTCCAGCGGATTCCCGGCGCCTTCCGCGGCTGTGGCAAACAACAAATCAATGTGCGGTTCCCACTGCGATCGCGACTGAATCTGTCCTGGCGAAAAGCGCGACCGCGAGCGCTCCGCCGAGCAGGATGGCAGCCACATCGGCTCTCTTCACGGGATTAGCTCCTCGGCCAGTCTGACGGCTTCCTCCTCGGATGGTGCCTCAATAACGAAGACGGCTATGCCGGGCCTTGACGCGTCTGGATAACGCTCAATCACCACCACGCTCGCAGAGGCGTATGGGAAGCCCTTCTTGGGCTGTTCCAAGAGTGCTGGATGGCCTTCCACTTCAATCTGCTGAAGGCGCTCGGCTGGCGCATCGCGCACGATAGGCAGGGGTACGCTCGGCATATAGCCCCTTGCTAACAGGGTAGCGCCAGGCCGGCCTTCAAGACCTTCATTGTTGACCAGGATGATCTCACCTTCACAGGACCAGCCGATGCCAGTTGGTCCCAGAGCGTCCGACCACAGTTCGTGCTCCTTCAGACGGGCTTCGTCCGTGACTGGAGGTGTTCGTCCGCCCTCCGCTGGACAACCAAAGACCTCCGCTTCGGCCGGCCCTTTGCCGTCGACGGCGCGATAGACCATGAAGTCACCTAGTCTGCCGCTGAACCTCCCCAGAGCCGCGTCTTCGTCGAGCGCATCCTGGATCTCCTGAAGCGGAGGCTGTGCCGACTCGCCGGCATCGGTGAGCACGAGAGCCAATACTGCGGTGGCAATGAGAAACCCGAGCGCCACGAAGGGGATTCGCCGGTTCATGGGTCACCGCCTTTTGGTGCGAAGACCAGTTGAGTGGGCTACAGGGTACCCCGCCTCGGCTTCCTTGTCAAGCCCTCTGTTGGGGTGCAGCTAGAATATCCTCTCTGGGGTGCAGCAAGAGTGCCCGCTCGTGGCACGGTGCTTCCGGAAGGAGCCAGCCCCAGAACTGGAACTTTGGACTGCCAGGTGCGCCGGCCTCCACGTCGTGCTGTGCTACACTCCTTCAGCCATTTGACTCGTCTTACGGAGGAACCATGCCTGATACGCCCACTTACGAGCACATCACGTTTGAGCAGCGCGAGCACATCGGGCTGATCACGCTCAACCGGCCCGAGAAGCTGAACGCCTGGACCCCCACGATGGAGTTGGAGTTCATCGACATCGTCAATCGGGCGGCGCTCGACCGCTCGGTGCGCGCGCTCGTCGTGACGGGCGCGGGACGCGCGTTCTGCGCCGGCGGCGACATCTCCCGCTGGTCGAGCGAGATGGGCCAGCGGGAGGAGCGCCGCCCGACGTCGTCGCTGATCGCGCAGGACGGTAGCCCGGAGGTGCCGATCGCCCTTACTCGCGGCAAGCCGGTCATCGCGGCGATCAACGGCCCGGCGATCGGCATCGGCCTGACGATGGCGCTCTCCTGCGACATCCGCCTCGCCTCGGACCAGGCGACATTCTCGGCGCGCTTCGTCAAGGTCGGTCTGACGCCGGAGTGCGGCAGCACCCGCTACCTGCCGCTTGTCGCGGGCATCAGCAACGCCCTCTACCTCGCGCTCACCGGGCGGATCATCGACGCCCCCGAGGCGAAGGATCGCGGCCTCGTCGACCGGCTCGTGCCGGCCGGCCAGCTCATGGTCGAGGCGATGGCGCTCGCCGAAGAGATCGCGGGCAACCCGCCCGAGGCGATCTGGGCCGCGAAGCGCCTCCTCCACGAGAACGCGGTCGAGGCGAACCTGCGCCGCGTCGTCACGCAGGAGGTCTACTCGATCCGCGAGATGCGCGACCTCCCCGACCACGCCGAGGCGGTGCAGGCGTTCATGGAGAAGCGTCCCCCCAAGTTCCAATAGACCGACGTGCTACCGCATGATCGCGATAGCCAGCGACGACGAAGAAGCTGATCGTTGGTGGCTGCGTCCGCGCACCCTCACCCCCGTCCCCTCTCCCGCGTCGCG
Source organism: Dehalococcoidia bacterium (assembly GCA_040882355.1). Lineage (GTDB taxonomy): Bacteria > Chloroflexota > Dehalococcoidia > DSTF01 > RBG-16-68-14 > JBBEBM01. The sequence continues at coordinate 18,944 of JBBEBM010000015.1, read as the reverse complement.
GGAGAGGGGCGATCTGTCAATCATGGGCCAGGCGTGTAGGGCCTGGGGTGAGGGAGAGTTGCGTCCCTAGAAGCCGTCCGCGCAGAACGGTGGGTAGAGCGTGGCGAAGAACGCATCGGCGCGGGCCAGCGCGTCCTCATCACGGGCACGCACGAGGCCCACCAGCGCCGCGCCGCTGGGCGAGAGGAAGCCGTTGTACAGCGGCGCCAGCGTCGTCGCGGATAGCGACAGGTCTGCCTCGCCCGATGACTTCTCGACCTGCATCTCGCCATTCGCGACCTCCACGCGCCACGTGCCCTGGTTCCATGACGCCGATCTGTCGGTGACCTCCAGCGTCACGCTCCCGTCCAGGTTCGGCGAGGCGGGCGCGCGCTGGCGCAGGGCTTGCTCGACGTCGCAGATCCGCAGCATCACGTCGTTGCCGCCGGCTTCGATCGTCAGCTTGCTTGCGTCGCCGACGAGGCTGCGGAACGGGTCGTCGGCAGGCGCGGCCCACATGATCTCGCTCGGCAGATCGTGGCGCAGGATGTACGCGATCAAGTTCAGATAGGCGTCACTGGTGAGCGCAACGAGCTCGCGCACGAGGAACGCGGGCTCGTCCGGCACGCGCCCGGCCCGCATGGGCTGCCAGTAGACGACATAGCCCTCCGGCTCGCCCGCGCCGTTCTCCCAGAGCGCGATATCCGACGGCGTTGGCTGGCTTGCCGAGAAAATCGACTCGCGCCACCAGACCTCGCGGCGGTGGATCGGGCCGTTGCGCTTCGCCGAGTGCTGGCGGTAGACACGGTCGGCCTGCGCCCAATCGTCCGGCGAGAGCAGACGGAAGCGGCCGCGCTCGGACGGCTGCGCGGCCAGCTCGATCTCTTTGGGCGCGAACTTGTACAGTCGCTGCTGTGTCGCGATCTCCCAACCGTAACGCCGGTAGAGCGACGGGTGGGGCGTGTGTAGGCCGGAGAGCACCTGGCCGCGTTCGCGCATGTCGGCGAGTGCTCGACATAACAATGCGCCGACGTGGCCCTTGCGCCGGTGCTCCGGCGACGAGACTACGGGCCCCACGCCGCCGAAAGAGAGGCCGCGCCCGTTGATGCGCATGGCGAACGGGATCACGCGCAGGAAGGCGGTCATCTCGCCGTCCTCGAACGACGCGAGCGACCAGTCGTTCGGGAAGAACTTGCGGTCGCGCTCGACCGCGGCGGGCAGGTCGCGGCGTTCCGCGTTGTTGAACGAGTACGCTGCGATGAACACGCTGCGCTCGATCTCTTCGTCGGTGATCGGTCGGATCTCCAGGGACATGGTCTACCTCCATAACAAACGAGCCGCGCTTCGATGTGCGCGGCTCAGTCCCGGTGGCGGATTGGGTGCCCGGTTACGTCGGGCAACGGGAAAGAGACGCACGTTCGATGACCAAGAATGCCATGTGACGCCTCCTTCCTCTCGCCGTGTGGTGCGGACCTGGCGAGTGAGCGTATGATACAGGGCGCGGGCCCGGCGCGTCAACCAAGGCCCGCAGCGTCTGGAGGCATGCCATGGTGCAGCAAGAGACAGCAACGACCGCCGAAACCATCGAGCGCTTCAACGAGGCGTTCAACCGCCACGACGTCGACGCCGTCATGGCGCTGATGACCGACGACTGCGCCTTCGAGGACACGCAGCCGCGGCCCGACGGCACTCGATACGAGGGCCAGGCCGCGGTGCGCGGCTACTGGGAGCGCTTCTTCGCCTCGTCGCCGAAGGCGCACTTCGAGACCGAGGATATGTTCGCGGGCGGCGACCGCTGTGCGGTGCGCTGGCGCTATACGTGGGTTGAGAAGGATGGCGAAACCGGCCACGTGCGCGGCGTCGATGTCTTCCGCGTCCGCGACGGCAAGGTTGCAGAGAAGCTCTCGTACGTGAAGGGCTAGCCGATGGACCGCTGGGGCTTCACCTTCCCGCTCGACGGCCTTCCGCTGCCCGCGCACCGCGAGCTGCTGCCGCAGATCGAATCGTGGGGCTACACCGACGCCTGGACCGCCGAGGCCGACGGCACGGACGCCTTCACGCCGGCCGCCGTCGCCGCGGCTTACAGCTCGAACATTCGCGTTGGCACGGCGATCGCGAACGTCTTCACGCGCGGCCCGGCGCTCCTGGCGATGACCGCCGCGACGATGGCCGAGGCGGCGCCCGGCCGCTTCTGCCTCGGCCTCGGCGCGAGCTCGCCGGCGATCGTCGAGAACTGGAACGGCATCGAGCTGCGCCGGCCGCTCGAGCGCGTGCGCGAGACGGTGCGCTTCGTGCGGGGCGCGCTCGCGGGCGAGAAAGTCGCGAGCGACGCGCTGGGCGTGCGCGGCTTTCGGTTGGGGCGCCGGCTCGCCGAGACGCCGCCGATCTTCATCGGCGCGCTCCGCGAGAAGATGCTGTCGCTTGCGGGCGCCGAAGGGGAGGGCGTGATCATCAACTGGCTCTCCGCGGACGATGTGCCGAAGACCGTTGCTGTCGCCCGAAAGGCCGCGGCCGGCGCCGGACGCGACCCCGACGCGCTCGAAGTCGCCTGCCGGATCTTCGTCATGCCGCCCGCGCCGGACGAGATGCTGCGCTTCATCGGGCGGCGGGCGATCGCCGGCTACTTCACCACGCCCGTATACAGCGCGTTCCACCAGTGGCTCGGCCGTGGCGAGGCGCTGCGCCCGATGATCGAGGCGTGGCAGGCGGGCGATCGCAAGTCGGCGACGGAGCTGGTGCCGGACAGCGTGATCGAAGAGATCTTCGTGATGGGGGACCGCCAGGAACGCATCGACAAGGTCGAGGCCTACTGCCGCAACGGCGTCACCGTCCCCATCTTCAGCTTCATCCCCACCTCGCCCGAGCCCGCGCAGCAGGCGGAGACGGCCGTCACGATGCTGAAGGAATTGGCGCGGGCGTAGGGGAACCGGCGGCTCGTGTAGAGCGTCTTAAGGGTAAGGAGACCTGATATGACTATGCCGAGGCAACTGCTCCGCGTAACGAACGGCGCATGGCTGTTGGTGGCGCTCGCTATCGGCCTGGCGCTTTACGCCTGCACGGATGAGACGACCGTCCTCCCATCGGAAGGGGAGCCGTCGGGCGTCACGGTTGCCGGGGCGGGCTCGGCGTTCGGTGTGCCCGACGTCGCCGTGGTGACGCTTGGCGTCGAGGCCGAAGCGGCGACGGTCGAGGAGGCGCGTGGACAAGCGGCCGGCTCCATGGAGGGCATCATTCAGGCGCTCAAAGACGGCGGTGTGAATGAGGACGATATCCAGACTTCGCGCTTCTCCGTCCAGCCCCGCTACGACTTCGAGCAGGACAGGCAGGTGCTCCGCGGGTTCGTCGTCACGAACATCGTCACGGCGAAGCTGCGCGAGATCGATAAGACCGGCGAACTCGTCGACGCGGCGCTGACCGCGGGAGGCGACCTGTCGCGGGTGGATAACCTGAGCTTCACCATCGATGACCCGTCGGATATCGAGACCGAGGCGCGGCGCCTGGCGGTGAACGAGGCGCGGCAGCGCGCCGAGACCCTCGCGGACGCTGCGGGCGCCGAGCTGGGCCGCGTTCTCTCCATCACCGAGAGCGGCGGTGCCGTGCCCGTCCCCTCGGGCGAGGGCGACGCTAGAGACGAAGGCGTGACCCCAATCGAGCCCGGCGAGCTCGAGGTGCAGGTCCAGGTGCAGATCGTCTACGAGCTGAAGGATTAGGCGCCGCTAGCTCCTGCCGGTGCGCAGGGTGAGAAGGCGGAATGTAGGGACAGAGCTTCACCTCTGTCCGGCCCCTGCGAAAACGCTCATCGTGATCGGGTGTCGAGGCGGGAGGCCTGAAGGCCTCCCCTACGCCGGTGGCTCGCGTTTTACTCCGCGCAGCGCCAGCGCGGCGGGGAGACGGCGGTCGTCCTGAAGCCACGTCTCGATCTCCGGGACGACGCGCTCCGGGGCGCGCTTGACGAGGTTGCGCAGCGCGGACGAGACCGCCATCCACACGTAGCGACGCTGGTCGCGGGCGAGGTCGGAGAGCACGGCGAGCGCCTCGTCGACGTGGTGCTGGGCCTGCGCCGCCGCGAAGACCATCGCCGCGTTCCAGCGCGACTGCTCGTCGTCTGAGCGGGCCCAGCGGCGCACCGCCGCGAGCGGCTCCTTCGGGTAGGAGCGCAGGTAGCCGTCGCCGATGGCGAACGGGCCCAGGTTGCGCCGCACCTCCTCGGCGCGATCTGTCACCAGCGGCTCGATCAGGTCGAGCAGCGGCTTGCCTCGCTCGGGGTGGCGCTTCTGTGCCGCGTACTTCGCGCCCACGACCACGGCCCGTCGCACGAACTGCGAGTCGTCGCGCACCCACGCCTGCGCCACCGGCAGCAGCTCGTCGAAGTGGGCGTCGAGCAGCTCGCCGAGGGCGCTCGCCGCCCACTCGCGCACCTCCCAGCTCCCGTCGTCGGACAGCTTCTGCAGCCACCTGAGCGCCTGCTTCGGCGCGCGCGGGTAGTGTGACGGCAGCAGCACACAGAGCAGCTCTTTCGCCGTCGGGCTGTCCTGCTGCGCCAGCCAGCGACACCACGCGGCGAGCGCCCTCGCGTCGTCGCCGGCCGCGCGCATGATCTCCTTGCAGGCGGCGATCTTCTCGGCCGACTTCGGTGTGCCCGCGTGCGCCGTCGCGCGCGCCTCCAGCACGGCAAGCGCGTCTGCCATGTCGCTTGTGGCGGCGGCGGTGGTGAAGGACGCGAGCCAGTCGGCTGGCGGCGGCTTAGGCATTGCCCACCCACGCCGGGTTGCTGACGAGCAGCTTGTCGCGGACGGTGCGGCGCACGTGCGCGACGACGTTCGACTGGTCGAGAGCACTGTCGTCATTACGGATGCGCTCGCACAGCTCGGCGTTGCGCGATGCGAGCGCCTCGCGCAGGGCGGCGCGGGCGTTCGGGCGCTCCTGCGCGCCGAGCAGGTCGTCCAGGCCTGCCCACTCGCGCGCGAGCTGCTGGTCTTCGTTCGACAGCTCGCGCCGCACGATGCGCAGGACGTTCGCGGCGACGCGCGCGTGAAAGCCGCGCGACCCCTGCGTGTTCTGCACGATCTCTTCGTCGAGGAATCGCTCGACAGCGGCTAGCAGTTCGTCATAGGTGGGTCGGTCTTGCACGCGTCTCCCCCTTGTCACCCTGAGTGAAGCGAAGGGTCTTGCCTCGCCCTTTGCAACGAAAGATGCTTCGCTGCGCTCAGCATGACAAACGCAGGCCTCCCTGTGGCGTGTACGATCGTTTGAGATCGAGTCATGCGGTGCCCTCCATTAGCTCCAGCAGCTCCCACTCCGTCTCCGCGATGCGGCGGCCGATGCTGCCCAGCTCGAGCTGGGGACCGGCGGCGCCCTTGCCCGGGTTGTCGAGATAGGCCTTCGCCTGGCCGATGCAGATCACGCCCCAGCGCAGGTTGCCGAACGTCTCCCAGAAGCGCACCCGCTCCGCGTCGACCGGCGTGCCGCCCGCTGCCTCGTAGGCGCGCCAGAACTGCTCGCGCGTGCCGACGCCGGCGACGGGCAGGTTGTCGTTGCCGAAGCGCCACGAGCGCACGCAGACCCAGCCCAGGTCCTCCATTGGGTCGCCGATGTGCGACAGCTCCCAGTCGAGCACGGCGCGCACGCCCTCCGGCCCGACGATGATGTTGCCCAGGCGGTAGTCGCCGTGGACCAGGCCTCGCTGGCCGTCTGCGGGCGGCAGGTGCGCGCGCAGCCAGCGAAAGGCCAGCTCGAACGCCGGGTGCGGCTCCGGCGTGATCGCGCGGTAGACCGCCTCGAACTTGTCGACCTCACCAGCGGCCGGCGAGCGGCCGGGCGGCGGCGCCGGCAGCACGTCGAGGCCGTGCTTATCGATCGGCACGCGGTGGATCGACGCCAGGATCGCGCCGAGCTGCGCCGCCATCGTCTCGCGCGCCTCGGCGTACTGCTCGTCGCGCAGGATACGCCGCGCGATCGTCTCGCCCTCGATGCGCTCCATCATGAACGACGGCGCGCCGAGCGTGTCGTCGCCCATGAGATGGACGGCCGGCGCGGGCACCCCTTCGTCGCGGGCGGCCTTGAGGAGCTTGAACTCGATCTCGCGGCCCATCGAGCCGGTGCCCGGTCGAGGGTCGCGTCGCAGCACGAGCGGCAGCGTCTCCGTCTCGCCCGACGCGTCCTCGATCACCGCGTCGAACGACCACGTCTGTCGCGACGCGCCGCCCGTGAGCAGCCGCAGGCCGTCGATGCGCACGGAGCTCGCGTCGTGCGCGCGCTGGAGGAGGGCGCTGAGGCGTTCGGCAAGCTCTTCCGGGTTCATCGGGACGCTGGGGAGGTTTGGGGGATCGTCACGACGCGAGTGCGGCAAGATTCTTCGCTTCGCTCAGAATGACAAATCGCATTGTCACCCTGAGCGGAGCGAAGGGCCTTTCGTACCTGTGACGCGAACACCGCCTAACGCCAGCACCCGGCGCCCGGACGCGTTCGGTCACGCTACTGCACCTGGTCCAGGTACTCCGAAATGCCGTACCCGACGTGCCCCGCGCAGCGGTACTCCGTCATCCCCTCGCCGATGTGCGTGATCATGCCCTCGCGACGGTTGCGCAGCGGAATGAAGCCCTTCACGTCGCCCTCGATCTCGATCTCTTCGCCGCTGTCGAGGCCGAGCTTCGCCTGCATATGCGTGTGGAAAGGGGTGTCCTTGGCGAACTGCGTTTCGATGTCGACGCGGACGATGCGCTCCAGCGTCTCGCCGCGGACGACGACGCCGTTCTGGTTGCGCGGGCCGCCCTCCTGCGGCGTGATCTCCGAGACCATGATGCCGAAGTCGGGCGCGAACGAGCAGGTGAGCCAGCGGTACGAGTGGATCGCCTGCCAGTAGCGCGGCCCCCACGAATGGTCGCGCAGGCCGAGGCCGTCGATCGGCATGGTCTCGCCGTCGATCGTCATCGAGCCGCTGTTACGCATGTGTTGCTCGTAGTGCGCGCGGCCGAACTCCTGGTCAGGGTTCTCGATGCGCCGCCCGGCGCCCGTGGTGCCGTAGACCGGCCCGATCGCTTCGTGGGTGACGTCGACGCTGACCTTCTTGTGGGGGTTCTGCCGGAACGCGACGGCGGGGTCGGCCATCTGCGACGGGTCGGTGAGGAAGACGGCGCCGCCCTCGTACGTCGTGCGATGCTTCAGCAGCGGCTCCAGCGTCTCGAAGCGCATGCCGCCCGCGTCCATCGCGTCGTTGTGCTCGATCTGCGGGCGCTGGTACATGAAGAGCACCTCGCCCGTGGGCAGGTAGAGGCACGTCGTCACCTCCGCGTTGCCCTCGTTCGCGCGGTTGCCGATGCGCAGGAAGCCGCCGTAGCCCTTCGCCTTGTCGAAGAAGTTGAAGTACATCGACTCGTTGAAGTTCGTCTCCGGCCCGAGGGGGTGGGTGTAATCGTCCTGGGCCTGGATGTCGCCGAAGACCGCTACCATGTCGTCACCTCGCTGACTGCCGGGGGCGTTTCGATGGCTGGATTATAGCAGGGTGCGGCACTCCCTCACCTGGCCTGCCGGCCACCCTCTCCCGCCTCGCGCGAGAGGGATTCGGTGAGGGCGGAGTACAATGGGCATCGATGCGTGAAGCGAGCGTTATCCCTTGGCCCCACGACGCCCCGCCGACCGAGGCGGTCCCCTTGTCATGCTGAGCCCTTCGGCTCCGCTCAGGACAGGCTCCGCGAAGCATCTTTCGATCCGCCAGTCTGAGGCCTCCACATGACAGACGACCTTCCACCATTAACCGCTACCCTCACCCCTTGGCACCAGCGTACGCCGCCGACCGAAGGGGCGCTGGATGAGCTGCTGCGAAGCGAAGGCCTGACGCCGCGCTGGTGGTCCAATGGGCCGGGCGACCGCTACGCCGCGCACGACCACCCGTACCACAAGGTGCTCTACTGCGCGTCAGGCTCGATCCGCTTCGTCGTCGGCGGCGCGAACGTCGACCTCTCGCCCGGCGATCGGCTCGACATCCCGCCGGGCACGCCGCACTCCGCCGTCGTCGGCCCGGAGGGCGTGACCTGCGCGGAAGCGGCACGAGGGTAGGGAACATCTCGCGGGTCGGGCTTCTCGCCTCGGCGAGTCGCCTCTGGCGACAGCCTGACGCGACAGGCTGAAGCCTGTCCCACGGGAGAAGGAGCGCGCGTCGGTTTGTAGGGGAGGCCTTCCAGGCCTCCCGCAGCAGGGCACCTACGCGAGCGCAGCACGAAGCACGGTTGTCATCGGTGCAGGCAATGTTGGTGG
>JBBEBM010000015.1:0-10702 GCA_040882355.1 Dehalococcoidia bacterium | reverse complement strand
CGGTCGCCGCTACCGACGCCTGGCACCCGCCGTCTCGGTCGACTGTTGCACCCAGTCGCCTTGGCTGAATGAGGCGAGGACCGGGAAGGAAAGGACTGGACAGGACAGGATAGGATAGGATAGGGGAGGCTCAGAGCCCGCTGACCATCATCTCCGTCATGCGCAGGCTTGGGGCGGCGACGCTGCCGAGCCAGAACTGATCGTTGCCGAGCGCGTCGATGCTGGCGAGCATGTCTTTCAGGTTGCCCGAGATGTTCACCTCGGTCACGGGGTACGTGACCTGGCCCTTCTCGATGCGGAAGCCCTGCGCGCCGCGCGAGAAGTCGCCCGTCGTCATGTTCACACCGAAGCCCATCGTGTCGGTGACGAGCAGCCCGTCGTCGATCCCGGCGCACAGCTCCTCCGGCGACTTGTCGCCGGCGACGAGTACGAAGTTGCTCGTGCCGGGCGCGGGCGGCGCGCTGAGCGATCGGTCGGCGGCGCCGGTGGTGGCGCGCTTGAGGCGGCGGGCGTTGTAGCTGTCGAAGAGGAAGTTGCGGAAGACGCCCGCCTCGAAGACCGGCACCGAGCGCGAGCGCACGCCTTCGCCGTCGAACGGGCGCGAGCCGATCTGGCCCGGAATCAGCGGGTCGTCGGTGAGGGTGAAGAGCGGCGAGGCGACCTGCTGCCCTTCGAGCTCGGCGAGGAAGGTCGAGCGGCGGTAGAGCAGCTCGCCGGAGACGGCCTGGCCGACGAGCTGGAGCAGCGCCCGCGCCACCGGCGCCTCCCAGACGACGGGCATCGGCTTCGTCTCGATCTTGCGGGCGCCCAGCTTCGCGACAGCGCGTGCCGCCGCCTTGCGCCCGACCTCTTCGGCTGCTTCGAGGCGGTGCTGCGCGCGTTCGAGCGTGTACCAGTACGCGTTGCGCTTCTTACCCTCGTCGTCGTCGCAGATCGCCTCCATCACGAGCATCGCGCTGGTAGACGGGTACATGCCGGCGAAGCCGAGGCTGTTCGCTAGCGCGATCTGGCCGCGCACGACGCCCATCTCCGCGCCGTCCGTGTTCGTCACGCGCTTGTCGTAGTCGAACGCGGCCTGCTCGCAGCGGAACGCGACGTCCTTCATCTCGTCCGGCGAGAGCGATTCGATGCGCTCGTCGTAGAGCTGGAGGTTGGGCTGTTCGCCGAGCGCGAGGTCGGCGCGGTCGGGCAGCCCGGCGAACTCGTCCGGCTCCGAGATCTGCGCCAGCTCGATCGCGCTCGCCACCAGCTCCTCGATCGCCTTGGGTGTCAGGTCGGCGGTGGAGCAGATGGCCGTGCGCTTCTCCTTGATGACGCGCACGCTCGCGGCGTGCGAGCCGGCGTCGACGACGCGCTCGACCTCGCCCATGCGCACGCGCACCGACGACTCGGTGCTAGAGATGACGAACGCGTCGGCCTCGTCGGCGCCCAGGCGGCGCGCCTTGTCGACGATGTCAGAAGTGAGCGAGAGCAGGTCTTCGTTCATGAGCGTACAGGAGCGCAGTCTCACCGCGCTCCTGTAGCTTACCATGTTCGCTGCCTTCGCTCGAAGGCAGCCCGGGCCGACGAGTCGCGCTATTGCGCCCCCTCCTCGAACGTGACGAGCTCCTCGCGCCCACCGCCGGAGGCTACGTCGACCGCCAGCACCGGGCCCACGCCCGCGCAGTAGTACTTGTGCTCGAGCACGTCCGGTTCGAGCGCCGTCGTATCCTCGGTCTGGAGGCAGCCGTCGAACGTGCCGTAGGGCACCTCGACGTGCTCGTCAAGGCTCAGCACCTTACCCTGGTCCTCGGCCTCGCCGGCGTAGTATTCCTGCCGGTACGTCATGCCGGCCTCCGGGTTGCCGGGTACCGCGACGCCCGCTTGGGCGCCGTCGACGCCCGCTTCCCAGGACCCTTCCGTGCTCACCACGACGCCGTCCTCGTATTCCTTGGTGTCCTCGCCCATGTACCAGATGTTGCCGTCCACGTCCTGCGCGTACCAATCGAACGTGTCCTCTAGCACCTCGCCGTCCTGCGTCACAACGTCATGCACGACGGTAGCGCTGATGCCGAGGATCTCCCGCTTGTCGGTAGTGACGGTGACCTCCACCTGAAGGAGGTTGCCGTCCGCGTCGGTCTCGTTGGAGACCCACCTGTTGCCCGGCTTCATAGGCCAGTAGGGGTTGTCGATCTCCGCGACGAAATTCGCCGGGTCCAGCTCGACAGGTTCGTCGCCCTGCGGCAGCGTGGACGACGCTCCGTCAGCGGGGTTGACGGAGTCTGTCGCGGCCGGCGACGTGTTCGTCGGCGACGAGCCGTCGCCGTTGCCGTCGCACGCGAAGGCCAAGGCGCTCGCTGCGAGGATGCTAAGTACTGCGATGGTTCGTAGCATGGTTCATGTCCTCCTTCGCCAAGAGTATCGATCCGCCCAATGAAGTCAACATGAAGGTGCACGACCCAGATGGCGACCGATCAAGCAAGGCGAGAGAGGAGCCGGTTCCGGCTCCTCTCTGGGAATCGAGGTGATCTTGCAGGTGTTGTGCTCACGTCTGCGGGATGGATCGTGCAGCTCCAGAATTCGGCACGGCTACTACTTAGACCAGAGTCACACGCGCTGCCCCTTCGAAGCTGAGGGTTTCTAACCCTCAGGCGGGAGTGGAAACCCTCAGACGTATCTTCAACCCTCAGACCTCGTTAGTCATCGTTGGTCCCGTCGTCGTTGTTGGGGCCGTCGTCGTCGTTCTCCTGGCCGATGACGTTGAAGTTCTCGTCGAGGTTCACCTCAACCTGGCTTCCGTCGTTGAGCCGGACCTCGACGCCGTAGGCGGCCCCATCGTCGCCCATTTCGGTTTCGGTCACCGTGCCCCCGCCGGTGTGCTCGAGGGCGGCGGCCTTGGCCTGGTCGAGAGCGGCGCCGGTGATCGGCTGGTCGTCGTCACCGGCGCCGGTGGCGATAGCGATGCCGCCGCCGATCGCCCCGAGCGCGAGGACGGCGATCAGCCCGCCCACGATGTACAGGCGCTTGCTTCTGTTCATGGCGTGTTGGCTCCTTTCGCTTGAATGCTCCGTTCGTTTCAAGCGCAGACTAACGCTCGCAGATGAAGCGACGATGAACCGCAGATGAATGAGGCTGGGAAGTTACGCGCGGCCAGGTAGCGGGAGCGTGACCGTGAACAGCGCACCCTGGCCGGCGCCGCTCTCGACCGAGATCGTCCCACCGTGGGCATCCGCGATCCAGCGCGAGATGCTGAGGCCGAGACCCGATCCGCCCGCCGCGCGGCTGCGCGCCTTGTCGACGCGGTAGAAGCGGTCGAAGATGCGCTGCTGTTCCTCAGCCGCGATCCCGATGCCCGTGTCGCGCACCCAGATTCGGGCCGACGTGCCGTCAGCGCTCCAGCCGGCCGTGACGTGACCGCCCTGGGGCGTGTACTTGAGTGCGTTGTCGAGGAGGTTGAGCAGGAGCTGGAGGAGCAGGTCCTGGTCCGCCTGCAAGGTCACGTCGGCGCCGGCCTCGACGTCGATCGTGACCTCCTTCTGCGCAGCCGCGGGCCGAACGTGTTCGACCGCCGACGCGACGAGGTCGCCCGGCCTGACCGGCTCCGATGCGAGCGGTATCTCGCCGGCGTCGGCGCGCGCGAGCGTGAGGAGGCTGCCGACGAGCCGGATCAGCCGGTCGACCTCCTCGTTCGCGCCCTGGAGCACGTCGCGGTAGGCTTCGGCCTCGCGCGGGCGGGAGAGCGCGACCTCGATCTGGCCCTTGATCGCGGTGAGGGGGGTGCGCATCTCGTGCGAAGCGTCCGCCGTGAACTGGCGCTGGCGCTGGAAGGCGGCGTCGAGCCGCGCGATCATCTCGTTGAACGTGCGGGCGAGCTGACCCACCTCGTCGTCCGGCATCGTCGCGTCGAGGCGCTGGCTCAGGTCGTCGGCGGAGATGCGTTGCGCCAGCCGCGTGATCTTGTCGATGGGCGAGAGGGCCCGCCCCGCCAGGAAGATCCCGCCCGCGCTCGCCACGACGAGCGTCACCGGGTAAGCGATCGCGAGGATCAGCAGCAGCGATCGCAGCGTCTCCACCATATCGTCCTCTGTCAGCCCGACGACGAGGACGCCGCTGATCTGCTCGCTCTGCGAGATGGGAACGATTCGCGCCCGCAGCGTCTCGTCCTCGATCTGGACGGTGCGCGTGCTGGAGCGTCCGTCAAGCGCGTCCTGGATCGCTTCAGGATCGATGGCGAGAGACTCGATGTCTGAGCTGCTGTCGAAGCTCACCGCGCCACTGCCGTCGTAGACGCGGACGACCTGCTCGTCGAGCTCCTGATCGACGGTAGAGACGAGGCCGTCCAGCGTTGGGCGCCCGTCCTCATACTGAACGATGCCGAGCAAGATATTCGCGCGGTTCGTGAGCGAGTCGTTCAGGTTGCTGGACAGGCTGTAGCGGAGCGTGAGGTAGATGCCCGCGCTGAAGGCGGCGAGGATCACGGCGAGCAGCACGACGTACCAGAGCGTGAGCCTGACCCGGATCGACCGCAGTCGGCGCATCAGCTACTCCGGCCGCGGCTTGACGATGCGGTATCCCGCGCCTCGCACGGTCTGCAGGAGCTTCGCTTGGAACGAGTCGTCGATCTTGCGGCGGAGGTTCCGGACGTGGACGTCGATCACGTTGCTCTCCGCATCGAAGTCGTAGTTCCAGACGTGCTCCGCGATCATCGTGCGGGTGAGCACCTGGCTCGGGTGGCGCATCAGGTACTCGAGGATCGCGTACTCCTTCGTCGTCAGCTCGATCGGCTCGCCCCCGCGAGAAGCGGTCCGGGTCGCCGTATCGAGCTCGAGGTCGTCGACCTGCAGCAGCGAGCCGTGGACCGCCTGCTCCCGGCGAAGCAGGGCGCGGACGCGAGCGAGCAGCTCCGCGAAGGCGAACGGCTTGACTAGGTAATCGTCAGCCCCGCTGTCCAGGCCGCGCACGCGGTCTTCGACGGCGTCTTTCGCCGTGAGCATCAGGATCGGCGTGCGGGCGCCGCGCTGTCGCAGCGTCCGGCACACGTCGATGCCGTCTCGCAGCGGGAGCATCACGTCGAGGACGATCACGTCGAAATCGACCAGCTCCGGCCAGTCGAGCGCCTCCTCGCCGTCGGACGCGACGTCGACAGCGTAGCCCTCCTCAGTGAGGCCCCGCGAAATGAAGTCGGCGATCCTGGGTTCGTCTTCGACGAGGAGCACTCGCACGGCGGCTCCGAAACCTCCAGTTATCGAAGTATCGGCAGCCTAGATGAAGGCGGCGTGAAGATGGCCGAAGCGGCTAGCCCGCGTTCGTGCCGCCGACGGTCATGCCTGAGACGAGCACGGTCGGAATGCCAACGCCGACGGGCACGGACTGGCCGTCCTTGCCGCACGTCCAGCGCCCGTCGCTCAGGGCGTAGTCGTGGCCGACAGCGGTGACTTTGGTGAGCACGTCCGGGCCGTTGCCGATCAGGTTCACGTTCCGCATCGGCGCAGTGATCTTGCCGTCCTCGATCAGGTAGCCCTCGGTGACGCTGAAGACGAAGTCGCCGTTGCTGATGTTCACCTGGCCGCCGGAGAAGGCGACGCAGTAGATCCCCTTCTTCACGGAGCGGATGATCTCCTCCGGGTCGCTCTCGCCGGCGAGGAGGTACGTGTTGGTCATGCGCGGCATCGGGTAGTGCTTGAACGACTGGCGGCGCCCGTTGCCGCTGGGCTGGGTGCCCATCGCCTTCGCGCTGATCCGGTCCTGCAGATAGGCGCGCAACATGCCGTTTTCGATCAACACGTTGTAGCCGGGCAGGTTGCCTTCGTCGTCGACGTTGATCGATCCGCGGCTGTCCATGATCGTGCCGTCGTCCACCACGGTGCACAGCTCGGAGGCGACCTGCTCGCCGATGCGGTCGGAGTAGTTGCTCGTCTTCTTGCGGTTGAAGTCGGCCTCCAGGCCGTGGCCGATCGCTTCGTGCAGCAAGATGCCCGAGTCGCCGGCTGCGAGGACGACCGGGAATGTGCCGGCGGGCGCTTCGACCGACTCCTGCAGGAGCACGGCCTGGCGGGCGGCCTCGCGCGCCAGTTCCTCCGGCTGCGCGTCCTCGAAGTAGGTCATGCCCATCCGACCGCCTCCGCCCCAACGAGCCGTCTGGCGGCTGCCGTCGCGTTCGGAGAGGCAGCTCACGTTGAAGCGCACCAGCGGCTGGACGTCGCCCGTCATGCGGCCGTCGCTCGTGAAGATCGCGACGTGCTTCAGCTCGTCGACGAATGTGATGTCGGCGCGCTGGATCGAAGGATCGAAAGCGCGGGCGGCGCTGTCCGCGCGGCGCATCAGGTCGACCTTGTCCTCGGCGGGCACGTCGACGGTGCTGCCCTCGGGCGCGTAGTACTGAGGCGTCTCGTAGTGCATGACGTCGATGGCCGGCGCCTTGCCGCCGCGCGAGGCGATGCGGGCGGCGGTGTCGGCGGCGCGGCGCATGGCGTCCGAGCTGAGGTCTTCGGTGTAGGCGTAGCCGACGGCTTCGCCGAGGAGCACCCGAATGCCGACGCCCTGATTGATGCTTCGCGTGGCGTTCCGTACGGCGCTCTCCTCGAACTGGATGCTGCCGCCGGTCTTCTGCTCGAAGTACAGCTCGGCGTACTCGCCGCCCTGCGACAGGGCGATGTCGAGCAAGCCCTGCGCGGTCGCCTCGTCGATGCTGAAGCGCTCGCGCATGAATGCAACGCCGGGCGCGCCTTTGCCGGATACGTCTGTCATGAAGCAACCTCCTGTGAACGGCCGTACGTTGCGAGGTACGGCGGCAGCTCGACGCCCGGCGCGAGCTGCTTGTCGGGTGCAGGGGTCTGCGGCACGAGCTTGAACGGCAGCACCCCCGCCCAGATGGCCAGCGCGAAGTCCTCCTCGTCATCTTTCGGGCCGCCGGTGCGGACCTTCGCTGAGGCCTCGTCGATGTCGAGCTGAAGCACCGTCGTCGCCTTCAGCTCCTGCGTTGTCGGGGCGCGCACGTCGTCCCAGCGCCCGCGCATCATGTGCTCGGTGATCGTTCGCAGGCCGCGCAGCTTCTCGTCGCCTTCGGCTTGCCGCGCGACACCCAGCACCATCACGGAACGATAGTTGATCGAGTGGTGGAACGCGGAACGAGCGAGCACCAGCCCGTCGAAGAGCGTGACGGTCACGCACATAGGTATGCCGCTCGAAAGGCCGCGCAGCATGCGGCTCGCTGACGAGCCGTGGATGTAGAGCGTGCGTCCGTCACGGCCGTAGCCCGTCGGCACGACGTACGGCTGGCCGTCGGCGACGAAGCCGACGTGGCAGAAGAAGCCCTCGTCCAGGATGCCCGCGATCGTCTCGAAGTCGTGCGCGCCGCGGTCGGGCAAGCGCTTGAGCGTGGTGCGCTTCGACTTCCGGCCGTTGCCGCCGGCCATCCGCGTCATACCGTCGCGCCGGCCCAGAGGTCCCGCACCCGGTCGGCGGCTTCGCGGCCCTGGCGCAGTCCGGCCTGAAGCGACGGCTCGCGAAACGTCGGGTCCATCATGTTCGGGCCGAACGCGGCCAACGAGGCCTCGTCCGGCAGGACCGTCTCGACGGTCGCGCCGTCGCGACGGAGAGCGGCGACCTCGAGCTTGAGGTCGCGCAGCACCGGCGGACCAATGCCGGCCGGCTGCGTGCTGATGGGCGCGATGATGAGCACCGTCTCGTAGCCCGCCGCCAGGTCGGCGCTCGCGATCGAACGTACGCCTCCGTCCATATAGCGACGGCCGTTGATCGTCACCGGCGCGAAGAGGCCGGGCACGGTGCAGCTCGACGCCACGGCTCGCCCGAGGTCGACGCCCGAGTCGCGGTCCCAGACGGCGAACGAGCCGTCGCCGACGTCGACGGCTGTCACCTTGAGCGCGCGCCCCGGCCAGCCATCCGACGCGCGTTCGAGAAACGGCCCGATCCACTGCTCCTCGGGGATGGTGCTCGCCGACGCGGCGAGCGCGCCGATCTCGGCGCAGACGGCCTGCGTGAACTGAGGCGCGGTGGCCCACTTCGTGAAGATCTTGCCGAGCGCCTCCAGATCGAGGTCGCTGACGTCGAGCAGGCCGTCGTTCTCGACCGGCTCGGAGACCATCGCCACGATGTCGGCCGGCGTCTTGCCCAGTGCGAGCTGGCTGCCGACGACCGAGCCGGCCGACGTGCCGACGATCAGGTCGGCGTCGGCGACGCCCAGGCCCTTTTCATTCAGCCCGGCTACGACGCCAGCCTCCCAGGCGATACCGATCACTCCGCCGCCACCCAGCACAAGCGCGCGTCTTGCCATGTCGTCCTCCTTAGGTGCTCCCTCCATCATATCAGAGGTGGCCCGAGGGCCGGAACGCGCATGCGGCGTGGCTGGGTGAGCTCTAAGGAGTGGCGGAGTCGGCTGCGTAGCCGCAGACCCCTCAGGTCTGCAGCTACGCACACAGCGGCGGACAGAGCGCGGGTACGCTCCAAAACTCAAGCCCGTGACGCACAAAAGCGGGCGGCGGAGAGGGGAGGCAAGGACAGGGAAGGAAAGGAAAGCTACGGCAAGTGCGAAGCGGCCCAGTCGTAACGCTGCGGGCTGACCTGCAGCAGGTGGGCCGGGTCGAGGTACCAGTATGCGCAGGTCCAGGCGAAGTCCTCGAGCCCGCTGACCGCGCTGTGCGACCATGGCCACGGGAGGCCCGATACCGCCGAGACGTAGCTCTGGCCTTCGCCGGTGCCGTACCACGGCTCAAGGTCGTAGTCGAGCGCGCTGAGGGGCGCGCCCCCGTTGATCGACCAGTGCTGGTGCGCGTGGCACAGCTCGTGCTGGACCTTGATCTCGGGCTCACCGTTCTGGAGTACCGCCTCATGGGTCGGTGCCCAGTAGAAGTTGAACGAGTAGCAGCGCCCGCCCGAAGCGCATCCGCCCCAGGCCACCGTCGTGCCGGCTGGCAGCGGCAGGTCCGTGCCGCCGCGAACGGGCGTGGCCGTGGGCGGCGGTGGTGGTGGGTCGAGGGGCGTCGCGTCCGGCGGCTGGACGGCGGGCGCCACCTGCGAGAACGCCGTGGGCGTTGGCTGGGGCGCGAGCGTCGGCGTAGCCAAAGCGCCCGCGACGGGCGTTTCCTGCGCCTCCTGTCGCGACACGGCGGGCGGCGCCGTTTCGCGCTCTCCGCCCGAGCAGCCCAGCACAGCGAGCGCGATCACCAGGGACGGCAGTATGGCCTTGATGGGTGCCTCCAGGGCATAAACGCAACCAGGCAGCGAATGCAACAGCAGACGAGGGCATCTTGGCGGGGCCTTCAGGCTAGAGCGTCAGGCGTGGAGGGTCAAGGGGTGGGAGGTCGGGCGTCGAGCCTCGGCGCCTCAGCCGCGCAGCGCGGCGACCTGCGACCCCTTCGCGACCGCGAGGCCGCTGCGGGCCAGCACGAGCACCTGCTGGCCGATCAGCTCGAAACCGCCGCCGACAGTGCCGCCGGCGAGGAAGCGGGCGTGCATGTTCTCGAGGATCACCGCCAGCTTGAAGTGCGCGAGAACGATGTAGTAGTCCAGGTTGCTCAGGTCTCGGCCGCTGCGCTCCGCGTAGCGCGCCGACGCCTCCTGCCAGCTCGGGAAGCCGGGCAGCGTGATGATTGCGCTGCTGGCGCCGGCGGGTCGAGGCGCCGCCTCGGGCGAGCCGCGGTCGGGCCAGTACATGCGCAGGATGCCGATGTCGGCAAGGGGGTCGCCCAGCGTCGACATCTCCCAGTCGAGGATCGCGGCGATGTGGCCGTCGTCGCTCACGATCGAGTTGTCCAGGCGGTAGTCGCCGTGCACGATCGCCGCGTCGCTGTTCGCGGGCAGCGCGTCGACGAGGCGCTTCGCCAGCTCGTCCAGCTCCGGCAGCTCGCGCGTCTTGGCTCGGGCGAGCTGCTCGCTGAAGCGGCGCACCTGCCGTTGGATGTAACCCTGCGGCTTGCCGAAGTCGCCCAGCCCGACCTCCGCCGGTTCGAGCGCGTGCAGCGCGACCAGGTGGTCGATCAGCTCTTCGCCCATGCGGCGGCGGGCCGCTTCGTCGTAGCGCCTCGCGAACTCCTCGGCGCTCGTCGGCACCATGCCCGCCACGTACTCCATGATGTAGAAGGGCGCGCCGTTCACCGCCGGGTCGTCGCAGAGCGCGATCGGGCGCGGCGCGGGCACGGCTGTGCCGACCATCGCCGAGAGCACACGGAACTCGCGCGCCATGTCGTGGGCCGTGGGCTGCACGTGCGAGAGCGGCGGGCGGCGCAGCACCCAACTCTTATCGCCGGCGGAGATGCGATACGTCAGGTTCGAGCGGCCGTGCCCGATGATCTGCGCCTGCAGCTTATCGACCGGCGCGACGTGCTCGTGGAACCACGGCGTCAGCCCGGCGAAGTCGATGCCCGGAACGTCCTCTGCCATGGGCGTGATTATACTGCACGTCCGAGGAGCGCGCCCTAGTCGGCGTGGCGCCCCTGGATGCGGGCGCGGAGGACGCGGCCGAGGCGAATCAGCACCGTGACGTCGTAGGCGATGATGGCGCCTGCGATCGCGCCGTAGACCGCCCCGAAGAGCAGGCCCAGCGCCGGCGGCGGACGGAACGTGCGCCAGGCGAGCCGCTCGTCGTCGGTCGACTCGGCGGGTTCGGCGCCGTTGCCATGCGAGAGGTCGATAGCCATCGGGTGACATTATACCGCTCAGGATCGCCTTTCCTAGTAGACGCTGAAGAAGCGGGGATGCAGGGCGC
>JBBEBM010000014.1:0-6833 GCA_040882355.1 Dehalococcoidia bacterium | reverse complement strand
ATCTCGGTGAAGTCGCGCGCGTTGATGATCGTGCGCAGCGACGACGTCGGGCTGGACTGGAGCAGGCCGCCCCCGTTGGCGAGCGCTCGCTTTCGGAAGACGTCCAGGTGACGCGCTTCGTCGATTATCTGGCTGCAGAGGAAGAGCTTGGTCTCAAAATGCTCGTTGCTGATCTTGGGCACCCACTGGCCCGGCGTGTCGCCCGCGATGAACTCGACCTCGGTGAGAAAGGTGCAGAGCTGGCACATCGCCCGCTCGATGTCGTCCGGCAGCGGCTCCATCTTCTCCCAAGGAATGTCCGTCGCGGACGACCACTGGCGCTGCACCGCCTCCTCGTACAACATCGTGGCGTTGTCCGACCAGACGTCTGCCTTCTTCTCCAGGTAGTAGCCGGTGCGCGGCACGCCCTCGCGCTTGGCGGCGCCGCGCGCGTGATAGGTGAGCTCGTGTGCCTCGTCTCCGGGCGGGCCGTACTCGCCGACGTTGATCTCGTCCAGCGTAAGACCGCGCTTGCCCGGCTTGGCCTGCATGCCCCACGCCTGGTTCAGGTCCAGCCAGCTCAGGTCGACGGGCGCCGCCTCAGCGGACTCTGTCTTCAGCATTCGCATCGTGTCTTGCTCGATAGCCATGAGAGCCTCCTCGCTATCTGCGATTGCTAAACTTAGGACTTGCTAGAATAGCACTGCTACCAGTATCGGCGTTCGGCCCAAGCGTGTCAAGAGGGCTGTTGGGTGCAGCTAGAATGGTGGCGCCTCGTGCATCAGCCGGACCAGGCGAAGGCCGCGCTCTCGCGAGAAAAAGAACTTGTGCAACTCGACCGATTACATCTTGACAACTCAGGTGGCTGGTGATAGTCTCGTGATCGACCCCGAGTGGCTGACAACCGGGCGACCGGTGGACGAAGCCGATACGAGCCGAGGGCTTCCCGCAAGGGGGGCCGGAGGGGAAAGTCGGTGGAGGGTGAAACCGGAGACGCGGGAGAAGGTTACTCGGGGTCGCTGCTTGTCTTCTCGCGGGAGCGCAGCCAGTCGCGCTTCAGGGTGGCGATGAACGGCAGATTGCGGAACTTCTGGCGAAAGTCCAGCCCGTACCCCACGACGAACTCATCCGGGATCTCGAAACCCACGTAGTCGATCGGCACGTCGACCAGCCGGCGGGCGCGCTTGTCGAGCAGCGCGCACACTTTCAGGCTCGCCGGGTGGCGCAGGCGCAGCCCATCCAACAGCGTATTCAACGTCATCCCGGTATCGACGATGTCTTCGACGACGAGCACATCACGGCCGGCGAGCGGCTCCTCCAGGTCCTTGACGATGCGCACCGCGCCGCCTTCGGCACCCTCGTACGACGAGATCGCCATATAGTCGATCGCCAGCGGCAGCGAAACGTGTCGGATCAGGTCGGCCATGAAACAGGTGACACCGCGCAGCACGCCGATCAGCAACGGCTCGCGGCCCGTGTACTCGCGGGATATCTGCCCGCCCAGCTCGGCGACACGACGCTCGATCTCGGGGGCGCTGATCAACACCTCGTGAATGCCGGCCACTTCCACCTCGGAAAACGGCCCAAAGCCGTATTTCGCCAGCAAGGTCAGGTAGTCGGCGCGATGGAGGAGCTTCACCTCCAGGTCCGGGTAGCGCTTCTGGAAGCGGCGCACCTTCCGGTGCTTCTCGGTCACGAGGCTCTGCTTCAGCGTCGTCAACTCGATGTAGATGTTCAGGTCGGGCAGGTAGAAGTCCGGCGTGAACGCCTCCAGGATGCGGCCGTCCTCCTCCCGCAGCGGAAACGAATGAGGCTCGTACTCCCAGGCCAGGCCGTAGAAGTCGAGCAGGCGCGCGAACTCCTCCTCGCTGTTATGGGCAAAGCGAACGGGCTCGGCGCCTGCGGCCGGCCCGTCGTCATCCGCCTTCGCGCTCATCGCTGCTAGGTCTGGAGTCCCCGCACGAAGTGTTCGACCGCGCTCCGCATGCGCGCCGCTAGCTCGGGCGATGGCTCTGGACCGTTGTGATCCTCCCCCGCCATCAGATCGTCGATGAAGACGCCGATCGAGAGCACGACGAGCTGTCGCGCCGTGGTATCGACGTCGATCGGCGGCAGCTCGCCCCGCCCGATGAACTCCAGCAGGATGCGCGCCTCGGCGTTGCGCCAGCGCTCCGTTACGAGACGATAGTCTTCGGTCGCGATGGCGTCTTCGCCGACCGCCTCGCCGTAGAGCACCTTCATGAAGTCGCGGTTACGCTGCATAATGTTGAGCGCCGCGACCGCGATGTTCGTCAGCGTCGGCAGGAGCGGCAGCGTGGGCGTCGAGTGCTCCAGCTCGCTCAGCGCGGAGGTAATGCCGCGCTCCTCGAAGAGCGCTTCGAAGAGGTCCCGCTTGGAAGCAAAGTGGTAGTAGATCGCGGCGTCCGTGATGCCGGCCGCCTGGGCGATATCGCGCACGCTGGTGCGGGCGAAGCCCTTCTCGGAGAAGAGGCGAAGAGACGCATCCAGGATCTGCTTGCGCGTGAGCGGGCCGCGACGGGATCGACGGGGCGTCTTGGTTTCGGGCTGCGCTCGAACGGTAACCAGCGTCCAACCTCGCTATCTGCCGAAACGCGAACAGACGTGCCGACACGCTAAGCCTAAACCACGCCCGTTTCCCTGTCAAACCGGCTGCGCCCGCCAATGGCTCGCCTACACATTTGACCTGCGCGCTAGTACAATGGGCAGCAGCATCGCCCCGCAAGCAGAGGAGCGCTCATGCAGCCTTATCGTATGCAGTTCGGCATCTTCATGGCGCCGTTCCACCGCAAGGACGAGAACCCCACGCTGGCCTTGCGCCGCGACCTGGACCTGATCTCCTGGCTGGACGACCTCGGATTCGACGAGGTCTGGGCCGGCGAGCATCACTCGGGCGGCTGGGAGACCAGCGCCAGCCCCGAGGTGTTCCTCGCCGCCGCCGGCGAGCGCACGCAGCGCATCCGCCTCGGTACGGGCGTCGTCAGCCTGCCCTACCACAACCCGTTCCTCGTCGCCGACCGCATTGTCCTCCTCGATCACCTAACCCGCGGCCGGGCGATGCTCGGCGTCGGACCGGGCGCGCTCGCCGCCGACGCGTCCTTCCTCGGATTGGAATCGACACGCCAGCGCGAGATGATGGACGAATCGCTCGGCATCATCATGCGCCTCCTCAACGACGACGAGCCGGTCACTTGCGAGACCGACTGGTTCGATCTGCACGAGGCGCAACTCCAGCTCAAGCCCGTCCAGCGCCCGCTGCCCGTCGCCGTCGCCTCGACGATCAGCCCCGCGGGCATGTCGTGCGCGGGCAAGCATGGCGTGGGTGTGCTCTCCGTGGCGCTGTACTCGGAGGAGGGGCTGATGGCGATGCCTACCCAGTGGGGCTTTTGCGAGACAGCGGCGCATGAGGCCGGGCAACCGGCGCCCGACCGCAGCCGGTGGCGCGTCGTTGCGCCCTTCCACCTCGCTGAGACGAAGGAGCAGGCGATTCAGGACGTGATGGTCGGCATGAAGGCATGGAACAACGACTACTTCGTCAACACGCTCGGCGCGCCCTTCCGAACCGAAGTCGAATCGGGCCGCACGCTGGCCGAGGACGGCGCGTTCGGGATGTTCATCGGCACGCCGGAGAGCGCTATCGCCGGCATCAAGCGCGTGCAGGAGCTATCGGGCGGCTTCGGCTGCTTCCTGGGCCTGGCGCACGAATGGGCCGACCGCGAGAAGACGCTGCACAGCTACGAGCTCTTCGCGCGCTACGTGATGCCCGCGTTCCAGGACAGCCTGACCTGGCTCGACCGCTCGAACGAGTGGACTCGCGCGAACAAGGCGCGACTCGGCAGCGCCGGCCAGCAGGCCGTGGTGAAGGCGATCCAGGACCACGCCGCCGCCCATCCCCAGCCGTCGAGCGGCCCGTAGCCCCTCTGTAGGCCCACCGATGCTCGACACGCATGCCTTCGTCATGGTCGACGCCGAAGGCGTCATCCGGGTCTGGAGCCCGGGCGCTGAGCGGCTCTTCGGCTACGACGCGCCCAGCGCGATCGGCCAGACGCTCGATCTGATCGTCCCCGAGTCGTATCGAGAGCGGCATTGGGCCGGCTTCAGCGATGCCGTGGCCCGCGGCGCGCCAAAGCTCGATCAGCCCGCCGCCAACCTCCCGGTGCTCTGCCGGGACGGTCGCGTCGTGCGCTTTCCCGGCCGCTTGCTGTTTCTCCGGGACGCCCGCGACCGGGTCGTCGGAGCGATGGGCATCTTCGCGCCGAACGACGGCGCGGAAGGGCCTGCGCTCCCCAACATGTAGCTCTCGACGGCTCGTTTGATTGGCGGACCAACGCTGTGCTCCGAGTGGCCCTTGCCCGTACGGAAAGCCCTGCTAGCCTAGGAGAGCGCCCGTCACGGCGCCCAATCCCCAAGAGAGGACCCATACAGTGCTCGAGACCCCCTATCGCGCCTTCGACGACACCCACGTCATTCCCTCGTACGCGCCCGTCCCGGGCCTCGGGCTGCTCCCCATCAACTCCTTCGTGATCAAGGCGCGGGAGCCGGTGCTCTTCGACACCTGCGCGCCTATCGACCGGGATGCCTTCCTAGATACCCTCCGGTCCGTGATCGATCCGGTCGAACTAAAGTGGATCGTCCTCAGCCACGCGGACCGCGACCACAGCGGCAATGTCGAAGAGGTACTGGAGGCGGCGCCTAACGCGCGACTTGTAGCGAACTGGGCAACGATCGGCAAGCTGACCGGCGAGTTTGACGTACCGATGGAGCGCGTGTTTCGCGTGAATCTCGGCCAGAGCTTCAGCGCCGGCGACCGTGATCTCGCCATCGTCTCGACTCCCATCTTCGATTCAGCCGGGACGATCGGCATGTACGACGCGACGAACGGCGCGCTGTTCTCAGTAGACGCGTTCGGCTCGTTCATCCCGTCCCATGTGGACAACGCCGGCGATGTCCCGCAGGCCGAGTTCGCGGAGAAATTCAACATCTGGAACCAGGCCAATCACCCCTGGGTCACCATGGCCGATCAGCACAAGTTCGATGAGGCGTTGAAGGAAGTGTGGGACCTCAAGCCTACGAGCATCCTCAGCTCGCACCTGCCGCCGGCCCATGGCCGCACCGACGATCTCATGAAGGCGCTTTCAAAGGTCCCGGCCCTCGAACCCTTCATCGGGCCTGATCAGGCAACAGTCGACGCGATGATGGCGCAGATGGGCGGCCCGCCACACTAGACACGCGAAATCGCGCACGGGCGTTCCCGTAAACACCCTTACGTCTCCTCTAGGTCCGCTTCGCCTTCCTCCGGCTCCTCCCAGAACGACGACACCACCTCCAGGTGCGAAGGCGCCGCGATGCCGGTGAAGCGAAAGCTCACCTGGATCAGCGCATAGACAACCAGCAGCAGCACGAGCGGCGAGATCAGCAACACGCGCTCGACGCCGAACGTCGTCGCCGCCGCGCCCAGCGAGAGTAGCGGGACGATGGCCACGCCGTTCTTCAGCGTGCTCTGCAGGGCGAACGCCCGCCCCTGGTACACCAGCGGCACCCGTCGGTTGATATACGTCTGCACCGACGTCGTCGTGAGGGAGACGCCGAAGCCCAAGAACAGCGCGATCAGGCCCGCAGTGCGCAGCCCTTCGCCGATCTCGATGCCGACAACGCCCACGAGGCGGATCGGGTTCACCGGATCGAGCACGGCGCCAGCCGCGTCCGCGTCGCCCAGCAACAGCAGCGCGACCGTCGTGATCACAAAGCCGCACAGCGCCGCGATCCGCTCACCTCGCCAGCGCATGAAGGCAGGCGCCACGGCGAGCGCCGTCACCAGCCCAATCGCCGACGGTGCGAAGACGTAGACCGCTTCCGCGGGGTCCAGACCCAGCACCGACGCCACGTAGAGGGGTGCCAGCATCTGAATTACCAGGTTCGCCGTGCCAGAAACGACACCCACCGCGATCATCGACGCCACGGCCGGCCGGCGCAGCAGCCACACGATCGTCGCCCGAACCCGCACCTGCGGACGGCGCAGAGGACCTGTCGGTTCGTCGTGCTGGGCCGGCAGATCGAAGACGCGGCTCGCGGCGAGGAAGAGCAGCGCCCCGGCGACGTAGAAGACGACGTCGACGCCGAAGGCTCGCACCAGGACGGGCGCGAGCAGCGCCGTCCCGAACGCGGTGCCAGCCGACGACGCCAGGTTCACCAGCGACGCCGCGCTCGCGAGCTGCTTGTCCGTGGCGACGAGCGGCAGCACGGACGATTCGGTTGGCCCGGAGACCTGACCGAGCGCGCTCACCGCGAAGACCAGCGCCAGGATCGCGACCAGCTCCGTGCCGGCCACGGACGGCAGCACGAAACAGAGGAGCGCCTGCAGGTTGTAGGCGGCGGCCAGCGCCACTCGCTTCGGCAACTGGTCGGCGACAGCGCCCCCCACAAGTCCCAGCGCCGCCGCCGGCAGCACCGTCGCCACGCCGACCAGCGCCGCTTCGAACGCCGAGCCGCCGCTCCGCACGACCGCGATCAGCGCCCCGTAGGCGAGCGCTTGCTGGCCCGCGTCCGACAGGAAGCGCGAGGCGAGCACCTGCTGGAAGCGCGGCTCCCGCGCGATCGAGGTCTCGGGCAGGAAGAACCAGAGCAGGCGGAACGCCCGCGCCTGGCCCGTATCGAGCGCGCGGTCGGCGCGCAGATAGGCGTCGTCGAGCGCGCGGCGCGCCCGGCGCAACGGCTGCGATGCGTCTGGGGGCTCGGGCGGGGTCGCGTCACCCACGACGCGAGTATATACTGCGTCGGCTGCAAGCAAACGTAGCTGAGCCTGGAAAGGCTCGTCGCGGCGAGGCTGGAGGGCCTCG
>JBBEBM010000013.1:0-41118 GCA_040882355.1 Dehalococcoidia bacterium | reverse complement strand
CTCGCTCAGCCCGAACGACGCGTGCTCCGCCGCGATGCGGATGTCCGTCGCCTGCACGAACTCCATGCCGCCCGCCAGGCAGAAGCCGTTGATCGCGGCGATGATCGGCTTGTACATCCGAAAGCCGCGCACCAGCGCGAACTTCGTCAGCGTGCGGTCTTCGATCACGCGCTGGTCCCATTCGTCCTCGGGCTGACGGGCGCCGGTGATCACCGGGATGAACGTGCCGAGGTCGGCGCCGACGCTGAACGCCTTGTCGCCCGCGCCGGTGACGATCATGACGCGCATCTCATCGTCCTCGCCGAAGTCCTTCATCGAATCGGCCAAGCGCGCCATCGCCTCCGGGTTCCAGGCGTTGTGCACCTCGGGCCGGTTGAAGGTAACGTAGGCGACGCCGTCGCGCTTTTCGTAGAGCAGGGCGGGCATGGGCTCCTCACTTCTTCGATCCGGCGGGCTCGATCGACTTCAGCGCGTCGAGCACCTCCGGCAGGTGGCGGCTGACGGCGAAGTCGTGGCGGAGCGCCGCCCGGATCACGCCTTGCTTGTCGATGACGTAGGTGACGCGCGCGGTCGTGATGCCGAACAGGCCGTCGGCGTCGTACGACTTCACGATGCGCTTCTCGGGGTCGGGGATGAGCGGGAAGGGCAGGCCGTTGCGCTCACGGAACGCCTTGTGCGACTCGGCGGAGTCGGTGCTCACGCCGACGATGATCGCGCCGTACTGCTCGATGTCCGAGTAGTTGTCACGGAACGCGCAGGCCTCGCGCGTGCAGCCGGGCGTGAAGTCCTTCGGGTAGAAGTAGAGGACGACGTTCTTCGCGCCCTTCTGCTCACTCAGGCGAAAGCGCTCGCCGTCGTCGAGCTCCGCATCGATGTCTGGTGCTGTCGTGCCTTCCTTGAGCATTGCGTTCCTCCCGCCTTATGCGCGGGGCATTCCCAGCCCGCGCATGGCGATGATGTTCCGCTGGATCTCAGACGTGCCGCCGCCGATGGTGAGCGCGACGCTGTACAGGTACATGCGCGAGACCTTGCCGTCGAGCGGCGCCTGGCCGTCCATGAGCTGGCCGTGCAGTCCGAGCGCCTTCAGCGCCGTCGAGGCGACGCGCTGCTCCAGCTCCGACGAGTAGAGCTTCGCGATCGACGACTCCTTGTTCGGGATCTGGCCCGCGGTCTGCATCGTGATCACCCGATACGACATCAGCCGCGCGATCTCCGCCTCGACCGCGCGGTCGGCGATCTCGTAGCGAAGCGAACGCCGGCGCGCGAGCGAGAACTGCGGGTCGCTTGCGTGCTCGGACGCCCAGTTCGCGAGGTCGCTCACCATCAGCACCAGGTTCGTCGTCGTCGCGATGTTCGACCGCTCGAAATCGAGCGTCGTCGTCGCCAGGTACCAGCCGCGGTTCTCTTCACCCAGCAGGTTCTCCTTGGGCACGCGGACGTTGTCGAAGAAGACCTCGTTGAAGTCGGCCTGGCCGGCGATGTTCACCAGGGGCCGGACCGTGATCCCCGGCGACGCCATATCGACGAGGAAGTAGCTGATCCCCTTGTGCTTGGGCGCGTCCGGGTCGGTGCGCGCGAGGATGTTCATCCAGTGCGCATGTTGCGCGAGCGACGTCCAGATCTTCTGACCGTTGATCACGTAGTCGTCGCCGTCGCGCACCGCGCGTGTCGAGAGGTTCGCGAGGTCGGAGCCGGCCTCGGGTTCGGAGAAGCCCTGGCACCAGATGTGCTCGCCCGACAGGATCGGCGGCAGGAAGCGCGCCTTCTGCTCGTCCGTGCCGTGCGTCATGATCGTCGGGCCGGCCATGCCGACGGCGATGCCGCCGCCGGTCCGGGGCGCGCGCGCCTTCGCCATCTCCTCGTTGAAGACGAACTGCTCGATGACGGTCATGCCGGCGCCGCCGTACTCCGCCGGCCACGCGGGCGCCGTCCAGCGACGCTCGGCGAGGCGGGCGCGCCAGGCCTTCGCCGACGGGTGGCCCCAGCGGCCGCCCTCGAAGCTGCTGGAGATGGCGTGCGGGCGGCGCAGCTCCGGCGGCAGCTCCTTCTCGACGAACGAGCGCACCTCAGCGCGGAAACGTGCCTCTGCAGGCGAATCGCGAAAGTCCATGCGTGGCTCGAGTTGCGTAGGCGGGGGGAACGCTTACTTGTGTCGACGTTGCCAGCGCGTCTTCTTGAGCATCTTGCGGTACTTGTGCTTGCTCATCTTCTTGCGCCGCTTCTTGATGACTGAACCCATAGACCTCCTCGCGGGCAAGATCGCCCGGCATGCTCAAGTATAGCGAGTCTGATGATAGCGTCGATGCGCACCCCTTCGCAATTCGAGTGCACCGCCTCCTTCCAGCCTCCAACCCTTGTCGGCCCAGACGCTCCGGCGGTATGCTGGGGGCGCCCTGCAGATTCCAGGGCAGCGAAGCAGAAACGGAGGAGACCCATGCGCCGAGTAGCCGTCGTTGGAGCGGGCATGACCCGCTTTGGGAAGTACCTCGACACGAGCATGAAGGACATCGGCCGCGAGGCCGTCGAAGGGGCGCTTAAGGCCGCCGGCATCGAGAAGACGGCGCTGGAGGCGGCGGTCGTCGGCAACGCGATGGCCGGCCTCATCACCGGCCAGGAGTGCGTGCGCGGGCAGGTCGTCCTGCGCGAGATGGGCATTCAGGACATCCCGATCATCAACACGGAGAACGCCTGCGCCAGCTCCGCCACGGCGTTTCACCTCGGCTGGCTCTACGTCGCGTCCGGCATGTACGACACGGTGCTCGCGCTGGGCGTCGAAAAGCTCTACCACGAAGACAAGCGCCGCTCCTTCGCCGCCATCGGTTCGGCAGTCGACGTCGAGCAGATGCAGCAGATCGTGGCCAGCATGAAGGCCGCGGAGCAGAAGACGAAGATCGATGGCGCCTCGAAGGCCGAGGGCGCAGGCGCCGGCCAATCGCGCAGCATGTTCATGGACTTCTACGCCGCCGCCGCGCGACGCCACATGGAGAAGCACGGCACGACACAGATCCAGTTCGCAAAGGTGGCCGTGAAGAACCACAACAACGGCAGCCTCAATCCGCACGCCCAGTACCGCGAGCGCTACAACGTCGAGGAGATCCTCGCCTCGCCGGAAGTCGCGTTCCCGCTGACCCGCCTCATGTGCTCGCCGATTGGCGATGGCGCCGCCGCCGTCATCATCTGCTCCGAGGAGAAGGCGCGCGAGCTGACGACGAAGCCGATCTTCGTGCGCGCGTCGATGATCGGGTCGGGCATGGACCTGCAGCCCGGCGACCCGGACATCGTCGAACGCACCGCCCAGCGCGCCTACGAGCAGGCGGGCGTGACGCCGCGCGACCTCGACGTCGTCGAGCTGCACGACGCCTCGGCCCCGGCCGAGATCCTCGGCTACGAAGAGCTGGGCCTCTGCGCGGAGGGCGAAGGCGGGCGGCTCATCGATGAGGGCGTGACCGAGATCGGCGGACGGATGCCCGTCAACACCTCGGGCGGCCTGTTGTCGAAGGGCCACCCCGTCGGCGCGACAGGCGTCGCCCAGATCTGCGAAGTCTTCTGGCAGCTCCGCGGCGAGGCGGGCGAGCGCCAGGTGCAGGGGGCGAAGGTCGGCCTCACCCAGAACGGCGGCGGCATGGTGCGCGGCGAAGCCGCCGCCATGGCGATCCACGTCTTCACGACGTAGTTCTGCAATCCGAGAGACGAACGACAGGCCCTCGATCGATCGAGGGCCTGTTGCTTATCCGCCGGCGCAGGAATGCCCGAACTGGGCGACCATCAACGCGATGTCGCCGGTGGCGATGACGCCGTCCGCCGGGCCGGAAAGCGCTGGCGGCGCCGAGCTGCGGTCGAACGCAGGGTGGTAGTTGGCGCGGTCGCCGGCGGGCGTGACCGGCGCGTCCGGCGCCGAGAGCGGATCGCTGAAGCGGTCGAATGCGCCGAGGCCGATGTCAAACGCGCCGAAGCGCTGCACCACCCGAGCAATGTCGGCTGCAGTGACGGCTGCGTCTCGCATGTTGGATCCGTCCGGCGTGTCGAAGAAGTCCCAGAAGTTATGCGGGTCTCTTTCACCACCCGCCGGCGGATCTGCTCCTTCTTCTTGCTCCGTCATGCAGCCGTCCCTATCTAAGTCGCGCGTGCAGGTCACTGTCGCTCGGCGAAGTTCGGGGTCATGCGCTCCGAGGTTTATATCGAGGAAGTGAGTACCCTGCTGCGCGTCACCAGGCCGGCGGGTTAGGTGGACGTCCGCGGGCCATGAGACCGGATCACCAGCGGTGCTGGCCATGAAGGCAAGTTCGTTGGGTGTCGTGGCCTGTGCATGGGTTAGGCACTGTAGGCGAAAACGCAGCATGGCACCTGTCTTCGTGAATGGACTAGACGGGAGCGGAGAAGGCAAGCAGCCGCGCGTCACCGCCGATCCGGGAAGGTCGACGGTGCTCTGGCCCGACAGGCCACAGTCTGGCCAGAGCACTTCCTGGCTCGGATCCATCGGTGGAGGAAAGCCAAGGGCACTGTCGGGCCATCGTAGCTTTGCTTGGAACCCTGCATAGCCAGTACTCGGCGGCTCCTCAATGTACACGTCCACATTGAAAGCCTCGCCTCCTTCGTATGTGCAGGCAGTTTGGACGCCGGATGTCGCGGTATCGCAGTCCAGTGCCATGAGCCCGTCTGGAGGCGGCGCCCCGCTGCGGACCGCGCTAAACGTGCTGACGATTCCAATACCTAAGTCCCAGGTTCCGGTCAGCGTCAGTCCATCCGAACCAAGGCTTCCGGAAAGGACCGATGTGCCCAGGAAGAACTCGCCTAACAATATGAAGCTGCCGGTTTGCGGGTCGATGATCCCGCTAAGGCTGCCGTCAACAAAGTTCTCACAATGGAGCGAGCCGGACAGGCTGGTGCCCAATTGAGCGATCACCGCCGGACAGGTCATGGAAGGTTCGTCTGTGTGAATCGTCCAGGGCCCGGTAAGGCTGTCGCCCGCGGTGGGTATGGGTGCACAGAGAATCGTGGCTGGCGCGACGGCGGGATCGACGGGGTTCAGCACGTGGTCGAGGAAGTGGGTGCCTAGCTGGGCATCGCCAGCTCGCGCCACTAGTGTCAGGGCCGTCTGGGCTGGAACGTCGGGTGTCGAGGGCGGCTTGCAGGACATTTCGAACTCCGCCACCGCGCCCGTGAATGTGCTGCCAGCTAGCAGCGGTGGGAATGGCACACAGCCAAATAGCAGAGACGGTTCGCCGGCTATTCGGTTATCGATACGAGCGGGGATACCGCAGTTTGGCCAGATCGCCTCGTCCCAGGGAATCTGGGCAGCCTCATAGTGCACGACGGCATCTGTCCAGCGCAGCTTTGCCTGAAAGGCGAAGTACCCCGCGGGCGGTGCCTGCGTCACGTGGATCTGAATACGAATTGGGAATCCTTCGTAGTAGGTGCAGACGGTCTGAACACCGGACGTGCTCGCATCGCAATCCACCGCCATGGCGCCGTTCGTTGGTGGGTTGGCGTAGCCTGCGGGCACGCTCAAGGAGGTGATGAGTAGCGCGGCGAGTGCAAGCGGCACGGACGCACCGAGAATGACCAGCGTGAGACAAAGACCTCTGCGAGACGGGAGGCGCCAGGCGTTCATGCGAATCGACAGCCAATCACCAAGTGGCACGGTTGTACCACCGTGGCTCGAGGCCCGTCAAGGTCTGGCAACCTGACTGTGAGCCGGGAGCCTGCTGCTGTTCGAGGAGCTAGCTCGTGCCGCTACGCGCAGCTATGCCCGAACTGCGCGACGATCAAAGCGATGTCGCCGGTGGCGATGACGCCATCAGCCGGGCCGGAGAGGTCCGGCGGGTCGGGGCTGCGGTCGAAGGCGGGGTGATAGTTGGCGCGCGCCCCCGGCGGAGCGACGGGCTGGTCGGGTCCGGAGAGCGGGTCGCTGGTTCGGTCGAAGTTGCCCGCGCCCGAATCGCTCGAGCCGAAACGTTGCACCACACGTGCCAGGTCGCCGGAGGCCACCGCTTGGTCGCGAGCGTTCGCGTCGTCAGGCGTGTCGAAGAAGTCCCAGAAGTTGTTCGGGTCGCGCCCGCCACCGAAGAGCGGATCGATGCCCAACTCCAGCGTGCTCAGGCAACCGTCGCCGTCTGGATCGGGGTCCGGCGGGACGGGCGCCGAGCAGTCGACCGTCGCCGGCGTCAGCGCCGGGTCGATGGGCGAGAAGAACTGGTCGAGGAAGTGCGCCCCGAACTGAGCGTCGCCCGCGCGTGGGACCAGCAGCAGGTTAGGCCCGGAGGGGGCGCTCGCCGCGGCGTCGCACTGGAAGGCGAACTGGAGGATGGCGCCCGTCTCGGTGATGCCTTCGATCGGCAGCGGGAACGGCAGGCAACCGTAGACCAGGGACGGGTCCGCGGGCTCGTTGATGTTCCGGGTTGGGATCGTGCAGCCGGCCCAGACCTTCTCGTCCGCGGCGCTCGCAGCGGGCTGATAGTTGAGCGTGCCGTCCGGCCAGCGCAGCTTCGCCTGCAGGCCGAAGTGACCGGCTGCGGGCGCCGCAACGATGTGGACCTGGACCTCGAACTCCGCACCCTGGCTGTAGGCGCAGGTGTCCTGAACGCCGGGCTGGCCCGCGTCGCAATCGACGGCCATGGCGCCGTCGGTGGTCGGGACGGCGACTGCTCGCGCTGCGTCGGCGCGCAGGTTCGAGACGAGCAGCGCCAGCAGCAGCAGCGGGAGCAGAGTCGCGACGGCGAGCGCCAGCCTCATGCGGGGTCGGGACCGAGTGTGCAAGACGTTCATAGGGTTGGAGGCCCTACGTAGGGGCCTATCTCTATCATCGTCCGACTGGGCCCCTATATTCAGCTTGTCTTGCCCGCGAGTTCCCATCCGTCGTATGCTTTTGCGGCAATCGCCAAAGGGACCACGAAACGAAGGGTGGGGTGGGGGTCTTGTTCCTCGTTCCTTGTTCCCGCCCATGAGGAGGATTCCATGAAAGTCGATACCGTCCTGCCGCTCGACCTCGCGCTGGTGGCGGACGCGGCGAAACGCATCGAGGCGCTCGGATACGACGGCGCGCTCACGCCTGAGACCGGCCACGACCCGTTCCTGGCGCATGCCATCGCTGCTGAGCACACGGAGCGCATCCAGCTCGGCACGGCGGTCGCGATCGCTTTCCCGCGCAGCCCGATGGCCACGGCGCAGGTCGCCTGGGACCTGCAGAAGTACTCGAAGGGGCGCTTCCACATCGGGCTGGGCACCCAGGTGAAGGGGCACATCGTGCGCCGCTACGGCATGGACTGGCACCCGCCCGGCCCGCGCATGCGCGACTACATCCTGATGATGCGCGCCATCTGGGACTCGTGGCAGAACGGCACGCGACCGTCGTTCGAGGGTGAGTACTACCGGTACACCCTCACGTCCCCCTTCTTCAACGCGGCCCCCATCGACCATCCGAAGATCCCGGTCCACATCTCTGCGATCAACCCGTACAACTGCCGCCTCGTCGGCAAGCTCTGCGACGGCATCAAGCTGCATCCGTTCAACACGCCGAAGTACCTGCGCGAGGTGATCATGCCGAACATCGAGGCGGGCGCGAAGAAGGCGGGCCGCGACGCCAAGGAGGTCGAGGTCTGTGGCCAGGGCTTCGTGATCACCGGCAAGACGGAGGAGGAGGTCGAGAAGGCGAAGGCGCCGGTACGCCAGCAGCTCTCGTTCTACGCTTCGACGCGCACCTACAAGCCCGTGCTCGACGTCCAGGGCTGGGGCGACGTAAACCAGGAGCTCTTCGCCATGTCGATCGAGGGCAAGTGGCAGGAGATGGCCAACGGCATCACCGACGACATGCTCGAGGAGTTCGCCGTCATCGGCACCTACGACGAGATCGTCCCGAAGATCAAGGCGAAGTGCGCCGGCATCATCGACCGCGTCAGCTTCCAGATCCCCGTCCGCTCGCCCGAAGACGAAGAGCGCCTGAAGCAGATGATCAAGGAGCTGCAGGCAGCGTAGGCAGTTGCTAGTCGCTGGTCGCTCGTTGCTCGTACCGAGGGCCGAAAGGGAGCCGCAGCGAGCGAGTGAACGGGCACCCGTAGGGACAGAGCTTTCCCGCCGCAGGCGGGTCCGCCTCTGGCGGAAGCTCTGTCCGGCGCCAACCACAGCGCCGCTGTCTCATTGCTCGACGCGGACAGCCACGAGCCTTCCGCTTGACCACCGACCCCATCGGAGCTACGGTGGGTTCCCAAGCCAAACGTTCACGTAGCCAGAAAGGAATCGAACGATGTCAGACGCAGCTACGATCGTCAAGGAGTTCTTCGAAGCATTCAACAACCGTGACTGGGACAAGATGCGCTCCATGCTTTCATCGGACTTCACGTACACCGGTGGTGACGGCGTGGTTCAGCGCGGGCCAGACGCCGGCCTCGCCGTGGCGCAGATGTTCGCGACCGCCATGCCCGACGCCAAGATCGAGGTCACTCGCATGCACAGCGCGGGCAACGTTGTCGTGGCCGAGTTCACAGGCACCGGGACGCAGACGGGCAACTTCATGGATGTCCCGCCTACCGGCCGCAAGGTGACGATGCCGGTCTGCGACGTGGTCGAGGTCAGGGACGGCCAGATCGTGGCCGAGCGCGAGTACATGGACATGCTGCACATGATGCGGCAGCTCGGCGTCGTCGAGGCGCCCGCCACCGCGTAGGGCTCGAAGCGAGCTGTAGGGACACAGCTCTAGCTCGGTCCGGCGCTCACGGCGCTGATGTGCGTAGCTGCAGGCCTTTAGGTCTGCAGGGAAGGGCAGGGCTAAAGCCCTGCAGCTACGAGTCGCCGTCGGCCCTCACGCCGATTCAGCCGTCGGTGAGGGCCACGAACAGCGCGCAGCACAGCGAACCCGCGTCCGCCGCCTCCTGGAACGCCGCGTCCGGCAGCCAATCGAGCCCGTCGTACAGCGTAGAGGACGCGTCAGCGGTGCGTGACGGTCCGCCTGAGGCGGACGGCTCGCCCGCCATCGAGGCTTCGTAGACCGTCATGTGGAGCGTGTAGTCAGGGCGCTGCTGCTCGCCCTCGGTCAGCGCCCGAACCGGCGTCAGCTCGACGCCGAGCTTCTCGCGCCCGACGCGGCGCACGGCGTCCTCGTGCGACTCGCCCCCGCCCAGCGTCGTCGCGGGCAAGCCCCACACGCCCGGCAGCTCCTCGCCGGGCTCGTTCGGCCGTCGCACGGCGAGCACCCGGCCATCCTCCCGCCGCACGACGACCGCGATCGCTCGACGCGCCTCAGGCATCGCGCAGCGTCGGCCAGATGCGATCCACCTCAGCCTCCAGGGTTCGCATGATCATGACCTCCAGCCGCAGCCGCGCGACGATGTCCTCGCCTCGATGCTCCCGGCAATAACGGTGGTAGGCAGCGTTGGGCGGAAAGCTGATCGAGACCATCGTCGGGAGCGCCTCGCGCTCCTCGTCGGTGAGCGTGCGAACGCGTGAATACTCGCGGACGAAGAGCCTTCCTACCTCGGGCCGGATGCTCACCAGGCCGCGCCCCTCGCGTCCGAACCGCTGGGCGGCGATCGCGACGTCGTAGATGA
This sequence comes from Dehalococcoidia bacterium, assembly GCA_040882355.1. Lineage (GTDB taxonomy): Bacteria > Chloroflexota > Dehalococcoidia > DSTF01 > RBG-16-68-14 > JBBEBM01. The sequence goes on along the minus strand of JBBEBM010000013.1, from coordinate 31,579 downwards.
TCGGCCCGCGTTCCATGTCGTCGAAGTCGAACACGGCGCGGATGCCGTCGCCCGCGAAGACGACGTTGCGTCCGTGGTAGTCGCCGTGTACCCACCCCACCGGCAGAGCGTCCACGCGCGCCAGCGGCCACTCGGCGAGCAACTGCCGCCAGCGTTCTCGCAGATGGCCAAGCTCGTCCTCAACTCCCTGGCCCGCATACATCTCCTCGAGCTGCGCCTGGTTCTCAGCGGCCGTTGCCCACCACTCCCTGATCGGCTGCTGATACCGCAGCGCCACTCCTTCGCCGGGGAAGGTCTCGGCGATGACGTGGAACTCCGCCAGCCGTCGTGCCGCCTCAACGACCTGCTCGCGGCGGGCGAAGTCGTACTCCTGGCCGTCGACGTACTCGAACAGCGTCCAGAGGAAGCCGTCCCCATCGACGGCGAACGGCTCGCCTGCGCGCGTCTCGATGATCCGGGCGACCGGGAAGCCGTGGCTCAGCAAGTGCTGCTGGAACCGCGCCTGGAACTCGATCCGCTCCGGGCTCGTGTGCTGCACGTTCCGCCGCAGCACGTAGCGATGCCCGCGCTCGTCTTCGACCAGCCAGTTCTCGTTCCGGAAGCCCTCCAACTCCTGAAGGATCGTCAACTGGGCGACCGGGTACGCCGCGACCACCTCGGGCGCGATCAGGCCTGTCGCGGCGCCGGCCTTCATCGTCCTAGCTGTGTTGCTCGTCCGGCCACGCGAACTCGATCGTCTCGATGTTCGAGAGCGCCTGCGCCACCAGCGCGGAGACGTCGAGCGCGCCCTCCGCCTCTTCGATCTGAGCGATGCTGCTGTGCGTGGCGGGACTGCGCGGCACGAAGAGCGTGCAGCAGTCCTGGTCCGGCTCGATCGAGGTCTCGTACGTGCCAAGCGCGCGCGCTTCGATGATGATCTCTTCCTTGTCGCGCCCGATCAGCGGTCGCAGCACGGGCATCGTCGTCGCCCGGTCGATCGTCACTAGGTTCGAGAGCGTCTGCGACGAGACCTGCCCCAGACTCTCGCCGGTCACCAGCGCTTCGGCGCGTTCGCGTTCCGCGATTGCTTCGGCGATGCGCAGCATGAAACGCCGGTAGAGCACGACGCGCAGCGGCGGCGTGCACGACGCGACGATCTGGTGCTGCACGTCGCCGAACGAGACGACGTGCAGCCGGCTCCGGTACTGCCACATCGTCAGGTGGCGTACGAGCGCGATCGCTTTGTCGCGCGACGACGCGTCCAGGTAGGGGAACGACTGGAAGTGGACGAAGCTTACCGAACAGCCGCGGCTCATCACGCGCCACGCCGCGACGGGTGAGTCGATGCCGCCGGAGAGCATCGCGACGACGCGGCCGCCGGTGCCGATCGGCAGCCCGCCGGGCCCTTCGATGCGCTCGGTGTGGAGGTAGGCGGCGCTTGGCATGATCTCGACCTGGAAGTTCTCGCCCGGGCGCTCCAGGTCGACGCGCGCGCCGGAAGCGGCCTTGACCGCCGCGCCGAGCGTTCGTTCCAGGTCCGCCGACGTGCCGGGAAAGCGCTTGTCGCTGCGCTGCACCGTGATCCGAAAGCTCTCGAACGAGCGACGCGCCGCCTCTGCCAGCAGCGCGTCCCGGATGGCGTCGACGTCCCACGGCAGCGGCTCGCAGAGCGAGAAGTTCTGCACGCCAAAGACCCGCGCCAGCCTCATCCGCAGCTCCGGCCAGTCGAGCGACGGGCCGGGCGTGATCAGCACGCGGTTCGGCCCCCACGAGACGTCGCGCACGTCCAGCCCGCCGGTGGCGCGGCGGATGTTGCGCGCGAGGTGCTTGATGAAAAACGGTCGGTTCTTCTTCTTCAGCGTCACCTCGCCCAGCCGCACGACGACCATCGCGTCGTGGGTCGGCGGGGCGGGCGCGTACGGCGCTTCGGGCGTTGCCTGCGTCATCGAAAGCAGGATAGCAAATGCCGCGTTGGCCGCTCAGGCCCTTGCAAAAGGGAACTCCTGTGCTATTCTAGAGGCACACAGCAATGAACCTGAGCAATGCCACCTTGCCTGACGACCGCAATCTTGCAAAGGTCCTCGCGAACGAGCAGTACCGGAAGCACTGGCCGCTGATAGGGTCCTTCATGGCCGCAAGCCGCGACCTGAAGGAGCAACCCGTTCCGCTGGTGTTCCTACAGGTAAAAATGGCCAGCGAACTCCGAGCAGTGCAGGAGTCTAAGCGCACTTTGAGGGACGACCGCGCCCGGCTGGCAAAGCGGGAGGAAGATATTCCGGTTGACTCGATGCCCTGATAGCAGTCGCCAAGCGCCTCGAGCACACGATCAAGGCCATCGCCGACGGAATCGCGTGGAGGACATTGAGATATGATCGGGCGGCGATGGATGTGCTGGCCAGAAAAGCACAGACAGGCGCATTGAACCTAGAAGGCACTTTGGCTGAGTTGGAGGCCGCTGGTGCCTGTGCCGAAGAGACCGGAAGCCTTGTTGTTATCAACGACATCACCAACTTCATCAGATATGGCGACTTCACCGCTGTCAGTCCAGACGGGAACGTTAGTATCGTAGAGGTAAAGGCCGGGAAGGGGTCCAGCCAGAGTGGCCGGGCCGCGCGCCAGTCGCGAAAGCTCAGCAATGTTACCACGTTTCTGAACAATCGCTGGGGGCACACCCGATATGGCGCTTCTGCGATCCTCCGTCATAACGTGGCGCTTCGAACTCATCTTCCCTCGGTGGAGCAGCTAATAGGGCGCGCGCGGGAGACCGGCGCCGCAAACGAGCGACTCAGCGACTGCCTGGCCGTTGACGTGTGGTGCATGGACCGGCTCTTCGCGGACGGTCGCAAGCCTACGCGGCACAATCCATTCGAGCAGTCGGGACAGGCGATGACCGGGCATAGCCTGAAGTCCTTTAGTAGCTTTGCCCCCAACTTCGCTCCGTACTCAGTCTTTCCGCTCACGGCAAGGGACTGCGCAGATCTCATTGTGGGCGCCATTTGGCTCGTCTCCCATTTCAACTGGGGTAACGTCGTCCGCTGCCTCAAGAGGAGAGACCTGCAGGTCGAAGTGGTAAACGATGGTCGGTTGCCATTCACTCCGGGCACCAGGCAGGAGTTCGCATTGGCCGTGTCGAGGGGTCGGTACCAGCACGCCTTCTACATACCCTGGGGTGAGTTGGGGAGGATCATGATGGAGTTCCTCAGCGAAGAGTCGTTTGCCGATGCAATTGAGGAACTTCTCGATCGCAGCACGTGGCGAGGTGCTCCTGTGTCAGTGTTCGCGTCATTCGCTAGCGAGCCGTCGCTTTGGAATTGAAACGTCGAAATATGAAGGTTTTACCCAGGTTGTTCATAGGGACAACGCCGTTCCAGAGGGCGTAGACTGTTAGCGCCGTGGCGAGAGAATCGCGCTATAACGCCCACCCCGCGCTCACGCCTCGCGAGCGCGAGGTGCTGGCGCTGCTCCGCCTCGGCCTGACGGACGCCGAGATCGGCGAGCGCCTCGGCATCAGCCGGCCCGGCGTCAGCTACCACGTCGGCGAGATCATCGGCAAGCTCGGCGTGCGCAATCGCTACGAGGCCGCCGCCTGGCCCGACCCGCCGCCCTGGTGGGCGGGCGCCCTCGCGCCGCTCGCGTTCCTCTGGCGTCGCGGCAGTGCCATAGCGACGCCGAAGGCCAGCACGCTGGCAGCGGGTCTCGCTGGCGGACTCATCGTGGCCCTGGTCGCCGGCCTCGCTCTGGTCGGCGTGCTGCTCGCCCGTGGCGGCGGCGACCGAAACGACGAACTCGTCACCAGCGAAGGCGGTCGTGCTGATGACGGCCTGTCTTCGCCTGTTGGCCTCTCGTCGCCGCCCGGCCTAGCCGCGACTCCCACAGCCACACCCGATCCCCTGCCGCAGCTCGAAGTTTTCTCCGGTGTGCCACTCTACATCAAGGATCGTAGCTTGTGGGTTGGCCACCAGGCGCGCCCGCCTCGGCCCGCAATCGCGAGCGACATCGGCGACTTCGCCGGGTACGCGGGCGCCGTTCGCCGCGCCGACAACAACTACGACATCTACTATCTTCAGCAGACCGATGTTGAACCAGCCCCCAACGGCGCCAGTGGCGGCACGGGGCAGCTCATCGTCTACCGCGAGGGGATGGACGGCAACGGCTTCCAAGAGGTGTTTCGATTTGAAGGACGAACCAACGACTTCCCTTGGGCGGTGAGTGACGCGGACATTTCGCCGGACGGCCATTACCTGGCTTTCGCCGATCTCGAGGGGCTTGCGCTTGTGGACTTTCAGTCGGGAAGCGTTACGCGGCTCCTGGATAACACCAGCACAAACTGCGTTGATGGGCCTGCCTGTGTCTGGTACCGCACGCCTTCCTGGTCGCCTTCCGGCACGCAACTCGCTGTAACGAAACACCCTGTGGAAGGAGCGCTGGCGGTCCTGGTCTGGCCGCTCGAAGCTCCGCCGCGTGTCGTTGAAACGCAGGGAGAAGGTGCATTGGATGGATGGTCGGCGAACGGCAGCCGATTCTGTATTCCGGAAGACTGGGCGTATGGTGCTGCAAGAACTCTGGTTGGCGATGCCACGACCGCCTTGCTTACGGACATCAGAGATATCCTGCCATCTCCAGAGGAAACTCCCGCGCGGCCGGTCGCCCGAAGTTGCGCGTGGACGACGGACGGTCGCCTGGCGGTAGCGTACAGTGCGGACGTCGCAACCCAGTCCGTCTGGGTGCTCGTCCTTGAGAACGAGCGCGACGTTCAAGATCGGAGCCCCCTTCTCGTCGAGCGCGCACACATCGTCGATTGGCTTCCGGACGGATCGGGCATCCTCCTAAACCGTCTCGAAGGAGGGAGCCCTGTCATGTACCGCCCTGGCGAGGGCTTCTTCCGCCTGCCGCCCGTCCTGGCCGACGCCGAGTGGGTGGTCGGCGTGATCGACTGCTGCTGAACTCACTCCGTCAGCCGCCGGTACAGCGTCGGCAGGCGGGACGGCAGCGCCTCGATGTCCGCGAGCACTTCGTAGCCCATGTCCTCGCACATCTGGCCCAGGTAGTCGTGCCCTTCTTTGTCCACCGTCAGCGCGAAGGGCGTGATCCCTTTCCGACGCGCTTCCACCAGCGCCTGCTTCGTGTCGTGGATCGCATACTCCTTCTCCGTCCGGTCGCGCCCGTACCCGTGGTCCTGCGGCCGGCCGTCGGAGACGAGGAAGAGGATCTTCACCTTCGCATCGTGCGAGTCGAGCTTCGCGGTGGCGTGGCGGATCGCCGGGCCCATGCGCGTTGAGCGGATCGGCGCGATCTTATCGATGCGCCGCACCACGCGGTCTGAGAACGGCTCGGCGAGGTCCTTGATCACGTAGAACTCCACGTTCTCCCGCCCGTAACCCGAGAAGCCGTAGATGCCGTAGCTGTCGCCGATCGTCTCGAGCGCCTTGATCAGCAGGACGGTGCTCTCCTTCTCCAGGTCGATGATGCGCTTCGGCGGCGCGACAACCTGCTGCGCGCGGCGCTGCGCGAGCCACTGGAAGTAGCGCCGCGGGTCGGCGTCGAACTCGGGCTCGTCGTGGTACTGCTTCTTGCGTTTCTCGATCTCCTCGTCCGTCGACGCGCTCATGTCGAGCAGGAACGCGACGGCGACGTCGCGCTCGACCTTGTTGCGCCGCCAGTAAACCTTGTCCGTGTGCGGATGGCCCGCGCGCTTCTCGACCAGGTACTCGATCACTGCGTCCAGATCGAACTCCTCGCCGTCGTAGAGGCCCTTGATCTTGCGGAACAGCTCCGGCCTGAGCAGCTCGAACTGACGGCGCGTCTCCGAGACCAGCGCCGCGTGCTCGAGCAGCGCCTTCTCGAAGAACTCGTCCGTGCCCTCCTCCAGCGCCCGCTCGCGGACGACGCACCAGTTCGGCTTGTAGTCGGCCGCGCGAAAGTCCCACTCGTCGTAGAGGTAGGCCTTCACCTCCTGCGCCGGCTCGCCCTCCTCGTCGCCGCCCGCCTCGGAGAGCGGGGCGCCGTCTTTGGTCGGGAGCTTCTGGTCCGGGATCGGCGTGCCCGCTTCCTTCTCCAGGTTCGTCAGGAACAGCCCGATCGTCGACGCGAGGTCGCCCTCCGCCATGCCGCTGATGTTGATCTCGACGCTCTTCTCCAGCAGCTCCTTGAGCTGCTCGGCCGTCAGCGGCGACAGGTCGCCGGCCATCTCCTGACCTTCCTTCAGGCGGAGGCGCATGAGGAGCTGCACCAGCTCCGGTTTGAAGTCGCCGCGGTAGCCAACCGGCTCCGGGCTTTCGTACTGTTGCTCGCCGTCGGACTGCGGCATCGGCGCGTCGCTCTCGCCGCCCTTGGGCGAGCCGAGCTGCAGGTCGAGCATCTCCTCGTCGATCTCGTCCCACTCCATGTCGTCGAGCTGCTCCGGCGGTACGTTGGGCACGCGCATCCCCAGCTCGTAGAGCTGCAGCGTGCACTCCGCCGCGTCCTCGACGCTTGCGCCCGCGCGCTTGCCGTCGAGGGGCTGGCGGAGCGCGGCGAGCAGGCGTAGCGCTTCGGCGAGGAGGCTCGACAGCTTCTGCGGCCAGACGATCGTGTTCGCGCCGTCGAGGCTGGCGCGCACCAGGTTCTCGAGGAACGCCTGACGCAGCGGCAGCGTGCGCGGGTCGGGCCGGCGCTCCAGCTCCGCCTCCTGCGTCCGCCCCCACGAGCGACGGATGCCGCCGTACTCGCGTCGCACCAGCGCGTCGATGCGCGCGTCCTCGGCGACGGTGAACAGGTCGAGCGCGAGCTGTCGTTCGTCGAAGAGGTCGAAGAAGCGCTCCATGTCCGTGAGCGGCTTCCTCGTCTTAACTCGTCGGGCTGAAGCGCCCTGGCGTTCCCCTGACGATCCCGTACCCTCTCCTTCTGAGGGAGAGGGTCGGCCGAAAGGCCGGGGTGAGGGGCGTCCCGCGCGCCTGCGCTCGCGCTCGACGACGTGCCGTCGACGCGGGAAAGCGACACCCTTGCGCGCGAAGCGGAACGAGAAGCTGCCGAACTCCAGGTGCGCCGCCTGGTGCGTGGCGTAGACTTTGTAGACGGCGAAGTTCTGCGCCTTCTCGACGTGCTCGTCGACGAACTCCGGCAGGTAGACGGTGCTGCCCTCCGTGCTCGGGCGCTCTTCGTCGATCCAGCCGATGCCCTTCTCCGCAAGCGAGGCCGCTGGGTGCATGGAGACGTTGGCGCCGGTGAGCGCCTTGCAGTAGAGGCGGAGCACCTCGCCCACCTGCGACAGCTCGACGCGCGACGAGAGGCCCTGCAGCACCTCCTCGCCCTTGCCCGACTCGAGCCGGAAGAACGCCTCGCCGCCCGCTTGCGTCGTCTCCAGGATGCGATGCCCCGCCGAGTGCCAGCGATGCAAGTCGCCGAGCCGCACGCGACGGAGAACGGTGGGCGCGCTCTTCAGGAACTCCATCGCCGCTGCCGGCGAGCCGACGGCCAGCTCCTCGGCGAGGCCGAGCAGATCGCCGTGCGCGTCCTGCGGCGCCTGCGCGAGCGCATCGGCGGCTTCCGCGAAGAGCGCGTAGGCGTGCCGCCCGAGCTGCCCGGCGACGCGTCCGCCCAGCGCGAGCAGCCGCGGCCTTTCGGCCGGAGCGACCGGTTCGAGCAGCGACGCGCCCTTCTGGAAGAGCAGCCGCGCGTCGGCCCAGCTCGCGTCCGCGACAGCGCCCGCGAGCGCGAGGAACGGCGTGCGGTCCTCTCGCGCGAGCGTATCGAAGAGATGGGGCGACGCGTCCAGGCACTCCGTCGCCAGCTCGTACGAGCGCTCGGCGACGGTCTCGACCAGCGCCGTCAGCCGCGCGAGCTGCTCCATCGTCAGCAGTCGCAGCAGGTTCGGCCCGGCGGCGAAGTACATCGTCGCCAGCGAGATCGATTTCCAGTGGCCGCGGTACAGCCGCTGGCCCAGTGCCGCCCACTCCGTGATGCTGTGCTCGTCCAGGTAGGGCATCGCGCGCGGCCCGGCGCGAAAGTACGCCGACGCCATCACCGACGAGTGCTCGGTGAGGTCGCGGCCCGCGTGCACCCAGCGCCGGAACGCCTGAGGCGTGAGGATGCGCACCACCTGCGGGCTGACCTTGAAGTACTCAACCGCCGCCTCCCACGATCGCAGCGAGTGCTCGGCCAGCGCCACCCCCTCCTCCGCCCACGCGCGCAAGTCGCGCTCATCCAGCGCGGCCCCGCCCTCCGACATTACGCCCTCCCCTCTCCCTCCGGGAGGGAGAGGGGTCGGGGGTGAGGGAGTGCGCAGCGCCGCCAGCGCCGCCTGGAACTCCTCCGGCAGCGACGCGCTGTGCAGCGCCAGCTTGCGCTCCGCCTCCGCAACAAACGTCTCGAATGTCATGACGAGGGCATTGTAGCGAAGCTGGGCCAAGGGTGAGGGGTCAAGGGTCAAGGCTAGAACCCAGAACCGAGAAGAACCGGCCTGGTCGGTGGGTTCTTGGTTCTGGGTTCTGCGGCGCGAAGCGCCGTCAGGCGCAGGTATGTCCGAACTGCACGACCGCCGCTGCGACATCTCCCGCTGTAATCGAACCGTCCGCCGGCAGCAGGCTCCATCGCTCGCCGCCCGGCCTCACGCCGCCGCGGTCGTACGCCGGATGGTAGGCGGGCGCGGGACCCGGTGGCGACAGCGGGTCGAGGTCAGCGTTACCAGTCGCGCCAAACCGCGCGACGACGCCTGCGACGTCGCCCGCCGTTACCGCCTGGTCGCGCGCCAGCGGAGACCCGACTGGCACATCGAAGAAGTCCCAGAAGGACTGCGGGTTGCGCCGCCCGCCCATCACCTGGTCGCTGTTCGCTTCCTGCGCGTCGGTGCAGCCGTCCTGGTCGTAGTCGGCCCCGCTGCCCGAGACGCGCCGCCAGGCGGGCTGGTCGTCGCCGGACGGGTTATGGGTGAGCCGCGTCTGGCCCGTGCCGCCGGCATCGGCAACATAGATTTCGTAGTTGCCGTCGCGGTCCGAGCGAAACGCGATCTTCGCACTGTCGGTCTTCCAGACCGGGAAGGCGTCTTCGGCGGCGTCGTTCGTGACGTTCGTCTGGTTCGTGCCGTTCGTGTTCATGGCGAAGATGTCAAGCGCGCCGGAGCGGTTGCTGTGAAACGCGATCTTCGTTCCGTCCGGCGACCAGGCGGGCCCCGCGTCCAACGCGACGTTGTTGGTGAGGTTGGCCTGGCCCGTGCCGTTGGCGTTCATCACGTAGACCTCGTTTTGGGCGTCCCGGCCCGACACGAACGCGATCTTCGTCCCGTCCGGCGACCAGGCCGGGTCCGTATCCTGCCCGCCGTCGGTCGTGAGCGGCGTCTGACCCGAGCCGTCCGCGTTCATCACGTAGACGTTGTAGTTGCCGTCGCGCATGCTGGCGAACGTTATCTTGCTGCCGTCCGGCGACCAGGCCGGATCGATGTCGTTGGCGGCGTCGGTGGTAAGGCGCTGCCACAGGCCGGAGCCGTCCGCGTTCATCACGTAGATGTCCTCGCCGCCGGAGTCGAGGTCGCTCTCGAACGCGATCTTCGTCCCGTCCGGCGAGTAGGACGGTTCGGTTTCGCTGCTGTCCTCGTACGTCAGCCGGGTCGGGAGGGAGCCGTCGGCGCCCATGGCGTAGATCTCGTTGTTGCCGTCGCGGTCGCTGCTGAAGGCGATCTCGAAGCCGGCCTTGGGGTCCTTCGTTGGCAAGCCCCGCGCGGCCACCGGCAAGCTACTGCCGCTCGTCGACCCGTCGCCGAGCTGGCCGTCGTCGTTTTTGCCCCAGCACTTCAGTCCGCCGGCCGCGGTGAGCGCGCAGGTGTGGAACTCGCCGGCGGAGACAGCCGCGGCGCCGCCGGTCAGGCCGGTCACGTCGACGGGCGTCGCGCACGCGCCACCGCAGCCTCCTCCATCGCCGATCTGGCCCGAACTGTTGACGCCCCAGCACTTGACACCGCCGCCGGTGGTCAGCGCGCACGTGTGGTAGCCGCCCGCCGAGATGGCGCCGCTGGTCAGGCCGGTGACATCGATCGGTGTCGAGCTGTTCGTCATCGTGCCGTCGCCGAGCTGGCCATAGAGGTTGAAGCCCCAGCACTTGACACCGCCGCCGGTCAGCAGCGCGCAGGTGTGCGATGCGCCACCGGAGATGGCGGCAACGCCGCTCGTCAGGCCCACTGCGTTGACCGGCATCGTCGGGGTTGTCGTCGAGCCGTTGCCGAGCTGGCCGGTGCCGTTCGAGCCCCAGCACGTGACGCCTCCGCTGGTCAGGACGGCGCACGTGTGGTAGTTGCCAGAACCGATCGCGGCAACGCCGCTGGTGAGGCCCGGGACGTCCAGAGGCACCGCGCTATCGCCCGCCAGGCCGTCGCCGAGTTGACCGAAGACGTTGCGGCCCCAGCACTTGACGCCGCCGCCCTCCGTGAGCGCGCATGTGTGCTCGACCCCCGCCGCAATCGCCGCCACGCCGCTCGACAGGCCGGTGACGCCCACCGGCGACGCGCTGGACAGCGTGACCTTGCCGAGCTGGCCGTAGGTGTTGTCGCCCCAGCACCAGACGCCACCAGCCGTCGTGAGCGCGCACGTGTGCAAGCCGCCCGGCGAGACGGCGGAGGTGCCCGCCCCTGTCGCTCGCGCCGGGCGAGGCGGTTGGCCGTTTGTGCCCGTGAGCGCGAGCAAGCCGCAGATGAGTAGAGCAACGCCTATTCTTGGGAACATGGCCGGCCTCCATCCAGAGTGCGGCTGGCGGTTCGGCCTCCCGGCGCGGCCAGACGAGCGTCTTGCGCGTCCGCCCACCTTTCCTCTGCGCGCCTCCGTCCATGCGCCGCGCGGCCAGTCGCGGGCCTGGATGTGGCGCGACTATAGCAAGGGCCTCGATGGCCTGTCAACAGCTATGTCAAGACGCCGTCCGCGCAAGAGTGCGGAGCCATCGGTCAGGCGTAACCGTGACGCCGCCCAGCCACGCCCCGATCCGCGCCCGCCGCGCCGCCGCGTCGAGGCCGTGCGCCTCGTTGTGCTCGGCTGCGGTGCCGTACTTGCGACGCTCCGTGTTCGGCACGCCGATCGAGAGCAGCCGGTACGGGCGGTCCGACAGCGCCGACGAGACCTCGGCGGCCGACGTGCCCTCCAGGTACGGCTCGACCAGCACGACGTCGGTGCCGGACACAGCCGCGCGCAGGCCCGCGCCGTCGAACGGCCGGACCGTCGACGCGTACAGCACCGTCGCGCCCAGCGACGCCGCTCGACGCGGCGCCGTCGCCTCCATCACGGCGTCCAGCACCGGCCCGACGGCGACGACGGTGAGCCCGCCGCTGGCGACCGCTTCGACGACCTCGCCGCCGGCGCCCTCATCGACGAGCGCTAGGCGCCCCTGGCGCTTGCTAAGCGTCCAGGCACAGCGCGCCGACACGCTCTCGGCGCTCAGTTTCCTCCGGCTCCAGGAGCCCTGTTAGCAACGCCCTCGCCGCAACGTGGTCGGGCACCGCGAATTCGGCCTCCGTCGGTTCATCGCCAACATGAACGGTGACGCTCCCCTTCGGCGCGGCGGCGAACATGTCCTCGTCTGTGCGATCGTCTCCCATCGCAAGAACGGCAACGCCGTCAGGCGCATCTTCCAGCAGCCGGCTCAACAGCAGTCCCTTGTTCACAAAGCGTGGTCGCACCTCTACGACCTTCTTCGAAGCCACGATTTGGACTGGCGTGTTCACAATCGACTCGGTCAGGAGGCTCTGAAGCTCGGCGGCGCGCGCCTCGCTCACCTCCTCCGCCGACGGGCTATCGGCGGCCATTCGATAGTGCCAGACAAGCGCCGAAGATTTCTCCTCGATGAAGCTGCCGCGGGTCGTCTCCACGAACTGCTGCATGAGAGGTCGGATGGCCTCCTTCCAGTCGTCCGACAGGCTCTGGGTCCGTTGCCATGCCTCCTCGCCAGGCGACCGAGAAAAGAGCCCGTGCTCGCCGTGGAGGCCCACCCTGAGGTGGCCGAACCAGCGCTGCAGCGATTCCCGGTCGCGGCCGCTCACGATATGTACTGTCGTGCGCGGCCGGGTCGAGAGGCCCTCGACGATCTCGAGCAGTGCAGCGTCTGGGGCGGCGCTGTCGGGGTGCCCTGCGAATGGCACCAGCGTGCCGTCGTAGTCCAGCGCCAGGAGCGCGTGATCCGCCTTTTTCAGCTTGTCGATGGCCTCCCTCACCGATAGTCCCGGAGATGTCGCCGGGGCGATCCGCCCGCGATCTGGCGCGCTGCACTCGAGCTCTGAGAGGAACGTCCGTGCCCATCGATGGACGTCGTACTCGCGTACCCGCGTTCGCAGGGATCCCATGCGAGCCCGTCTCTCTGCCGCCGGCATGGCGAGGGCGCGTTCGATCGTCGCTGCCAATCCGTCAATATCGTAGGGGTTCACGAGGAGCGCGTCTGTCAGCTCGTCGGCAGCTCCCGTGAATTCGCTTAGCACCAGGACCCCGTCGCCGTCCGTTCGGGATGCGACGAACTCCTTGGCAACGAGGTTCATACCGTCGCGGAGCGACGTGACCAGCAGGACGTCCGCGGCCCGGTAGAGCGCGGCCAGCTCCGAGTGTTCCAGGGAGCGGTGCAGCCTATGGATGGGCATGGAGTTGGCCGTCGCAAAGGTCCCATTGATGCGCCCAACCACTTCGTCGACGCGTCTTTTGAATGCCTCGTACGCGGGCGCCTTCTCTCGGGTCGGAACGGTCACCTGGATGAGCCGCACCTGGTCATGCAACGCAGGATCGCGCTCCAGGAGCCGCTCGAACGCCCTCAGGCGACGAAGGAGGCCTTTCGTGTAGTCCAGACGATCGACTCCCAGCAAGATGTGGCGGTTGCCCGCTTCCTTCCTGATCTCGTCGACCTCGCGGGCGACAGCCGGCGAGCCCGCGCTTGCTTCCCAGGATGACACGTCAACCCCAATTGGGAAGACGCCCGTCCTCACGGTTCGTCCGTCGTGCTGAACAGCGTTAGAGCTCGGCTCCACGCGAAGGAAACGTCGCACCGACGCCAAGAAGTGCCGGAGGTAACCTGTCGTATGAACGCCGATCATGTCGGCTCCCAACAGTCCGCGCAGGATCTCTTCCCTCCACGGCAGGATGCCGAATACGTCATCCGAGGGAAATGGAATGTGGAGAAAGAAACCGATTCGTGCGTTGGGTAGCTGTTCCCGGACCAATTGAGGGACCAGGAACAAGTGATAGTCGTGGACCCAGATCGTGTCGCCTGGCTGATACCGCGCGACCACTTCCTGGGCGAACCGCTTGTTCACGGACCGGTACGTGTCCCAGCCCGGCGTGTCGATCGGGAGTCTATCGATAAGATACTGAAGGACCGGCCAGAGCATGCTGTTCGAGATGCCGTCATAGAACTCGCGGACCTCTCGCCGGGTCAGATGAATTGGGACGAGCCCCCGATCTTGCAGCTCCGCGTCAAGCGCGCGTCTCTGCGCCCGTTTCAGGCTATGCGTTTCCCCTGGCCAGCCAATCCACAGACCGCCTGACTTGCGATGAGGCTCGGAAACGCCCGTTGCGAGACCTCCGGACGATGGCTCGACTGTGGGACCGTTACCATTGATTCGCACAGTGACGGGAAGCCGGTTTGATACGATCAGGACTCGGTTCATGATGCCCGGCTCGACCGCTGGACGTTCTCGGGTGTCGGTCACGCGGGTACTCCTTTCACCAGCGCCGATATGACAAGAGGCAGGGCGGCGACCCTGCCTCTGTGGCGTGGCGCCTCTCACGTGCCTGCGAGGTTAGCTGACGGGTTCGGTCTGAGAAGGCTGACCTACTCGGTTTCCCGAGATTCACCCCGGTCGGTGGTTCCCCCGCTCCACGCGCCTGCGCGGATTCGGCCTATGCGGTTGTCTCCAGGCCAGTATACCAGAGGGGGCGCGTTAGGCACGTCCCGAGGCTGACACCGATTCGAAGAGGCGTGTCGCTCTCGCGCCGTAGGGGAGAGCGCCGCTCCTGTCACCCTGCGCTTGTCGAAGGGCCTGAGACGAACGGGGCGGAGTGAGACGGCCTACCGCGAGGTCATCCTAAGCCTGTCGAAGGGCGCGTGGCTCGCGGGCGCCATCACGTCATCCTGAGCCGAGTGGGGGCGGAAGGACGGTGGTCGGGAGGGCGAAGGATCTGACAACCCTTCCACCGCGAACGGTGCCCCGTTGTCCAGCCTCCAGCCTCCGGCTTCGTGTCACGCCCCCGCCCAGCTAGCGATCCGCTCCCGCAGCCCCGCCGCGTCGAGGCCGTGCGCCGCGTTGTGCTCGGCTGCGGTGCCGTACTTGCGATGCTCCGTGTTCGGTACGCCGATCGAGAGCAGGCGGTGCGGCCGGTCCGAGAGCGCAGCCGACACGTCGGCGGCCGACGTGCCCTCCAGGTACGGCTCGACCAGCGCGACATCGCTGCCGGAAACAGCCGCGCGCAGGCCCGCGCCGTCGAACGGCCGGACCGTCGACGCGTACAGCACCGTCGCGCCTAGCGACGCCGTCGCCTCCATCACGGCGTCCAGCACCGGCCCGACGGCGACGACGGTTGGGCCGCCAGCGGCGCCCTGGCGCACCGTTACGAGCCGGCCGCTGTCGACCGGCTGCGGCGATTCGTTCTGCTGGTCGGACAGTCGGATGTAGACGGCATCGTCGGAAACGACCGCGTCCCGCAGCATCGCGTCCACTTCGTCGGGGTGGCCGGGCACGTGGATGCGCCAGTCCGGGAGGGTCGCGACGAGCGCGACGTCGGCGCCGGTCTGATGCGTCCGTCCGTATTGGGCGACGTCGTACGTCGCGCCGGCGCTGACCAGGATCCCGCCGACCCCCTGGTGCGCGAACCCGAGCTTCACCTGCTCGTACGAACGCTCGATGAGGAACGGCGCGAAGCTGTGCGCGATGGGGCGCATCCCCTCCAGCGCCATGCCGGCAGCGACGTTCATCATGAGCTGTTCGCGGATGCCGACGTTGATGACGCGAGTCGGATGGCGCTGCACGGCGCCGCTCGCCATGAAGCGATCGACGCCGATCTCCGAAAGCACCAGCGCGAGACGCGGCTCGGCGTCGAGCAGCTCGCTGACCACGTATCCGAACCGCCTGCGCATCGTGTGGATGCTCATGACTTCGGCTCCACGACGGCGACGACGGCGTGCGGTGTATCGGGATGTGGCCTCGTCAGCGCCTCCTCGAGCGCGTCGTGGTCGCGCCCGTCGACGGTGACCGTCGACCAGCCCTCGACGTCAAAGCGCGCCGCGATGCCGCCCGGCCAGCCCTGCGACGCCGACTGGTTGTCGATGACGACCGCGGTCAGCGCGTGCAGCCGCATGCGCGCCGCGACGACGATCGCCTCCTGGTTCGTGCCCTCGTCGAGCTCCGCGTCGCCGACCAGGCAGAAGACGCGCGGCCCGTCGTTGGCGCGCGCCCGCAGCCCCAGCCCCATCCCGATCGCCAGCGGTAGCCCGTGCCCCAGCGACCCGCTCGATATCTCGACGCCCGGTATCAGGTTGCGGTCCGGGGCAGGCCGAACGGCGAGTCATACCGCAGCCAGCCGCCCAGCGACTCCGCATCGAAGAAGCCCTTCGCGGCAAGCACCGCGTAGAAGGCCATCGGCCCGTGCCCTTTCGAGAGAAGGAAGCGGTCGCGGTCGTCGGCCGCCGGGTTCATCGGATCGATCCGCAGCACGCGATCGTAGAGCACCCAGATCGCGTCCAAGGTGGACGTGGCGCTCGATGAGTGCTTCTCATCGCCCGTCATCAGGCCCATCAGGCGCCCCAGGTCTTCGTACAGGAACGTTGGCTGGCTGGCGGTGGCTTGGGTGGCGTGCATCATGGCTCAGATGATAAAACTTCAAGTAAACTTGAAGTCAAGCCCCCTGGAGGAAGATAATGGCCGCCCTTCCGGAGCACATCACCATCACCGAGCTTGCCAGGCGGAGCGGCGTCGCGTCATCGGCGCTGCGCTACTACGAGTCGCTCGGGCTCATCTCGGCGACGCGCACGAGCGGTAACCAGCGGCGCTATCGCCGCAGCGTGCTTCGACAGGTCGCCGTCATCAAGGTCGCGCGCGCCATGGGCGTGTCGCTGCGACAGGTCCGGGCGGCGTTCCGGGCGCTCCCCGGCGGCCGCGAACCCACGCCGGCCGATTGGGAGCGGCTCTCCAGCCGCTGGCGCGACGACCTCGACGCGCGCATCGGAACGCTCGAGAAACTCCGCGACCAACTCTCCTCGTGCATCGGCTGCGGCTGCCTGTCGCTCGACCGCTGCGGCCTGTTCAACCAGGGCGACGCCGCCGCGGCGAAGGGCGCCGGCCCGCGCTATCTCATGGGCGACGTTTCGGTAGTGAGCGAGGCGCGCTAGGGCTACGCGCAGCTATGCCCGAACTGCGCCACCACCGCGCCGATATCACCCGCCGTGATTGAGCCGTTGGGCGGGCGCAAGTCCCAGGGGTCCGCTCCGGGAGGTGAGCCGTCGCGATCAAACGCCGGGTGGTAGGAGGGCGGCGAGTCTGGCATCTCCAGGGGGTCGCTCGTCCGATCGAAGAACGCGGACCCGGCATCGTACGTGCCGAACCGTTCGGCGACCCGCGCGTTGTCCCCGACGGTTATCGCGCGGTCGCGGGCGTTTGCCTCGTCTGGCGTATCGAAGAAGTCCCAGAAGTTGAGGGGATCGCGCAACCCTCCTGACAGCGGATCAGAGCCGTCCTCCCGCTCGTCCGTGCAGCCATCGCTGTCACTGTCGTCGGGAGGCGCGTTCACCTTGATGACTGGCTCACCAGCTTCGTGATCGAACTGGAGCGGCGTCGCCAGGATCAGCGACGCAATACCTACGATCTGATGCGTCTCTTCGTTCGGCATGCCCGGGTTGAACATGCCCCAGTCGCCGACAAGGAAGCCGTCTGTCGAGGTCACGCTGACCTCTGTACTAGCTGCCGGCGCAGGGCCGGGCAGAGCCGCGGGCGGTGCAACCTCGGTACCAAAGTTGCCAAAGCACGCCGAAGCGTCGGCAGGTGCCGCGACCGCACAGGCGAAGAACGCCTCCTTCGCGTGTTCCCCATCCGGATTTAGGAGAACTGGTCCAGAAGCAGGTTGCCAATGCATATCCTTCCAGCACTCAAATGGCCCACTTCCATCGATATGCCCGTCCTCCCACACATCGGTGTGATTGTCATCGACCTTGCAGTGCAACTTGCTGTCACTGGCCAGGAGGGTCGTTCGGTCTCCAGGTACGGCCTCACCGACGAAATCTTGTTGTGTGGCATCCAAAGTGTAGAACCCAGTGCCCAGCCCGCCCTGGCCAGAGCCAAGCTGTGAGATGGCCCCGACAACCGGGCACGCGGCGGTGGTCGAGTAGTCGTAGCAGATGAACTGCTGCCATGAGTCACTGTCCGCCTCGCACTCCGAGGCGCCGTTCCTCAAGTGCGTTCCTCTCAGCGGGCTGTCGAAGGTGATGACAGAGTGTATCCTGTCCGCGCTCTGCGGGTGCTGAGACAGCCAGTAGGCCGCAACCAAGCCTCCCATGCTGTGGGCGATGACGTCGAACTTGGCCCCTGGGTATTCAGAAATGAGGTTACTCACAAGGATCTGCAGTTTCCCCGCTGCCCCATCGACTCCGTCAATGCCAGTGCAGGTGTCTTCCGGCTCGTACCGCGGCCGCCTGAAGTCCGGGGAGGAAGGGTCACCCGCTTGCGGGCAGTAGCCGCCATCTTGCAGCGATCGGTAGCTGAAGTAGAAGATATCGTCGTTCGCCTCATACCCAAGCTCGCTCGTCAGGTAATCGGCCATCCACTGCACCCGGTTGTTGCCGTCCTGGCCCAACAGGCGGTTACTCACGAAGCCGAGGTTGTCGGCGTTCGCGGCATTCTCGGGTACGCTGCAGTCGGGCTGGCCGTCTACTTCGCCGGCCCAGCTCTTGCTGTCGATGCCCTGGATGAAGATGACCTTGCGATCTTCCGCCGGCGGGGTCGTCTGCCCTGGATCGGACGTAAGCCAAGGGTCGAAGAGAAGGCCGCAACCGACCTTTGAGCCACTACCGGCAGCAGTAGTGCACGATGAGTCGGCGGGACTCGGTCCGCTTGCGTTGCCCCACCAGTTGTTCCTAGCGTCAACCGCAGCTCCACCCCCGGCTGCGACTGCCACAGACGTTCCGGTAAGCAAACGCGATTGGCTTATGGCGGCGCTGGCGGACGCTCCAACGACGTTGATTCCTGTGTTTGCTGCGTCCGATAGGGTGCCGTTGGCAAAGCTTAGGGAGGCGCCAGGATCGATTGTAGGAGGAGCGCCAAAAGGCTGGCCCACGAGATTCGTAATTACTCCCTGGGGGACGGGGCAGGGCCCAATGCAGGACGTCGGCCTCCCGCCATAGCGCACTGCCGCGTGATCGAATGTCGCAGAGCTGCCAACGCTGGAATCTCCAGAGTAGAGGAAGATGAACGTCCAATCTCCAACTAAGGGCGATGCTGATTCTCCATCGCCATTCGTGTCACCACCCGCAATGTCGTCCCTAATGGAGGTGAGAATGATTGGCTCTTGCGCAGTACCAACGGCCACGAGTGATCCATGCACGCCTATCGTTGGCAGATTCGATGTGTTCGTCAACTTCAAGATAGTCCCAGCTTCAAGCGTTAGGGTCGCCCCGAGCGGAATGGTGAGCGAATTGACAACGTAGGGCACTCCTGGGTTGGCGGCCAGAGTGTTCGTTTCGGTTGTGACTGTGGAATCGTTACCGAGGTCCAACAGAATTGCATTGAAGCGGTTACCGTTTGCCGTATTCCCTCGGAAGAGCGGAGAAGAGCGCTCAGTCCAGAAGGGCTGCTCAGCAACGATTGCATAACCCTGGTTGTTCGTGAAAATGTTATCGACGGGGACTGTGTCGCGCCACACACGCAAGCCATCACTGGTGTTGTCAGCGAACGTGTTGCCCGCGACAACACTTGACGGCCTCCCTGAAAGCCATGCGCCAATGCGGTTGCCGTCAAACCTTGAGCCTGTAACACGCAGAAGGCCCGAGCTGGCGGACAGTCCCGTCCCTTGGTTGCCTATGAAGTTGCTGTCGGTGACTGTCACGGACCCGCTCGTGTCCATCGCAACTCCTGTGTTGGCGGAGTCGGACACGGTGCTGTGTGTGAATGTGAAGTCCGGGTCGGGTGAACTTCCGAAGATGTTGGTGATAACGCCGCCAACCGTGAATCCGCAAGGGCCTAGGCAGGAGGGCGGCCTCCCGCCGAACCTGACCATCACATGGTCGAAGACGGCGGACGAGCCAGAAGATACATAAATGAAGTTCCAGTCGCCTGGAGCCGCCGACGAAGCGGTGCCATCACCGTTCGAATCCCCGCCTGCCGTGTCGTCTCTGTAAGAAGTCAGCATGACTGGGTCCTGTGCCGTTCCCTGCGCTATCAAGGACCCCTGCACGGTGATCGTGGGCAGATTGCTCGGGTTTACGAGCTTCACGATTGTGCCCGGCTCGATTGTGAACGTCACGCCAGGTGAGATCGTTATCCCATCCACCACGACGTGGACACACGAGCTTGTCCAGTGGGTGTCGATAGCGATCGTCCCAGTCTCGTTACAGACTGCGTCAGCTGCCGCGACGGCGTTGCCTCCGCTTACCGAGACCACGGTGCCGCCAGCAAGTGGGTTCGCATTCGTCTGGCGCGACGCAGGCAGCAGGAGAGCGCAGGCCGCCGTTAGAGCCAGGAGGCCTAGGAGAAGGGTCGTCCGCACGCCAGATCTCACTCGCATGCCACCAATCGCCCCTAGCATACCACCGCGCCCACGCTTGTCAACCCGCGCTACCACACCCTTCGCGCTCGCCCCGGACTACTTCCCTGCGATGCCTGCTGTCCAGCGCCCGGGCCGTGGCGTTCGCTTTCCAGCCAGAGCGTCCTTCGCCAGGCGGAGTACGACTCCTTCTCCTCCGGCGACGCGGACAGCCCGGCGGCCAGTTCATCCAGGAACGCGACGACCTTCGTCTCGTTCCCTTCGATCAGGTTGACGGCCGTCGGCCGGCCGATCGGCTGCTCGCGATCCAGCGTCCAGCTGTGCACCTGGTGCACCAGCCAGTCGATGGCCAGCATGCGCTCCTGCGGCGTCCGCACGGCCTCCAGCCTCCGAGGGTACTCGGTGAAAGCGCCGCCGGGGTTGCCCGTGATCAGGTACTTGCCCTGAAACGAACTCCGGTACTCGCGCCACGTGATCTCCCAGCCGCAGCGATCGCAGCGCAGCACCTCCGCTCCCCTGACCGAGTGCTCGATGATGTGCTCGCACGCGCCACAAGCGGCGTGACCGCGAGCCGCCTCCGTCGCGCGGATGATGCTCCGGCAACGCGCGTAGAAGGCGAACGCCACCTCGTCGACCAGCTCCTCGTCCAGGACGCCGAGCGCCTCGCGCTCGTAGAGCCGCCGGATCAGCTCGCGCGGCACGCGCCGTGCCCACTGGGGTGGTGAATTTCCGGCCACAACACCACTAGTATGCCGGACTTGACCCGAGTCGCCAACGGTACCAGCAACGAAGAACTAGCAACCAGCAACCAATCCGCGCCATCCGCCCCTTCGCGCTCTCGCCGGCAAGCCGTACCCTTCGTCTCGATAAGCAGTCGTGGGCATGCGCCGCCCGGAGCCGGGTCGTCAGATTCGAGTGATGGAGGCGATCTGCGGTGATTCGGCTGAAAAACGCGATTTTGCAAAACGTACTGACATGTTTCGCGCCGTTGAGTCGCGGCGCCGCCGCCATCACCCTCTCCTGTTGGGAGAGGGTCGGCCGAAAGGCCTGGGTGAGGGTTGGCGCCGGTCGGGGGCTGGCCGGGCGGGGCTCCAGCCTCCAGCCGGGCCCTTATGCCCACCAGGCGCGGTTGTCGATCGGGCGCTCCTGGCGCTCGGCGCTGGGCTTGGCGTGCGGGATGACCGCGGGGTCGACCTTCGGGCGCGTCGGGTCGTCGAAGTGGTGGAACGTCACCTCGCCCGACTGCGTGTCGAGCACCGCGCACGAGAGGCGGAAGTGGTTGCGATGGTCGCGCGCCTCGCCCGCCGAGCCCGGGTTAATCACCAGCGCCCGCCCGACGGGCACGGCCATGTGGTAGTGCGTGTGCCCCAGGATGATGTAGTCGGCGTCGATGCCGGCGAGTTTCTGGAGGTTGGGGCTGTTCGGGTAGAGGTACTCGTCGTGCGGGTCGAACGGGCTGCCGTGCACCAGCGCCAGGCGGCGCCCGTTCACCTGCGTCTCGACGTGGTAGGGCTGCGCCGCCATGTAGTCGACGAGCTCCCGCTGCACCTCCGGCCGCGAACGGGCGCGTTCGCCCCACTCGCTGAGCAGGACGCGCTCGTGGTTACCCAGGATGTAGCGGGCGCCGCGCTCTCGCAGCAGGGCGACGACGTCGTTCGAGAAGCGGAACTGGTAGACCGCGTCGCCGGCGCAGATCAGCTCATCGACGGCGCCCATCTGGTCGAGCGCGATGCGCAGGCCCTCGACGTTGCAATGCACGTCCGCGACGATGCCGAGCTTCATGGGGACAGTGTAACGCAGCGGATCGTCAGCCTCAGCCCTTCGCCGTAGCTCAGGATGGACTCTGCGAAGTGTCTAGCCTCGCCCGGAGCACCGAAAGATGCATCGCCTTCGGCTCAGCATGACAGGAGAGGGCCTACCGGAGGACAGGACAGGAAAGGCCGGCCCTACTGCGCCTGGACGGTCACCGACTCCATCACGTCCCCGACGGCGAGCTGCAGGGCAACGTCCATGCCCTGCGTGACGCGGCCGAACGCCGCGTACTGGCCATCGAGATGGTGGGCGGCGCCGAGCGTGATGAAGAACTGGCTGCCAGCCGAGTTCGGGTCGCTGGTGCGCGCCATGGCGAAGACGCCCTTCTCGAAGACCGCGCCGTCGAACTCGCCCTTGATGCGGTAGCCGGGCCCGCCCGAGCCGGTGCCCGTCGGGTCGCCGCCCTGGACGACGAAGCCGGGCTCGACGCGATGGAAGGTGAGTCCGTCGTAGTAGCCCTTGCCGGCCAGGAAGACGAAGCTGTTGGTCGTGATCGGCGTCGACTTCGACAGCTCGACGACGATGTCGCCCTTCGCAGTCTTGATCGTCGCGACGTAGCCCTTGCTCTCGTCGATGACCTGCTCGGCCTGCTTGAACTGCTGTGCCATCGTGCTTCTCCCTGCGCCGCAGCGCTATTGCTCCGCGATCGTGATCGACTCCATCACGTCGCTGACGGCGATCTGCTTCGCCACGTCCATGCCTTCGGTCACCGTACCGAAGACCGTGAAGCCACTGTCGAGGTAGCTCAGATCGCCCTCGCTTCCCAGGCCGATGGTGATGAAGTACTGACTGCCTGTGGTGCCAGGGTCCCCTTTGGCCATGCTGATGACGCCCTCTGCCATCAGGTGCCCCGGATCGTCTTCGTCGGGAATCGTGTAGCCGGGCCCACCCGAGCCGCTGCCCGTCGGGTCGCCGCCCTGGATGACGAAGTCCGGTACCACACGGTGGAACGTGAGGCCGTCGTAGTAGCCCGTGCAGGCCAGGAAGACGAAGTTGTTCGTGGTGGTCGGCGTGTCGCTGTACAGCTCGACCAGGATCTCGCCCTTCGAAGTCTTGATCGTCGCGACGTACTTCTTGCTCGTGTCGATGATCAGGTCCGGTGCTTCCGTCCACTGCTTCTCGGTCGACTTCTGGCATGCCTGCGCGAAATCGACCGGTGTGCCGGCGGGCGGCGTGGTCTGGCTCCCGGGCGTGATGGCGCCGGCCGGCGGCGTATCGGTGGGGAGGTTGGTGTCGCTGTCGTCGTCGTCGCAGGCTGCGAGAACGAGAGCGAAGATGAGAGCGATAAGTGCAAGGGATCGCATCATGAAGGCAGCTCCACTTCCAGAGATGTGACCACCTCATCCGATGGGGGCGCGGGCAGGTTTCGGTCCTTAAGGCTGAGCAAGTAGGCCTCGATCGCCTCGCGAGCGTTCACCAGGGCCTCGTCCACCGTATCGCCCTCCGTGATGCAGCCCGGGAGAGCCGGCACGTTCACGGTGTACCCGACTTCGCCATCGTCGGTTGCAGGTTTGAGGACTACCACGTAGCGGTGGATCGTGGCGGTGGTCATAGCAGCTTGCGAAACTCCTCGGCGCTCAGCTTGGCTCGCTCCAGTATGTCAGCCAGCGTGCCTTTCTTCAACGGCCTTCGATGGACAGGCACGACAATCGTCTCACCTGGTCGGTCGTCGTTGGCGAGGACGTGATGGGAACCGTGGACGCGGATGACCTCCCAGCCGACCCGCCGGAGCGCTCGCAGGACGCGCTGCCCATTCACTTGCGGTAGTCGCGCCATCGCTACTCAAAGATGGCGCTGACCACCTCTTCGATGCTGCGCTGCACGTCCACGTCGTCTGTGAGCGCCCAGACGACGGCCACTTGGCACGCCCGCCGCGCCTCGATGCCCTCGGAGACGAGGCGTCCGGCGTAGATGAGCAGCCGGGTGCTCACGCCCTCGGCGAGGCCGTGCTCCTTCAGGTTGCGCACCTTCTCGCCCAGCTTCGCCAGGTCGTCTGCGGTCGCGGCGTCGACGCCGCTCTCGTGCTCGATGATGCGCGCCTCGACGTCGCGCGGCGGGTGGCCGAACTCGATCGAGATGAAGCGCTGGCGCGTGCTGTGCTTGAGGTCCTTGAGGGCGCTCTGGTAGCCGGGGTTGTAAGAGATGACGAGGAGGAAGCTGTCGTCCGCTTCCAGGATCTGCCCCCGCTTTTCGATCGGCAGGACGCGACGATGGTCAGTGAGCGGGTGGATCAGCACCGTCGTGTCCTTGCGCGCCTCGACGACCTCGTCCAGGTAGCAGATGGCGCCCGCTTTGACGGCGCGTGTCAGCGGCCCGTCGATCCAGCGCGTTGTCTCGCCCTCCAGCAGGTAGCGGCCCACAAGGTCCGATGCCGTGAGGTCTTCGTGACAGGCGACGGTGATCAGCGGCAACGCTTGGTCGCTTTCGCCGTCCTTCTGCCTAGAGCCGCCGGTGACGTCCTTGACGATGGTCATCGGGCGGCCCAGCTTCCAGGCCATGTACTCGACGAAGCGGGTCTTGCCGCAGCCGGTCGGCCCCTTGAGCAGCACCGGGATCTTCTGGCGGAAGGCCGCGACGAAGAGGTCGACCTCGTCCGCGGTGGGGAGGTAGTACGGCTCCCTTACCGGGTGGTACTCCTCGATCGCGTACTGGCGGAACTCGCCCGCGGTGTGCTGCTCTTCGACGGTCATCGCTACGAGCCCACCCGCGTTTCCAGCTTCGACCACGCCTCGTCTACAGCGCTGCGCAGCTCATCGAGGGAGCCGTCGTTCTCGATCACGACGTCGGCAAACGGGCGGCGCTTCTCGTTCGTGAGCTGCGCCTGAAGCCGCGACTCAGCCTCCTCCGGCGTGAGAGCGTTGCGCGCCATCAGCCGCTGACGCGCCGTCTCCGGTGAGACCTCGACCAGCCAGACCTCATCGACCAGCGGTACCCAGTCGGCCTCGATGAGCACCGCCGCCTCGAGCACTGCGACGCCCGTGCCTTGCTTGCGCAGCTCAGCGAGTCGCTGAGCTGCCAGGTCGCGGATGGCGGGCCAGACGATCTGTTGGAGCCGGTGGCGCAGCTCGGGTTCGCCGAAGACCTTCGCGCCGAGCGCCTTGCGGTCGATCTCGCCGTCGGGGCCGACCACGTCCTCGCCGAAGGTGTGGACGACGCTTCGGTAGGTCTGGACGCCCTGACGATAGGTCTCGTGCCCTAGCTTGTCGGCGTCGATCACGACGGCGCCCTTCTCCGCGAGCTGTTGGGAGACGAGCGACTTACCGCTGGCGATGCCCCCGGTGAGGCCGATGATGCGCATGGTTGCGTGAGTTGTCCTTCGACAGGCTCAGGATGACACGCCGGCCCAATCGCCGGCGACAGTCCATTGTATTCAGCGGCTTGAACAGGGCACAAGAAGGGCGCGTTGATGGCCAGCCTCAAGGCCTGGCCTACGAGGCTGCGGGGAGGGCGGCGTTAGGACGCGGCGGCGAGGTCGCTCACCTCGTCTGAGACGGTGGGGTCGATGTCCGAGAGGCTCTCGGTGACGGCCCAGCCGGAGGGCCGCTCAGTGATCTCGACGACTGCGGCGGGGGCGCCCATCAGCCCCTGAGGCCCGAGCGTGGCGGAGCGGATCGCCTGCATGACCTCGCGGTCCGGGGGCGCCCCGCCCAGTACCGTCAGATATGCCCACAGGCCCACGAAGTCGGCGGCCTCTTGCAGTCGCATCGATCTACCCCCTTGTCAACTCTGAGACTCCCGCACTACACAAACACTATCGACCGGGCGCGTAGCGATCTGTGGGCAATTCCCCTATTTCCCTTGGGTGAGGCTAGTCGCCCGCGATGAAGAAGGTCCAGTCGCCCGCCTGGGTGATGCCGGCGCGGTAGCCCAGGTAGGCGCTGGCCTGCACCCAGCCGTCGATCTCCTCCGGCGTGAAGTACTGCTCGAGCATCGTGCGCTCGGCCGGCGAGAGCTTCGAGAAGTCCAGGGAGTAGGCGAAGGGCCAGACGTAGGCGCCGTCCCGCTGGGCGAATGGCATGTTGAGCACGCTCACGAGCATGGCTAGCGCGTCCTCGCCCTGGCCCTCGGCGCCCTCCCAGAACGCCCCCGGCGTGCCGCCCTCGGCCGGCTCGCCGAAGCTGTAGCTGAACGTAGCCGAGCCGTCCAATGCCAGCGCCTGGAGCTGGTCGAAGTTGCAGGCGACGGCTTCCTCGATGATCGCCTGGCGCATCTCGGCGACCGCCGGGGGGAGGTCCGGCTGCTCGACAGGCGTCTCGGAGAGCGGGGCAGCGGAACAGGCCCCTCCGGGCACGCCGGTCGCCGTGGGCTCCCCTGCGATCGCGGTAACCGTCGCCTCCGCGGTGGTGGGGGTCTCGACGCCGCCGTCCCCGTCGTCGTCGCAGGCGACGGCGAACGCGAGGGCCGCGGTGAGGGCGAGGGCGGTGAGTAGGGCGATGTGGCGGGTCATCGGCGGCCTCCCTTCCGTACTCGGTCAGGGTAGCGCCGCCGACCTCGGCCAGGGTAGGGCCGAATGGCCGGTTCGTCCGACATCCCCAAAGCCCCCTGCTCGACTTCGTGGGGAACCGCCGACTGGAAGTCGGCGGCATGGCTCGCCCCTCGGTGTGCGGCCGACTTCAGTAGGCGGGCTTACCCAATCACCGCGCGCGTGCCAGGAAGGAAGATGACATCGTATCGTCCTTCTCGCCTCAAGCGTCCGGTATCCGAGAAGTCGCTATACTGCTGTCACCATGCCTGAACTCGATCCAGCGCTGGCGCCGGTGCTGCCGCGCACCGCCGATGCGACGCCCGAAGGCCACCTTGCTCTCGGCGGCTGCGACGCCGTCGACCTGGCGAAGGAGTTCGGCACGCCGCTCTACGTCTTCGATGAGGAGGAGCTGCGCTCGACCTGCCGCGAGTACCGCGAGGCGTTCGCTTCGCGCTACGCTGAGAGCGAGGTCGTCTACGCCTCGAAGGCTTACCTCGGGCGCTGGCTCGCGGCGCTCTTCGCCGAGGAGGGCCTCGGAATGGACGTGGTCTCCGGCGGCGAGCTGGCCGTCGCACGGGCGGGCGGCTTCCCGATGGAGCGCGTGCACCTCCACGGCAACAACAAGTCGGCGCAGGAGCTGCGCGAGGCCGTCCAGTCGGGCGTGGGCCACATCGTCATCGACAACTTCCACGAGCTGGCGCTGCTCGGCGGTGTTCTCGATAGCATGCGCGTTCGCCAGACGGTGCTGATCCGCGTCTCGCCCGACGTGGACGCTCACACGCATGCCAAGACGACGACGGGCGTGCTCGACACGAAGTTCGGCTTTGCCATCGAGGGCGGGCAGGCCGAGGAGGCGATTGTCGAGGCGCTGGCGCAGCCGAACCTGGATGTGGTCGGACTGCACTGCCACCTGGGCTCGCCCATCTTCGACATGGAGCCGTACCGCTTGGCGAACGACGCAATGATCGCCTTCGCGGCGCGCATGCACGAACGGCACGGGCTGGAGCTTCGCGAGTACAGCCCCGGCGGCGGCTTCGCGGCGCAGTACACCCGCGACCAGCCTGCGCCCTCGCCGGACGAGTACGCCGCGACCGTCGTCGACTCGCTACGCGCCGCCCTCCAGCGCGAGGGCCTCACTGAGCCGACCCTGTTCGTCGAGCCAGGCCGGGCGCTCGTCGCCCGGGCGTGCGTCGTGCTGTACACGGTGGGAGCGCGCAAGGAGATCGTGGGTGTGCGGACGTATGTCTCGGTCGACGGCGGCATGGCCGACAACATCCGCCCGGCGATGTACGGTTCCCGCTACGAGGCGGTGGTCGCGAACCGGGCGACGGAGCCGTCCGCCGAACGGGTGACTATCGCGGGCAAATACTGCGAGTCGGGCGACGTGCTGATCAAGGACGTCGAGCTGCCGAAGCTCTGGGCCGGCGACGTGCTGGCGCTGCCCGCGTCAGGGGCGTACCAGCTTATGATGGCGAGCAACTACAACCTGGCGCCTCGCCCGCCGATCGTCCTCGTTCGCGATGGGCGGGCGCGCCTCGTGCGCCGCCGCGAGAC
Source organism: Dehalococcoidia bacterium (assembly GCA_040882355.1). Lineage (GTDB taxonomy): Bacteria > Chloroflexota > Dehalococcoidia > DSTF01 > RBG-16-68-14 > JBBEBM01. The sequence goes on along the minus strand of JBBEBM010000013.1, from coordinate 4,090 downwards.
CTACGAGGACCTGATGCGGGCGGACGTGTGGGAAGAGTAGGAACGAGGAACGGAAACGAGACCGGCGGGGCCGGGAGGCCTTGTTCCCTTTTCCTCGTTCCTGAGTGACGTGATGTGGGACGTGATCGGACAGGGACGAGCGGTGGCGCTGCTGCGCCGCGCGATCGAGGACGAGGCGCGGCTCTCGCACGCCTATCTCTTCGCCGGGCCGGAGCACGTCGGGCGGGCGACGACGGCGCGGCGGTTCGCGCAGGCGTTGAACTGCGAGCGAGGTGCGTCCTCCGTAGCGGAGTCTCTCCAGGCTCCGCGTGGAGGGGAGGAGGACGGCGAGGCTGGAAAGCCCCGCCTACGGCTCGTTGGGTATGACGCCGAGGACGATGGCCAGGCTGGAGGGCCTGGGCTACCAGGTGAGGCGAACGGCGTGGGCTCGGTGCCGTGCGGCGAGTGCCGTTCGTGCCGCCACATCGAAGACGACAAGCATCCGGACGTGGAGTGGCTGGGTGTGGGCGGCCTGTGCGAGGAATCGGAGCACAAGGACCACAGCGCCGACAACTCACGAGACATCCGCATCTGCCAGGTGCGACGGCTGGAGCGTGTCGTGAGCCGCGCGCCATTCGAGGGGCGCTACCGAGTCGTGATCGTCGACCCGGCGGAGGCAATGACGGTCGAAGCAGCGAACGCCTTTCTGAAGACGCTGGAGGAGCCGCCGGCGCAGGTCGTGCTCGTGCTGCTGACTGCTCACGAGGAAGCCCTGCGCGAGACTGTCCGCTCGCGCTGCCGGCGCGTCGTCTTCTCCGGCGTGCCACGGGCGCGTATTGAGGAGGGGCTGCGCGAGCGCTGGGGCGCCGAAGCCCCGCAAGCAGAGCGATTGGCCCGACTGGCGCAGGGACGGCTCGGCTGGGCGGTCGCGGCGCTTCAAGACGAAAAGCTGCTTGCCGAGCGCGAAGCTGTGGCGGAGGAGATCGATGCGCTCCTGTCGGGTGACCTGGCCGGGCGCTTCTCGTACGCTGCGTCGCTCGGTGCCCGCTACCCGCTCGACCCGAAGACCGTGCGCGACACGTTGGAGCTCTGGCGCGTCTGGTGGCGCGACGTGCTGCTCATGGCGGCCGGCCGCGAGGAGCTGGTCGCCGACACCGACCGGCTGGACACGCTGCGCCCCCAGGCGGCACAATACGGGGTAGGTGGCGCGCTGCGGGCGCTGACCGCCGTGGGTGACGCGGCGCAGCATCTGGAGCAGCACGCGAACCCGACGCTGGCGCTGGAGGTCATGCTTCTGGCACTGCCCGAACGGGCTGGCCGGCGCTGAGCGAATCGAAAGGAGGACGCGCGATTCTCCGCCGCAGGCGGATCGAGTCGCGCGAGGCGATATGGTGGACCAGCAGCGGGTGCCGGTCGGCATCCGATTCAAAGAGGCGGGAAAGATCTACTACTTCGATGCGCGCGGCTTCGAGCTCGATGTCGGCAACTACGTGGTGGTCGAGACCTCGCACGGCCAGGAGATCGGTCGCGTCGTCATCGCGCCCGACCAGGTGATCGTCAGCGAGATCAAGGAGACGCTGAAGCCGATCCAGCGCATCGCGGAGCCGGAGGATCTGCAACGCACGGCGGATCTGAAAAAAAGGGCCGTCGAGCAGGTCCCCCTAGCCCGTCGCAAGGTGGGTGAGGAGGGCTTGGAGATGCACGTCGTCGCGGGGGACTACAACCTGGACGGCTCGCAACTCACGCTCTACTACACGGCCGAGGACCGGGTCGACTTCCGAGACGTGGCGCGAGACCTCTCGACCGAGTTCGAGACGCGAGTGCAGCTCCTTCAGGTGGGCGACCGCGACCGGGCGAAGATCGTCGACGGCATCGGCCGCTGCGGCGAGCGCCTCTGCTGCAGCTCCTGGCTGAGCACGTTTCCCACGGTCTCGATCAGGCATGCGAAGGAGCAGGACCTGCCGCTCAACCCCTCGAAGCTCTCCGGCGCCTGCGGCCGGCTGCTCTGTTGCCTGACCTACGAGTACGACCAGTACCGCGAGATCAAGGGCACGCTGCCCAAGGTAGGCTCGCGCATCTCCACGCCCAGTGGCGACGCGAAGGTGCTCAGCATCAACGTACCTAAGGAGACGATCAGCCTGTTCATGCAGGACGCGACCGAGCGCGTCGAGATGCCGCTCGACCAGTTCCGGCTCATGTACGGCACCGCCGTTCGTCCGAAGCAGCTCACGGAGACCTTCGAGAAGCAGCTCATGGCGGAAGGCTCCGCCGAGGCTCCCGCGCCGGCGCGCCCGCCGCGCCCTCCCTCGCAGCGGCCTGCGCGGAGGCCGCCGCCTCGCCCCAGGCAGGGCCAGCGACCTCCTGCTGCGGCCGAGCAGCCTCGACCGGAAGCGCAGCCCCGGCCCGACACCCAGCCGGCGGGTGACCAGCCCGGCGCAAAGCGTCGCCGTCGCCGCGGTGGTCGCAGGCGACATCGAGGTGGTGGCGGTGGGGGCGGCGGCGGTGGTGGTAGCCAGAGCCAGGGCTGAGCGCCATTTCTCCGCTGAGATTCCGCCTTCTTGCACCCCTGACGGCCTTGTGTTAGGGTAGCGTCTGTGTCCTGAGAGGGCTGTCCTCTCTGGGGCGCCCGATGATGCTTCGGGCCTGTCGGGAAAGTCGTGGACACAAAGGGCCTCTGGTAGCTCCGATCCCCTCGGGCTGCTGGGCGCCCTTTAGCGTGTCCGCGACGAAACGAGGAGTGTCGCCACTTAGGGAGGTGCGGTCATGACTCGCTCCCTCGGCGTTGTTCGAGGGAGGCCATGGAAAGGGGGGATTACCGATGCACCTGACCATCGATGGGTTCGGCGGGAACCCAGAGAAGCTCGCCAGCGAGGAGCTGGTGCGGGGGTTGCTGGATCGCTATCCCGAGCGCATCGGGATGACGAAGATCGCGCCCCCTTTTGTCCAACGGTACGTGGGCCAGAAGCCGGAAGACTGGGGAGTCTCCGGGTTCGTCCTCATCGCAGAGAGCCACATCGCGGTCCATACGTTCCCCGGCCGCGGCTACGTTTGGGCGGACGTCTTTTCCTGCAAGGGATTCGATGTTGAAACCGCGATCGCCGGCGTGACGGAGGCGTTCGGCCTCAGTTCCGTGAGTGTCAACAAGCTGGAACGCGGCCTCGAGTACCCCCACGTCGTCAACGAGGCCGTCCCGCTCGCCGAGCAGGAGCGCAAGGGCGTTCTCGCCGAGCTGGCGACTGCCGGCGCTTCGGAGTGACTTGAGCGACCTGCGCCACAGCCGCGTGGTGCCCTTCCCGGTCACGGAACGGGCGACCGCCGCCGAGCTGATCGAGCGCATGGGCGGCACGTCCTTTCAGGCGCGCCACGTAGCCGAAGCGGCCCGAATCTGGGCGCGGATGCTCGCCGACACCGAGGCGACGATCTTCATCGGCCTCGCCGGGGCCCTGGTGCCCGCCGGCATGCGGCCCGTGCTCGCCTACCTCGTCGAGCACCGCATGGTCGACTGCGTGGTGAGCACCGGCGCGAACCTCTTCCACGATCTGTACGAGTCGCTGGGGGCGCCTCACTGGCAGCACCCGTCCGATACGGACGACGTCGCTCTCGGCCGACTCCGCTTCAACCGCTTCTATGACGTGCTGGCGCCTGAGACCGACTTCAGCGCCAGCGAGGAGTTCGTCGTGCGTTTCATTCGCACGCTGGACACCGACCGCCCGTACACGACGCGCGAGTTCTTCGCGCTGCTCGGCCGGGCGCTACTGCCGGCAGCGAGGGAGGAGGGCATCCTCACCGCCGCCGCTCGCCAGGGGGTGCCTGTCTACAGCGCGGCGCTCGGCGATAGCATGTACGGCCTCGCGCTGGCGAACGCGCGGAGCCGCTGGGGCCACGCCGTCCAGTTCGACATCATCCGCGACGTGCTCGAAACGACGCACGTCGTGACCAACGCCGGCAAGTCGGCGGTCGTGTACCTGGGCGGCGGCACGCCGAAGAACTTCATCCAGCAGGCCGCCGCCGCCGCGTATATAATGGGCCGCGAAGGCCCGGGACACAGCTACGGTGTCCAGATCACGATGGACCAGCCGCAGTGGGGCGGCCTCTCCGGCTGCACGTTCGA
>JBBEBM010000012.1:0-7043 GCA_040882355.1 Dehalococcoidia bacterium | reverse complement strand
GCGTCGCCGTGCGGGTGGTAGCTCTTGAGCACCTCGCCGACGATACCGGCGCTCTTCTTGTAGCGGGAGGTGGCGCGCAGCCCCTCCTGGTGCATGGCGTAGAGGATGCGCCGCTGGACGGGCTTGAGGCCGTCGCGCACGTCAGGCAGGGCGCGCGAGACGATGACGCTCATTGCGTAGTCGAGATAGGAGTCGCGCATCTCCTTCTCGATCGTGATGTTGCGCACGTTGCCGATGTTGCCGTCGGTGGTCATGCGATTACTCCTCCGCGCCTATCATAGCCAATGCTGAAGCTACAGGCACGGGGTGCGCCGGCCTGCAGCACCGCCGGCGTTCCTGCTGCGCATACGGCCGCCTCCGTGCCACGGGCTCGGTGCCCACCGACAAGCTGTATACTGGGCACCAGAAGGAGGGCGAGGACCTCCACTTCATGCAGTCGCGCTTCTACGACGCCGGCACGGCGAGCTTCCTCTCTGCCGACACGATTGCTGCCCCAGCGGAGCCCGCGTCCCTGAACAGGTACTCGTACGTGAACGGCAACCCGCTACGGTACACGGACCCAACGGGCCACTGTCCGAGCGGTGATGCTGCGTGCCAGTGGAACGAGGAGGCGGAGCGCTACCGCGCCTTCGGTTGTGCCCTCACTTGGGCTGGCGTTTTCTGCGTCTCGCCACCCGGCTCGTCGAGGCAAGAGATCGTGAGCGCCCTTCTCAACCAGGTTGACCAACAGAACCGGAACCTGAATCAGTACGGCTGCTGGTACGGGGCGGGGCTGGGTGTTCAGTGCTATCGGCCGCAAGAGAGCGTCTACTCCCAGTTCCTGGCGTGGGCCGCCGCGCTCCCGTCGTACGGCTGCGGCGTCAGCGCGGAGACCGGTGTGGTGTGCGTGACGTGGGACATTCTCGCCGCCAAGCAATGGGAGGGCCTGCCTCAGACGCTCGCCGGCGATGGGTATGGTGAAGGTGGCGGGTGCAAGCCGAAGGTCAGCTGGTCCGTCGTCAAGGACTGTGCTTCAGGAGCAGGGCGCGCATTCGCCGATAGCTGGGACAGCGTCAGCGTGACCATCCAATGGGCCGATACGGTGCCGCTGACTCCAATGGCCCTGGACTTCGCCGCCTTCGCGGCTGCTGAGTTTGACATTCTGACTTCAGGATGTTCCCTCGGTGCCATAGTTGGTGCGTCCATGTACAATACCGCCAACCTAGGCGTTGGCGTGGCCGGCAACTACTTGGCCACCGTTGCTGTCGCCAGCACTGCGGCTGGGAACCCTACTGGACCAATGGAGGCATTCTCCATTTACGCCGGGACTTCGACGCTGGAAGTCGCGGCGCTCACGATTGGAAACTATGTCCTCGAAGACAACTGCTGATGCGTCCTCCTCATGAGTATCGACTTGAGGCCAGGAGAGCGCCTCATCAGGCGCGCCCTCGGTAACTTCATTAACCAGAAGTGGAGGCTCCCTGTCGATGGGCGCGTCTACTTGACTGATCGACGATTCGTTTGGAAGAGAGCATTCCTCCACCTTCCGAGGCTGGCCGAATCGATCGTCGAGATTCCTCTGTTACAAATCACCCACTGTGAGATCCGAGGACCTGCGCTGATAATAGTTGCCGGTGACACCGAGTACTGGTTCTACATCCGTTCCGGCATCCTAGCCTTGGTTCATTACGTCCATGGCAAGACGACAAAGGAGTGGCTCGAAGCAATTCACGAGGCGGCGGCTGCGCCCAATCCCACCATTTGATACTCGGACACCCGATTGGTGTCCCAAACGACGTGAGGTTCGTCTTGCGGTCTCGGCGAGCAACCTCGAATTCGGACTCCCGCTACCTCGACCAATCCAGTTCCGTGAGCGACGCATCGAATGCGAAGCTATGCCGACATAGTGTAGGCTCCGACCCTGCTACCCTGCCTGCGTGATCCAGCTCCTCCGCGCCCGCTGCCGCGCCTGCGACTACGAGGCGACGGTCGGCGTCGGCGAGGACGACGGCGCCACGGCGTTCGTCGTCTGGGCGCCGGCGCTCTGCCCGGCGTGCGGCATCGTGTCCGTGAACGTGGCTGGCGAAGGAGAGCCGCGCTGCCACGGGTCCCGCCAAGGGTGACGCTTTGCTGAGAGGACAGCGCGCTGTTAAGGCTCCCGCCAGCGCAGCTCGTAGACGCGCACCGGGTCCTCGAACCCCTTCAGCGCCATCACGCCGCGGTCGGCGAAGAGGAAGCCCTTGCCCGCGGCCAGTTGGCGCACGACGTCCGAGACCAGGATCTCGCCGCCGTCGCCGGCATCGCAGATGCGCCGCGCGAGCTGGACCGCTGTGCCGAAGAGGTCGTCGCCCTCCGCGACCGGCTCGCCGGCGTTCACGCCGATGCGCACGCGCAGCGGCTCGGCGGAGTCGCCTCCCTCGGCCCGCGACGCGAGCGCCCGCTGGATGTCGATCGCGCACTCCAGCGCGCCCGACGCTGTCGGGAACGACGCCATGATGCCGTCGCCGGTGTGCTTGACTTCGAAGCCGCCGTGCGCCCGCACCGCCTCACGGACGATGGTGTCGTGGGCGCGCACCACCTCCTGGGCCTGCGCGTCGCCGAGGCGCTGCGTGAACGTCGTCGACTCAGCGATGTCGGTGAAGAGCAGCGTGCTGAGCGTGCCGGCCTGAGCGGGCTGCTGCGGCCGGTCCGGCGCCGCCGCCGACGGAGCAGCCGCTGGGGTCATGCCAAAGAAGCCTTCGAGCGCGTCAACGAAGGCATCCGTGTCGCCGTGCCAGGGCACGTGGACGTTTCCAGCCAGCGGAATGAAGCGCGCCCCGGGAATGCCGCGCGCGAGCTGGCGGCCGGCCTCCGGGCTGATCGCGTTGTCGTCGACGCGGTGGAGGACGGCCGTCGGCATCGTCAGGCGCGGCAGGTACTCCGACACGTCGGTGCGGAAGAACCCCTCCTCCAGAATCATGGCCGCGATCTCGCCCGAAGCGCTCCGACGGAAATACTCCGCGAACTCGACTTCAATGTCGTGGTGATGGGCGGCGGGGTGGACGAACTCCGTGATCGTGCGCGAGCCGATCGACCACTGCGCGCGAATCAGCGCCAGCAGCGCCTGGGCGAGCTCCGGCTTGTCCGAGACGAAACGCGCGAAGGTGGCGTACAGCGCGAGCCGCCGGACGCGCTCGGGATGCTCCGCCGCGTAAACGATGCCCACCGGGCCCCAGAACGACCACGCGAACATGTCGAACGTTTCGAGGCCCACGCCCTCTATGACCGCCTCCATGTCGCGGAGGCGCGCCTCGAGCGAGACGTCGGTCACGTCGCGATCTGACAGTCCGGTACCGCGCCCGTCGAAGTGGACCAGCCGGTGGTTCGCCGCGAAGCGCCGGTAGAAGGGTGCCGCGTGAGGGTGGCTGGTCTCCAGCTCGATGTGCGAGACCCACCCGGGAGTCCAGAGAAGCGGCGGCTTGTCACCGCCGTAATCGAAGTAGGCGATGCGCACGCCATCCGAAGTGGTGACGAAGCGGACGGACATCAGGCGACTTCCGAGCGTGTTTGGGCGGCCTCCCGCACGAGAGCTTCGAATAGGGGGCGCATGGCGGGCGCGAAGTGCGCGCGCTCCGACTCGAGTCGCTCCGGGTGCCACTGCACGCCGACCACCCAGCGATGGCTCGTGCTCTCTACCGCTTCGATTAGGCCATCTGGCGAGGTCGCGGCGACGACCAGGCCCGGCGCGAGCGTCTCGGGCAGCACGGCCTGGTGGTGGCGCGAGTTCACCTCGATCTCGTCCGCGCCGAGAATCGCCTGCAGGCGGGTCGCCGGGAGCAGGCGGACCGTGTGCCAGCGCGAAGGCACGTCCGGCTGCGAGAAGTCCGCTCTGTGGCTGCCGTCCTCGATGTGCTGCAGCAAACGCCCGCCAAAGACAACGTTCAGGAGCTGATGGCCGCGGCAGATCGCCAGGACCGGCAGGTCGCGTTCAAGGGCGGACGCCAGGACCGCCGCCTCGAAGTCGTCGCGGGCCGGGTCGAAACGCTTGACTTTGGGATGGGGCGGCTCGCCGTAGCGGGCGGGAGTCACGTCCAGCCCGCCGGTGAGGACCAGCCCATCGAGGTCGGAGGCATCGGCGCCTGGCCCATCCAGATCGATAGGCTCGCCGCCCGCATCGCGAACGCGCGCCCAATACGCCTCGATCTTCTCGCCGGTCACGTCCTCCCAGCGGGTGACGCCGATACGCGGGCGAGTCTGGGGCACAGGGATCCCTCCTTCACGCACTAGGATACCATGTCTCCGGGCGGTCTTGTGGATGAGACATAAGGGATTGGGGTCGCGCCCACCTGCGTTGACCCTTTATGGACGCCGATTCTAATATAAGGAGTTCCGCCCGGCTGGGCGGGAGTGGATTGTTAGGAGCTCTGTTTGCTGCGTAGCCGACGTGTCTGGTTTGGGGTCGCCATTAGCGTGGCGTTCCTCGCCCTGTTCCTCTACCGCACGAACTTCCGCGAGATCGAGGACGCGTTCGCGCAGGCCAACTACGCGATCGCCTTCGCATCGCTGCCCGTGTACTTCGCCGGCATCTGGGTGAGGACGATCCGCTGGCAGTACCTGCTGCGGCCGGTCGCCCCGGTCAAGACCTCACGCCTCTTCCCGGTCGTGATCATCGGGCTGATGGCGAACAACTTGATCCCGGCGCGCGTGGGCGAGCTGGTGCGCGCCTTCATCATCGGCGAGCGCGAGCGCGTGAGCAAGGCGGCCGCGCTTGGGACGATCGCCGTGGACCGCCTGTTTGACGGCCTAACGCTGATCCCGATGCTGCTCGTCGGCGCCGCCCTTGCTGGGTTCAATGAGCAGCTTGAGATCAACCTCCTGTTCGTTGACTTCAGCGTCGGCTATGACGGCCTCGCCGCGATCATGGCCGTGCTGTTCGGCATTGGCTTCGGGTTGCTCCTGGTATTCGCCTTCTCAGAGCGCTGGCGCGAGCGCGCCGACCGCCTCGTCATCGCCGCGACGCCGGCGCGCTTCCGCCCGCAGGTCGAGGGTCTCGCCGCCTCCTTCTTCGAAGGCCTGAAGTCGTTGCGCAGCCCGGTCGATCTGGGCGTGGCCTGGGTGATGTCCACGATCTCGTGGACGCTTGAGGCGGTGATGTACTGGATGGTGGCTCTCGCTTTCGGCATTGACGTCGGATTCCACGTCTTCCTGCTCTCGACCGCCGCCGCGAACCTGGCGATCTCCGTCCTCGCGTCGCAGGGCGGTATCGGCCCGTTCGAGTTCGTGACGAAGCAGACGTTGATCGCCGCCGGCGTCGCGAGCTCGACCGCGACGGCCTATGCGATCGGCTTGCACGCGCTGCTGCTGCTGCCGGTGATCGCCCTCGGCCTGTATTTCCTCGGCACGATGGGCCTCTCGCTAGGCGAGATGTTCCGCCGCTCGACCAGCAACGACGTGTCGACGGCGCCGGTGCGCGTGCTCCCGCAAGAGGAGGTACCCCGAGCATGAAAGTCGGCCCGACATGAAAGTCGGCATCGTCGGAGGTGGCGTCGCGGGCATGGCCGCGGCCTATCGTCTCACGCAGGCCGGTCACCACGTCGCCCTCTACGAGGCGAGCCCGTTCCTGGGCGGCCTCGTGCGCACCTTCGACGTCGGCGGGGGACGGCTCGAGTCGTTCTACCACCATCTCTTCAGCACCGACACGACGATCGTTCGTCTCATCGAGGAGCTGGGCCTCGGCGACCAGCTTACCTGGCGCGACTCGAAGGTCGGCTTCCACCACGGCGGCCAGCTCTACAACTTCGTGACGCCGCTCGACCTGCTGCGCTTCAAGCCGGCGCCGCTGCTCGACCGCCTTCGCATGGGACTCGTCGCGCTCTACCTGCGCCGCCAGAACGACGGGTCACGCTACGAGAACGTCACCGCCGCTGAGTGGATCAAGCGCAACATGGGCAAGGGCGCCTACGATGCCGTCTGGGGCCCGCTCCTCCGTGGAAAGTTCGGCGACGCGCACGATGAGCTGGCGATGGTCTGGATGTGGAACAAGATCCACCTGCGCTTCGCGTCGCGGAAGGGCGTCTCGCAGAAGGAGCAGCTCGGCTACCTGCTCGGCAGTTTCGGCCTGTACATCGACGAGCTCGAGCGCCGCCTGCGCGCGAACGACCTCGCCGACATCAACACCGGCCGCGCTGTGAGCGAAGTGATCGTCGAAGGCGGGCGGGCCCGCGGCCTGCTGCTGGACGGCGGAGAGCGCGTCGACTGCGACGCCGTTATCGCGTGCATGCCGGCGCACGTCTTCCAGAAGCTCGCGCCGCAGCTCCCGAGCGACTACGTCGACAAGCTGACGGGCACGCGCTGGCTTTGGGCGGTCTGCTACATCATGGCGCTCAAGCACTCGCTGTCGCCGATCTACTGGATGAACATGGCGGACGAAGACGTGCCGTTCATCGCGACGATCGAGCACACCAACTTCATCGAGCCGGAGCGTTACGGCGGCAACCACATCGTCTACCTCTCGAACTACCTGCCGCCGGACCACCGCTACTTCCAGATGGATGTCGCCGAGATCGAGCGCGAGTACCTGCCGCACCTTACGAAGATCAACCCGCAGTTCTCGCCCGACTGGATCACCGACCGCTGGCTGTTCAAGGGCCCGTACGCCCAGCCGATCGTTACCTGCGGCTATCGAGAGCGTATCCCGGAGCACCGCACGCCCGTGCCCGGCCTCTACCTGGCGACGATGAGCCAGATCTACCCGGAGGACCGCGGCCAGAACTACAGCATCGCCATGGGCGAGAAGGTGGCGTCGCTCGCCGTCGAGGACTTCGGCGCCGCGAAAGCGCCGCCCGCCTCCGTCGAAGCCGCGTAGCGCTCGGGCGCCCCATCCGGCTGAACCGACGCATCGAGGTGGCGAGGCCGCTGTAGGGGCGGCTCGTGAGCCGCCCCACTGGGCCCCTGCCTGCGATACGGTTGCGACCGAAGGCAGCGTCTTGTAGGGGCGGGTCTCAGACCCGCCCGCGCACACCGCCTGCCACCAGCACGCTCCTGTTCTCCGGACGCGGCGCCTGGTCACCGGGCGGCGTAGGGGG
>JBBEBM010000011.1:3874-7139 GCA_040882355.1 Dehalococcoidia bacterium | reverse complement strand
CCCCCCCCCCCTACTCGGCGATCCTCAAACGCTCCCTGTAGTGCGCGATCGTGCGGCGCAGGCCCTCTTCGAGGTCGACCTGCGCCCGCCAGCCGAGCTCCGTGCGCAGCCGTTCCGACGAGGCGTACATCGCGGGCACGTCGCCGGGGCGCTCCCCCAGGTCCTCGATCGGCACCCGGTAGCCCAGGATGCGGAACACCGTCTCGACCACGTCGATGATCTTCGTCCCGACCTCGGAGCCGACGTTGTAGACTTGAAGGCCGCTCGCCTCCAGCGGGGCGATGTGCGCGCGGGCCAGGTCCTCCACGTAGATGAAGTCGCGCACCTGCTCGCCCTTCCAGTAAAGGGGGATCGGCCGTCGATCGAGCGTCGCCCGCACGATGTTCGGCACGGCGTGCGTCTCCGGCTCGCACAGCTCGTTCGGGCCGTAGGGGTTGAAGTAGCGCAGGATGATGCAGTCGAAGTCGTAGAGGTGATGGTAGGTGCCCAGGAACGTCTCGACGGCCGCCTTCGTCGCGGCGTAGGGGTTCGCCGCGACGCCCAGCGGGGCGTCCTCGCGGAGAGGCAGGCGCTTCGGCACGCCGTAGACCGTCGCCGACGATGAGAAGACAATCTTGCTCACGCCCGCGCGGCGCATCGCCTCCAGCAGCCGCACCGAGTTCACCACGTTGTTCTCGGCGAACTCCACCGGATGCTTGACGGAGACCGCGACCTCAAGCGACGCAGCGAGGTGGATCACGGCGTCGTGACCGCGCAGCGCCCCTTCGAGCGCCGCCTCATCCGCGACGTCTGCCTGCACGAACGACGCGTTCTCGGGCACGAGATCGCGCCGCCCGCGACGAAGGCTGTCGAGCACAGTCACGTCGTGCCCCTGCTCCAGCAGCGCCCGCGCAACGTGCGAGCCGATGAAGCCCGCGCCGCCCGTGACCAGCACTCGCAAGCGCTAGTCCTCGAACCTCTTGTAGACCAAGCAGGCGTTCTGCCCGCCGAAGCCAAAGCTGTTCTTCAGCACGACGCGCACGTCCACCTGCCGGCTCACGTTGGGCACGTAGTCCAGGTCGCAGTCCGGGTCGGGGTACTCGTAGTTGATCGTCGGGTGGATGGTTCCCGTCTGCAGCGTCTTCACGCAGGCGATCGACTCGATCGCGCCCGACGCGCCCAGCGCGTGCCCGATCATCGACTTCGTCGAGCTGATCGGCACCCGGTACGCGTGCTCGCCCAGCGCGGCCTTGATCGCGCGCGTCTCCGACGCGTCGTTCAGCTGGGTCGACGTGCCGTGCGCGTTGATGTAGTCGACCTCCTCCGGCGCGACGCCCGCGTCCTCCAGCGCCCAGCGCATGCAGCGCGCGGCGCCCTCGCCGTCGGCGCAGGGCGCGACCATGTGGTAGGCGTCCGAGCTCGCGCCGAACCCGGCCAGCTCGGCCAGGATCGTCGCGCCGCGCGCCTTCGCGTGCTCCAGGCTCTCGATTACGAAGATGCCAGCGCCCTCCGCCGAGACGAACCCGTCTCGCGTGGCGTCGAAGGGGCGGCTCGCCTTCGTTGGGTCGTCGTTCCGAGATGAGAGCACCTTCATCACGCAGAACGCGGCCATCCCCAGCTCGCACATGCCCGCTTCGGTGCCGCCGGTGATCATCACCTCCGCGCCGCCGCGTCGAACGACCTCGAGCGCCTCGCCCATCGCCTGGGTCGAGGCGGCGCAGGCTGTCGTGATCGTGCTGTTGTAGGCCTTCGCCTGGAAGCGCATGCTCAGGTGGGAGGCGGCCATGTTCGGCAGCATCTTCAGCATGAAGAACGGGTCGACGCGCATGCCGCCCTTCTCCGCCATGGTGCGAAACGCCTCCTCGACGTTCGGGAAGCCGCCGTTGCCGTTGCCGAGCAGCACGCCCATCGTCTCCGGATCGACATCGCCGGGCGCAATGCCGGCGCTTTGCATCGCCTCGTCCGCGGCCGCGACGGCGAACTGGCTGAAGCGCGCCATACGCCGCGCCTCCTTGCGCTCCAGGTACTGCTCCGGCTCGAAGTCCGTTACCTCGCCGCCGATCTTGGCCGGGTAGCCTGAGGTGTCGACCTGCGTCATCCAGTCGACACCCGAGCGTCCTTCCTGCAGCCCTTGCCAGTACTTGTCCACGCTCGTGCCAAGCGGCGTCATCGCGCCCATGCCGGTGATCACCACGCGGCGGCCGTTCGCTCCGTTCTTCATACTCTCACCTCGTTTTCCTGCGAAGGAGCGCCCCGCTCGTCCAGCGGCGGGTCGTACGCGACGCCCAGCAGATGCTCGCGCGCCTCGGCCGCGACGAAGAGCGAGCCGCACACGACGACCGCGTCGCGCGGCTCGACCTGCGTGAGCGCCGCTTCCAGCGCGGCGCTCACCGGCTCTTCGACCGCGACCGGCACGTCATGCTGTCCGAACGCTTGCGCGATCTCTCGCGGGTCCATCGAACGCGGGCTACGCGACCGCGTCGCGATCATCTGCGTTGCGAGCGGCGCCAGCTCGTCGGCCAGCGCCCCAATGTCTTTGTCGCGCGCGCAGCCGACGACGAAGACCGCCTCGGAGCGGCCAAGGTCGTCGCGCAGCGTCTGCGCGAGCCGTCGCGCCGAGTCGCGGTTGTGCGCCCCGTCCGCGACGATGAGCGGCTTGCGGCGCAGGATCTCGATCCGGGCCGGCCAGCGCAGCGACGCGAGCCCCTGCTTCACCGCCGCCTCGTCGATGTCGAGGTCCGTGCTCTCCAGCGCCAGCACGGCCGTCGCGGCGTTGTCGAGCTGGTGCCGCCCGAGCAGCGGCAGCCGCAGCTTATAGGTGCGCTGCGGAGTGCGCAGCGTGAAGTCCTGGCCTTCGTCGTTGCTGCCGGTGCGGTTCATCGCACACGCCTGCGCGACCTCGATTAGCGTCGCGCCGCGCTCGGCGCAGGCCGCGCGGAAGACGTCGGCGGCGGACTCGCGTTGCGGCCCCATCACCACCGTCGTGCCGGGCGCGATGATGCCCGCCTTCTCGCCCGCGATCTGGCCGATGGTGGCGCCGAGCACCGCCGTGTGCTCCAGGCTGATCGGCGTCAAGACGCAGGCCTCCTTGTTATCAAAGACGTTCGTCGCGTCCAGACGCCCGCCCAGGCCGGCCTCCAGCACCTGCCAGTCGACGCCGCGCTCGCGGAAGTAGAGGAACGCGAGCGCGGTGAGCGCCTCGAACGTGCTGACCGTACCGTACCCACCCGACGAGTCTTCCGCATCGATTTGGGGCCCGAGCGAGCCGATCAGCCGGGCGAAGTCG
>JBBEBM010000011.1:0-3864 GCA_040882355.1 Dehalococcoidia bacterium | reverse complement strand
CCCTCGCTGATCGGCTCGCCGCCGACGGCGATGCGTTCCGTGAAGCGGTGGAGGTGCGGGCTGGTGTAGAGCCCCGTCGAGAGGCCTGCCGCCCGCAGCATCGAAGCGGTCATCGCTGCCACGCTGCCCTTGCCCTTACTCCCCGCGATGTGAACGGTCTTGCGCCCAAGGTGCGGGTCGCCCATGCGAGCCAGCAGCGACCGCATCCGGCGCAAGTCCCAGCGCGCGGCGTCGCTTGAGGAGCCGGTCCGCTCCCAATCGTCTCGTCGCCGGAGCAGGCGGAGGGCTTCGATGTAATTCACGAAGATCTGTTCGCAGAAATGCGCGCTCTTGGGCCAGTATAGCACTGTCGGATCGAGGGGCGGAAGCCGCTTGACCGGCGCTCGAATGCGCCCCTACGATGGCGCTCGATGGCCCGACACCTCCGCATCTGGTTTATCGCCGTCCGGCCCGTTTCGCTTACGGCGGCGCTCGTTCCCGTCCTCGTCGGCACCGCCGCCGTCGCCGACGAGACGTTCCGGCCGGGGCTGTTCGTGCTGGCCCTCGCGGGCTCGTTCGCCTTCCAGGCGGCTACGAATCTGGTCAACGACTACTTCGACCACGTCCAGGGCGTCGACACCGCCATCTCGCTCGGCCCCAGCGGTGTCATTCAGCAGGAGCTGCTCTCGCCGCGGGCGGTGCTGGGCGGCGGGCTCGCCTGCTTCGCGCTAGGCGGCGCGCTCGGCCTGGCGATTACGGCGCTCGTGGGCTGGCCAGTGCTCGTGTTGGGCGTCGCCAGCCTCGTCGCAGGCTACGCCTACACCGCGCCGCCGTTGAAGCTGGCCTATCGAGGGCTGGGTGAGGCGACGGTCTTCGTCTTCATGGGGCCCGTGATCGTCATGGGCGCCGCCTACGTCCAGATCGAGGCGTGGACGTGGGAGGCGTTCCTCGCCTCGCTCCCGGTCGCCCTCCTCGTCGCCGCGATCCTCCACGCGAACAACCTGCGCGACATCGAGAACGACCGCGGCCAGGGCAAGGTGACGATCGCCGCCATCCTCGGCCGGCCCGCCGCCGACTACGAGCTCGCTGCGCTCGTCCTGGGCGCCTATGCCATCGCGATCGCCCTCGCCGCATCTGGCGCCGCGCCGCTCACGACGCTGGTCGCGCTCGGCTCGCTGCCGGTGGCGCTGCGCCTGCTGGCGACGCTGAGGCGCAGCCGAGACCCGCGTTCGCTCAACCTCGTGCTCGCGGGCACGGCGGGGCTGCATCTGATCTTCGGGCTACTCTGGGCGTTGGGCTACGCGCTGGACGCGTGGACCGGCTAGTTCGCAACCAATGGCGCAGGAGTTGCCGGCGGGTCGGTTTGGAAACACCGCCCCATCACTGGCGTTCCCCTCTCCCAGTTGGGAGAGGGGCGAGCGGTCAACCTCAGACCGAACCGTGTGCTGACGTGGGGTGAGGGCTTACGACGGCTACGCGCTGGACGCGTCGTCCGGCTAGGCTTCGACCGCGATCTGGTCCGCGTGGATGCGGTACGTGCACGAGCTATCGTTGCGCAGCATGCACTTGCTCAGACGAGCGTCCACTCCGACCAGGCGCCGGATGAACTCGACATCGAGCGCGCAGACGCCGCTGTTGATGCGGGCGACGTTCGGGAAGGGGCAAGTGTACTGCTCGATGAGCCAGTCGTCGCCGTCACGATGGGCGCTCGCCAAACAGCCGCGCTCCTGAATGATCTGGCACGTCTCTTCCACCCGTTCCGCCAGGGGCCGGCCTTCGAGCCGGTCGGCATACGGATCAGCAAAGCGGGCCGCGGCCCGCTTGAGCAGCGTCTGGAGCGCCTGCGCCCCGGCGACGTTGCGCACTTCTTCGAGGAGGATATTCGCCAACTCCGCGTATTGCTTCGGGTAGAGAGCGTCGCCCTGCTCCGTCAGACGGTAGACGAGAGCGGGACGTCCGACGTGGCCCCGCTCTTCGTACGCCTCCACCAGGCCGTCCCGTTCCAGCACCGTCAGATGCTGCCGAATGCCGGTTGAGGTGAGACCGAGATCCGTCCCCAGCTCTTTCACCGTGGCCCTGCCGCCGCGGCGGAGGTGGTCCAGGATCTGCTGTCGGGTGGCCTGCATAAGAAAAGTTCCTGCTGTTCAATCATAGCATATCTGTCCAGCGCATCAGACCGCGGCACGTACGCGCGTCGACGCGCCAGGGAGCGTCGCAGCGATCTTGTGAGTGCTGGCGCGTCGCGCTGCGCGTCCTTCGGTTCTCCCTGCCCGCAACCGGCTCCGCCAACGCGGCGTTTGCTCAGCCAGCTTCGTCCTTGCTACGATGAGGCGTTATGGGGCTGTAGCTCAATTGGGAGAGCGTCTGTCTGGCAGACAGAAGGTAGAGGGTTCGAATCCCTCCAGCTCCACCAGAGATTGAAGTGAGGCGCCCCCCCTAAAAAGGGGGGCCGCCGTCTTGTTTGCGGCAATCGGGGAGGCGAACGAGACCTTGGACATCCAGGACCAGGCCGAGCTGGTCGGCAAGCTGCTGCTCGCCGCGTTCTGCGGCGGCGTGATCGGCTGGCAGCGCGACCGGCGCAGCTACGTGGCGGGCCTGCGCACCATGGCGCTCGTCGCCGTCGGTGCCTCGCTCTTCACCGCTGTGAACGAGGTGGTGGGGGTCGACCGCGTGGTCTCCAACATCGTCACGGGCATCGGCTTCCTGGGCGCCGGCATCATCTTCCGCGAGGGCGGCACCGTGCGCGGCATCACCACCGCGGCCACAGTCTGGGCGGTCGCCGCTATCGGCGTCGTCATCGGCCTGGAGCTCTACCTGCTGGCCCTCGTCGCGACTCCGCTCGTGTTCGTCATCCTGGAGATGCGGCCCCTCTCTGAGTACATCTCGGGTCGGCGGCCACAGCCGCCTCTGCCGCGGGCCCTCCGCCGCGACCGCGACTCGTCCACCTCCGCCGACGACGAGGACGAGGGGCGCGACCGCACCGAGGACTAGCTCCGGCCCGCCTTGACTCCGAAGCCGCCCCTTAGCGATCATGAGTAGTCATGGTGGCATCCCGGATCAGGCTATGCGCCGGGCTCCTTGCCGCGGCGCTCGTGATGGTCGCAGCCGGCGCCTGCGATGACGGCGCCGGCTCTCCGATCCCTACGCAACAGCCGGCGGTGACGATAGGCCCGGAGACACAGAACGTCGGCCTTCCCGTGGAGGATGGCGACGGCTTCGTGACGCTGCGAGGCCACCTCTTCGGGCCCCAGCACCGCACCGGCGTGATCCTCACCCACATGCGCCCGAACGACCAGAGCGTCTGGTTCGACTTCGCTCAGGAGCTGGCCGACAACGGCTACGCCGCCTTCACCTTCGACTTTCGCGGCTACGGCGAAACAGGCGGCGACCAGGACTTCGACAAGCTGGACGACGACGTTCTGACGGCGATCGAATACATGCGCAATCTGGAGGGCATTGACGAGGTCTTCCTGATCGGAGCAAGTATGGGAGGCACCGCCGCTCTCGTCGCCGCCGCGGAGGAGCCCGTCGATGGTGTGATCGCCATCTCGCCGCCCGCCGAGTTCGAGGGCCTCGACGCCGTCGACGCGGTATCGAGCATCACAGCGCCCAAGCTCTTCGTTGCCAGTGTGGACGATGAGGAGGCGATCGGGTTCCAGGACTTGCTGGACGCCGCCAGCCAGCCGGTCGACTCAGAGACCTACACGGGCAACGCCCACGGCACGAACCTGCTTCTCAGCGAACACGGCGATGCGCTGCGGGCGCTCATCCTGCAGTTCCTGCAGGAGAACAGCAGCCCTGAGTAGGGCGCTGAAGAAGCCTACGAACCTACGGCCTTCGTTCCCACCCTCCCGCCCAGTAGTGTTTGGGTGAGTCTGGGGGGGG
>JBBEBM010000010.1:41334-42209 GCA_040882355.1 Dehalococcoidia bacterium | reverse complement strand
CCCCCCCCCCCCCCCGCGACCCGCGACCCGCGACCCGCGACCCTGGGGGGCCGGGCGTGGGGGAGGCGTCACACCTTCGCGGCGCGGGCCGAGTAGATGTCGGGGAGCGCTTCGAGCTGCTGGAGGAGGTCGGGTGACACGGGGTCATCGAGCCCGAGCACCATCAGGGCGCGGCCGCGCACGTGCTCCCGGCCCAGCCGCATCGAGCTGATGTTGATGTCGTTCTCGGCCAGCACGCCGCCGACGGCCGCGACCATGCCCGGCCGGTCCAGGTTCTCGCAGAAGAGGAGGTAGGTGTCGCCGGGCGGGATGTCGACCAGGAAGTCGCGCACCCGCTCAATGTGAACGCCGTCGTGGAAGGCGGTGCCCGATACGGTGGTGGTGGTGTCGTCGGTGGTGAGGCGGACGGTGATCAGGTTCGGGTAGTCCTGCGCCGGGCCGGTGCGCTGCGTGATGCGCAGACCGCGTCGCTCGGCGACGAGGTTCGCGTTTACGATCGTCACGTTCTCGCCGCTGACGGGCGCGAGCAGGCCCTTGATCGCGGCGGCCTTGAGCGGCGTCACGTCCAGGTCGGCGATGTCGCCTTCGTAGACGAGCTCGACGGCGCGGAGCTGGCCGTCGGAGAGCTGCGTCGCCAGCGAGGCGGTCTTCTCGGCGGCGGCGAGGTACGGCCGCAGCACCTGCATCGCCTCTGGCGAGACGAAGGGCGCGTTGACGGCGTAGCGCGCGGGATCGCCGCGCAACACGGCGAGCACCTCCTCGGCGACGTCGACGGCGACGCGCTCCTGCGCCTCTTCGGTGAGCGCGCCGAGGTGCGGCGTGACGATCACCTTGTCGTGCGTCAGCAGGGCGCTTTCGCCGGGCGGCTCCTCGCG
>JBBEBM010000010.1:0-41324 GCA_040882355.1 Dehalococcoidia bacterium | reverse complement strand
GAAGACATCGATGCCAGCGCCCGCGACGCGGCCCTCGTCGAGCGCGGCGATGAGCGCCGCTTCGTCGATCAGCTCGCCGCGCGCGGTGTTGACGATGCGCAGGTTCGGCTTCACCATGCGTAGCTGTTCGTCGCCGATCATGTCGCGGTTGGCGTCGGTGAGGCGCGTGTGGAGGGTGATGAAGTCGGACTGGGCGAGTAGCTCGTCGAAGGAGACGGCCTCGACGCCGAGACTCTGGGCGCGCTCGGTCATGATATAGGGGTCGTGGGCGATCACGCGCATCTCCATGCCTCGCGCGCGCCGTGCCACCTCCGTGCCCACCTGGCCGAGGCCGACGACGCCCAGCGTCTTGCCCCGCAGCTCGACGCCGACGAAGCGCTGGCGCTCCCAGCGGCCCGCGCGAAGCGATTCGAACGCCTCGGGGACGTGGCGTGCGAGCGTGAGCATCAGCGCGATGGTGTGCTCGGCGGCGGAGATGATGTTGCCGGTGGGCGCATTGACGACGAGCACGCCGCGTTCTGTCGCGGCGTCGGTATCGATGTTGTCGACGCCGGAGCCCGCGCGGCCGATCACTTGCAGGCGCGCGCCCGCGGCGATCACGTCGCGCGTCACCTTCGTCTCGGAGCGCACGACGAGCGCGTCGCAGTCAGCGACGAGCTGCAGAAGCTCATCGGGCGAAGGGCGCAGGCGCACGTCGACCTCGGCCTCGCGTTTGAGGACGTCGATGCCCTCTTGAGCGATTGGGTCGGTGACGAGGACCTTGGGCATGGCCCATTCTAGCGCGGACGTGTCGTCTGGGCGATGTGCGAGCGCCCCGATGGTGGCGCGGTCGTAGGGGCGACCGTCTGGTCGCCCTGGGCGGGTCGAAGGCCCGCCCCTTACAGTGTTGGCTTGAGCGCCCGCGTCGCGAAGTAGCCGGGCATGAACTTCGCGGTGATGCTGGCGTGATGCGGCGCTTCCGCGAACGCGGTGAGCACGAACCCCGCCGCGAGCTGGCCGCCAACCTGCTCGGTCATCGTATGGCTGTACTCGAGGGGCGCGTCGGGCCCCACCAGGCGCTCGCGCTCTTCCGTGGAGAGGTGCGTGAGGTCGGCATACGGGAGCTGATGACGGACGACGAGCTCGCCTCGCCGGTCCTGCGCTTCCATATCGAAGATGAAGAGATCGGGGTTCATGAAGCCCGCGAGTAACGCGCCGGCGGGCCGGAGCACACGGAAGCACTCGCGCCAGACCGGCGCGAGCTCCGGGCAGAAGAGGTTGGAGACGGGATGCAAGATGAGGTCGAAGCTCTCGCCCGCGAAGGCGCTGAGGTCGCGCATGTCGCCGAGGACGGTCTCGATTGCGAGGCCGTCGCGGTTGGCGACGGTGCGGTCCTGTTCGAGCTGACGGGGCGAGTTATCGAAGACGGTGACGTTCGCGCCGGCGGCCGCGAGCACCGGGCCCTGCTGACCGCCGCCCGATGCGAGGCAGAGGATGTCGACGCCGTGGAGGTCGGGCGGGAACCAGTCGCGCGGTACCGGTTCGTAGCCGATGAGGACAACGGACCAGTCGCCCTCCCGGGCGCGGGCGATCACGTCCGGGCCGACGGGCCGTGACCACTCGTTGTCCTGCTCCACCTGCCTGTCCCAGGCGGCGCGGTTATGAGCAACGGGATCGACGTCGGGGGTCATGGCAGGCAGCGAACCCCGATGGACGCGAGGCTATCCGGCCGTCGCGCCTTCGGGGAGCTTGTAGCCGAGGCGTGGCAGCGCGGCGCGGAGGGCGTCGAACGTCGCCTCGAGGTCCTGCTCGCTCGCCCAGCCGAGGTGGCCGATGCGGAAGATCTGGCCGGCCAGCTTGCCCTGCCCGCCCGCGACGACGAGGTCGTACTCCTCGCGCAGCATCTTGTTGAGGGCGGAGCCCTCGACGCCGTCCGGCACACGCACTGCCGTGACCGTGTTGGAGGCGAACCGTTCGTCCGCGAAGAGCTGCAGGCCGAGCGACTTCACGCCGGCGCGCGTCAGCTCGCCCAGGTGTCGGTGGCGCTCGACGATGCCCTCGACGCCCTCAGCAACGAGCTTCTGGAGGGCGACGTCGAGCGCGTAGAAGATGGAGACGACGGGCGTCCAGGGCGTCTGGCCCTTGAGCGCCATGTCGCGCGCGCGGCCCAGGTCGAAGTAGAAGCGCGGCATCTTCGCCTGCTCCCAGGCCTGCCAGCCGCGCGGGCTGACCGAGATCATGGCGAGACCGGGCGGCACCATCCACCCTTTCTGCGAGCCCGTGGCGACGACATCGAGGTCCCAGGCATCGACCGGGCAGTTGAGGGAGCCGAGGCTGCTTATGGCGTCGACGCAGATCAGCACGTCGGGCCGTTCGCGGCGGCAGACGTGCGCGATCGCGCCGAGGTCGTTCGTGACGCCGGTGGAGGTCTCGTTGTGGGTGACGAAGACCGCTCTGATCGAAGAGTCGGCCTTCAGCGCCTGGCCGATCGCGTCGGGATCGGCGGCGGTGCCCCACTCGAAATCGAGCTTCGTGACGGAGGCGCCGTACGTCTCGATGAGGTTCGCGAAGCGGTCGCCGAAGGCGCCGATGGAGACGACGAGGGCGCGGTCGCCGGGGGAAAGCGTGTTGACCACCATCGCTTCCATCGCGCCGGTGCCGGAGCACGAGAGGACGAGCACGTCCTGGCGGGTCTGAAGTATGAACTTCAGACCCTCGGTGACGCGCGCGAGGATCTCGGCGAACTCCGGGCCGCGATGATTGATCATCTGCCGGCCCATCGCCTCCAGGACGTCGTCGGGGCAGGGCGTGGGTCCAGGGATGCGCAGGTTCACGGATCGACTCCTTTGGGATGCTACGGGCATAATACGGAAGCGCGCACGTGGCGGTCAATGAGCGGTCGGGTGTTCGGCGATCACTGGCCGTTCAGATTTCGCCGGCGCGGTCGATGGTCTAGACGGAGCGCGAACAGGAACGCACTGCCGTTGCTCCAGGAAGACCTCCGAAAAAGGCAAACCCGGCGAAAGCCGGGGACGCAAAACCACGGGTCTAAGGTCGCAGGCGGGCGACTATGACGGCCGGGTCGCCGGAGCTGCCGTGCACGCTTACGTCGCACTGCCTCTCGTTCCGCACCCCAAGGCTCCCGTCCTGGAACCACTGCTAACCCGCACGCGAGCGTCTCGCCGGCACCGGCGCGCATTCGCCTGCGCGACTCACGCGCTTCGGGCGGCCTCGCCCGAGAGGAGGACCGATGTTAACTGACCGGCAGATGACGATCATCACAGGCTTCATATTCCTCCTGGTCATCCTGGCCTGGCAGCTCGCGAGCACGTCGGCAAGCGTCGACGGAGGCGTGGCTGTGGACTGTGATGCATCGACCGCCGGTGCGCAGAGTAGCTGCAGCTATCCATCAGGCACGGCGTTCAGCGTGCAAGTCCACGTGACGAGCGCGCCTGGCGGAGGCTACTTCGCGCACCAGATGAAGGTGCGCTGGGACGACGCGCGCGTGCACTACCTGCCGGCGAAGACGTCGGCTGAGGAGAACCTCTGGCCGTTGTGCGCATGGTCGGGACATGTCGACAACCGCACGGCGGTGCCACCCGACGCTTCGCTCCTCTTCGGCTGTGTACCGCTCCCTCTCCCGACCCAAGGCGAGACGATGACGGGCGCCATCCTGCAGTTCCGCTTTCAGTGCGCCCAGGACGGCGCGTCCGTGCTGGCGTTCGTACCACGTGAGGGCGATGCCCAGCTAGGCACGCACTTCCTGGACGCCGGGCTGCGGCCCATCGACCCGGCCAGGGCAAACGCCACGGTGGTCTGCGGGCAGACAGCCACACCACCGCCGACGGCGGCGCCCAAGGCAACGAGCACGCCGAAGCCGACCGCCACCGCCGTCTCGCCGGGACCGTTCGAGGTGACACCGCCGCCGACTGCGAAGGCGACGCCGACGAGCCCACCCAAGGCGACCCCGACACCCGCTCCCGAGACCGGCCACGACGTCGCGATCGTCGACCAGAACCGGCGGCAGGCCGGGATTCAGATCGGAGGCTGGACGCGGGCCCTGCGCGCACCGCTGGGCGACGCGGACGGCGGCACGAGGCGAGTTGGCGTCGTCGTGCAGAATCGGAGCGACCACCGCGATACCGTGCGGGTCAGGCTCAGCGCGTCCGGTCTGCCAGAAGGATGCTGGATCGATAACAACCGCGATGGCCTGCCCGACGATACAGCGGGCGAACGGGAGGTCTCGGTTGCGAGCGGAAACAAGGCGTCGATCGCGTTCTCCGTGACGATCGAGTGTCACACTCCGCGGCTGGTTGGCGACAGGTTCTGGGTCGACTTGGTCGCGAGCATCGAGCACGCCGGCGGCGGCGAACCGCCGAGTGCGCTCGCGAACAACCAGGGAACCGCCCAGGGCGAGGTGCGGGTCGTGTCGCCCTAGCTACGGCAGGAGCGCCTCTTGATGGCCGGCCGGAAGCCGGGGCGGCGAATTTCCGCAATACCCCCAACAGGGGGCTTGACAAGGGGTGTATAATAGTTTTCGCCAGGCCACTATAGCAGCCGTACGTCTGTTTCCGGGAGGGGGACCGACGATGGCTTGGCGCTCACGTCCAGGCGGGGTCATCGAACGTTACCCCAACAACGACAAAGTGACGAGAACCAGTCTGCCTGGGTAGGCGGGGATGCCGAAGGAGAGGCTTGACTTGGCGTTTGCGCTGGTGGCGCAAGACTCATCGGACGGTCTGGGGAGATGCCCGGATCGAGCCCCACGGCATGCGTTTCCTCCTGTTTCTGTGGTGAACGGGAACAAGGGCGTAAAGCTGCTTACGGCCTGGCAGTGGCGTGGGGCTCGATGTGGGTATGTCTCTGGTTCCTGGTGCGGGGGCCGTTCAAGGAAAGGAGGGGACGGCCGTAGGAAGCGACGAACCCCACTTCATCCACACACATGACATCTTGAGGAGGAAACAAATGCACATCTCAAGACTGAGTCTGCGCCTGGTGGCGCTCGGCATCGCTGTGGTGGGGGCGTTGTACCTCGGCAGCACGCTCGCGCCCTTTGCGCACGAGTACGCGCATGCCCAGGTGGGCGTCGCACTCCAGAACGCGGTCACATGCTCCGACATCTACCTGGATGTCGATCAGACCCATACCAAGGGCACGCCACACGATCCGGCGGACATCCGCGTGGGCAAGTCGATGAGCCGGCTGGAGACGGACGGCGCCGGGAAGCCCCAGGCGCTGTACCTCGTCACCTACCTGAACCCCGGCATCTCCACGACGAACCCCATCGGCAACAAGGTCGTCTCCGCCGATACCTGCATCGATAAGGCGATCGATGGCAAGGCGGGACCAGAAGCCAACTCGCTGAATCCCACAGTGAAGTTCCAGATCCACGACAACAACCGCCTTCCGATCACGCCGCCGCACTTGCGGCGGGAACTGAAGGGGCCCGACACCAACCTGATTGCTGACAGTTGTGTCTTCAGCGAAGCGACGGGCGAATGGTCGCGCACCGCCACCGATGTGCTGATCGCCAACGTCGGCCCGAACCTGACGAACTTTGGCCTTGCACAGTTGCACGTTGGCACGACATCCCCAGCCGCCACGGTGCCTGGCAAGCCGAACATCGCGCTGGATCCGACCACTTGCCTGGATACGGGAGACACGCTCGTGTTCCAGGCTGTCGTCGAGACCCGCTCGCGGAACCCCACGACCGACGACACCACTCAGACGCCAAAGATTCCGCTGGACCCGGACGGTACCTCCGGTGCTCCGCCGATCCCGCAGCCGCAGCCGCCAGACGGCGACACGCTCGCTGACGACTGGGACGGTGACGGCTGCACCGACTGGGACGAGCTGGGCCCGATCGACGGCGGCAAGGGCGGCGGCGCCGACCCGTTCAACCAGACGGACTGCAGCAACAACCCTGCAGGACTCTACAACGTACTCGCTACCGTCCTTCCGGCAAGCAAGGACGCCATGGGCAACGTCTTGCCCGGCATCTACTTCCACTGCATCGCCAAGGTGGACAAGGCCGGCAGCGACCTGACGGGCGCCGCGCAGTGCTACACGGACGCGCCGGCGCTCGCCGCGCTGCCGCCGATCAGCGCGGTGCCGAGCCGCGAGGACGGACTGGCGGGCGCACCGCCACCGCCGCCGTACACCAACGCCTCGCCTGGCCCGCTGACGGGCAGCTACGACTCCATGAACGAGATCTTCGATCTCAACGTGTGCTTCCGCAACATCGGCGCGCCGCTGGGCCCGAATGTTCACGCGCACGTGACGGTGGACGCGACGACCCTGAAGGGCACGCTCCAGGTCTGGCTCGGGTTGTCGGCGAAGGACTGTCAGAACCCGTATGCGAAGCCACCGAAGCCGGAAGACATCGCTGGTGTCGTCCAGCTCGCCCGCCAGAAGGCGGACTTCGACCACGACCAGGATGGCTGTTCGGACGCGGACGAGTTGAACCTGCCACTGCCCGTGGGTAAGTGCGGCGACGACCCGTACAACCCGGAGGACTCGGACAGCAATTACAACAGCATCTCCGACGTCCTCGTCACGGTGGCCGAGGCGGACGTAGGCGGATCTGTCGGCACTAAGAAGGCGACTGTCGTCAGCATCAAGAATAAGGTGACGGCCGGTGGCCCCTACGACCCCGCGAACACGGAAGACCCGCCGGGCGTAAAGGGCACGTGCGCGAATGGAGTGGACGACGGCGGCGACACGCTTGCGGATGCCGCTGATCCCGACTGCTACGACCACCTGTCCGCCACTATCAATGTGATTCAGCAGGTGCCGCTGGTCGTAGGTCAGAATGTCTACTGGGACACAACTGACCAGCTGCAGAAGGGCGAAT
Organism: Dehalococcoidia bacterium; assembly: GCA_040882355.1. Classification (GTDB taxonomy): domain Bacteria; phylum Chloroflexota; class Dehalococcoidia; order DSTF01; family RBG-16-68-14; genus JBBEBM01. Next base: position 34,492 of record JBBEBM010000010.1, on the reverse strand, counting down.
GGCACATCGTTTCCATCAACACGGTTCCGGACCCGGACGAGATCGTAATGGAGCGCGCGGACCCGGACTGCTCTTCCTTGGCTGGACTCCCAGGGACCGACGCGACCGCGCCGGGCCGTCTCCTGGCGACTACGTGCGACGGCGCCGTGACCCCCGGTGCGTACTTCCACTGCAAGGCCGAGAACCAGCACAACAAGATGACGAACGCGATCACGTCCCGGTTGTTCTGCTACGTGGACAACCCAGGGATCGAGATTAACCCGCTCGGCTTCCCCGGCCGCTTCGGTGACGGTCTCGCTGGCGCGCCGCCTCCGGGCTTGACCGCGGCTGACCCGCCGGGTCTGCCGAGCACGTACGCGTTCGCCGACATGGATTCGACCCACACCCAGCTCAACGGCTCGTACAACCCCGGTCCGAACACGATTACGATCTCAGGTTGCTTCCAGGGTGTGGACGGCGTGCTGGGACCCACCGTGTACACCAGCGCCACCTTCAGCGTCCACACCGGCGTGGGCACCGCGGACATCTTCATTGGGCAGACGCCGGCTAACTGCAAGGCGGGCACGCCGGTGGGGGCGCCGCTGGTCGGCACTCTGCAAGCGGTGGAGCAATTCTCAAAGACCGGAGCGACCGCTCCGAACCAGTGGGACTCCGACCTGGACGGCTGTACGGACAAGCAGGAACTGCGCAACGGCTCCCCGACAGGTGGCCTGCGCGACCCGTACAACGAATGGGACTTCATGGACCAGTACACCGGCGCGCCCCTGGCGAAGGACCGCATCGTGGCGGTGGGCGACATCGGCGCGGTAGTGGGCCGGTTCGGCTCGTCGGGCACGCCCGGGTCACCGAGCGCGACACCGAGCAGCCCGGCTGGCTACCACTCATCGGCTGACCGCAGTGGCGCCATCCCAGGTTCCAATGGCTGGAACCTGAAGGGGGCGGACGGGATCGTCTCGATTGGCGACGTGGGTTCGACAGTGGCGCAGTTCGGTCATAGCTGCACCACGTAACGCGAGCCTTTGCGACCGTAGTACCAACAGGAGCGCCCCGAAAGGGGCGCTCCTGTTGTCCACGCGCTGCGCGCTACAATGAGGCGCCTCGTCGTTCGAGGACGATACTGCTACGAGGACGTTGCGTATGGCGACCAAGCAGCCCTATCGAGACCTGCCATCCGTCGACCGCGTGCTGGCCGACGAGCGGGTGCGCGCGCTCTCCGCGCGGTACACCGGCGACGCAGTCGTCGCGCTGGTGCGAGAGGTGCTGGCGACCGCGCGCGATGCGGTCGGCCGCGGCGCAGCGGCGCCGGCGTTCGACGGCGTCGTCTCGGCGGTGGAGCGCCGGGCGGACTTGGCGCTGCGGTCTTCGCTGCGGCCTGTGATCAACGCGACGGGCGTGATCATCCAGACGAACCTGGGCCGCGCGCCGCTCTCAGACGAGGCGCTGGCCGCGATGCAGGCGGTAGGTCGCGGCTACTCGAACCTGGAGTTCGACCTGGCGGCCGGCGAGCGCGGCTCCCGACACACGCACCTGGAGGAGCTGCTCCGACGCCTGACAGGCGCAGAGGCGGCGCTGGCCGTGAACAACAACGCGTCGGCGGTGCTGCTCGCGCTGTCAGCGCTCGCGGCGGGACGCGACGTGGTCATCTCGCGCGGACAGCTTGTCGAGATCGGCGGCGGGTTCCGCATCCCGGACGTGATGGCGCAGAGCGGCGCCCGCCTGGTGGAGGTCGGTACGACGAATCGCACGTACCTGCGCGATTACGAGGGCGCGATCGGCGAGGAGACGGCGGCGCTGCTGCGTGTGCACGCGAGCAACTTCAAGGTCGTTGGCTTTACGGCGTCAGTCGATGTCGGGGAGCTGGCGCGGCTCACACACGAGCGGGGCCTGATTCTCATCGATGACCTGGGCAGCGGCTGCTTGCTCGACACGACGCGCTTCGGGCTCGCGCAGGAGCCTACGCCGCAGGGGAGCCTGGCGGCGGGGGCGGACCTGGTGCTCTTCTCCGGCGATAAGCTGCTGGGCGGGCCGCAGGCGGGCATCGTCGCCGGCAAACGGGAGCTTGTCGAGCGCCTGCGAGGCCACCCGCTGGCGCGGGCACTGCGCCTGGACAAGTCGAGTATCGCGGGTCTAGCAGCGACGCTGACGCACTACCTGAAGGACGAAGCGCTGGAGCAGGTGCCGGTGTGGCGCATGATAGCGCTGCCGGCGGGCGAGGTCGCGAAGCGAGCGCGCCGCTGGGCGCGGGCGGTGGGCGAAGGGGCGAGCGTGATCGATGGGCGCTCGATGGTGGGCGGCGGCAGCCTGCCGGAGGAGAGCCTGCCGACGAAGCTGCTCGCGCTGGCGTCCACGGCCGATCGCCCGGCCGAGGCGCTCGCTCGCAGGCTGCGCAACGGCGAGCCGCCCGTCGTTGCGCGCATCGAGCGCGACACGGTGCTGCTCGACCCGCGCACCGTGCACCCGCGCGAGGACCGCGCCCTGATCGAGGCCGTGCGGCGAGCGCTGGGCGGGCCGGAGTAGGGCGAGTCCAGAGAACCCGGTGGCGGGCCGATGCTTATGGCGGAGGTCGGAGACATGGCCCAGAAGGTTGAGCCGGCGAAGCAACGCTCGACGATTACTGCGAGCGAACATGCGCTCGTGCTCACGATTCCACCCAGGCCCCGTCCTGTCGACGTTCTCCTTGGCCTTTGTGTGGCCTTCTTTGTGTTCTCGACCGTTTCCCTTGCGTACCGGTTGTTCGTTGATCTGCTGGCAGGGGAGACGAAGAGCGTCCTTCTGGGATTGGCGTTCTCGGTCCTGATGGGAATGTTAGCAGCCTTCCTCGGCTACGTGTTCCTCTGGCGCGTGGTTGGCAAAGAGAGCGTCCGAGCCTCCTCAGACACCCTGGCCGTCTCGCTGCACGTGGCCGGAATGAAGCGCGCATTTCCGTTCGACGCCCGTCAGATCCAACACCTTCGCGCCACGCCGCCCACGCGTGACCCGCATGCGGGAGCGCTCGGGATCGGCACGATCGCGTTCGAGTACGGTGCGAAGACCTATCGTTTCGGGTTCGCCGTTGATGAGGCGGAGGCGCGCGTATTGGCCGCAGCGATCAGACAAGCCTGCGGGCTGGGCGACGATGCGTCTCTCGCCAGTCCCGCGTTGGCCTCGCACCCCTCACCTACAAGCTAATCGCACCACCACGCTGCTGTTCGCGTCGGGCGCTAGAATGGGCGCATGGAGCGCGCGATCTACATCGTCTCGGGCATTCCGGGCGCAGGGAAGACGAGGGTCTCGCGCTTGCTGGCGCAGCGCTTCGAGCGCGGCGTGCATTTGGAGTCCGACCGGCTGCAGGAGATGATCGTGACAGGCGGGCTGTGGCCGGACGGCGAGCCGCGCGAGGAGGCGATGCGACAGCTCCGTCTGCGCGGCCGCCACGTCTGCATGCTGGCCGACTCGTTCTTCGACGCGGGCTTCACGCCAGTCGTCGACGACGTCGTGATCGGTTCGCGGCTCGACGAATTCAGGTCGGACGCGCGGAACCGGCCGCTGCTGTTCGTGATGCTGGCGCCCCGCGCGGAGGTAGTGCGTGGGCGCGATGCAGCGCGCGACGAGAAGCACGTGTTCGACACGTGGGGCCACCTGGACGAAGTCATGCGAGCGGAGACAGCCCGGAAAGGGTTGTGGCTGGACACGTCGGAGATGACGGCGGAAGAGACGGTGGATGAGATCGTGCGGCGGGCCGAGGAAGCGAAGATCGGGTAGCAGCGTTGGTCTCCGTCAGGCTGAAGCCTGACCTTTGGCCTGACCTTCGGCCTGACCCGCGGGTGCCGGGGGCGTCTCGTACGTGTCGCGCTCCCAGCCGCCGTCGGGGTAGGGGGCTGTGGGGAGGATGGCATCCGAGATGGTGGCGGCGGTCGCGGCGGCGCCGCCTCGAACGTAGCGACGGCAGTCGTCGTGCGAGGCCCAGCGCGTCAGCTCGGCCAGCCGGCCGTCCTCGCCGCGCCAGAGCTCGATGCCCTGAAAGCCGGGCTGGCGCTCGAGGAGGGGTCGCAGGCGGTCGAGCAGGCGGTCGGCGCGCTGCTGCCACTCGCCGGCGTCGGCGATGGCGGTCTTACGCTGCAGCAACGAGACGATCATCTGATCTGTGCCTCCGGAGGCGCATTGTAGCAGGGGCCAGAACCCAGAACCTAGAACTTCGCTCGAGGGCGGGCCCAGAACCAGGACGGAGTTCGCGGATGGGATGGCGCGGCGCTATGCTCGAAGTGATGGATATCGAGGAGAACCTGGCACGAGTGCGGGAGCGCATCGAAGCGGCGTCCGAGCGGGCGGGGCGCTCGCCGGACGGGGTAACGCTGATCGGCGTGACGAAAGGCCACCCGGCGGCGGTCGCGGCGGAGGCGTATCGAGCTGGGCTGGCCGACCTGGGGGAGAACCGCGTGCAGGAGGCGCTTCCCAAGATCGAGGCGCTTGCGTCGATGGGGCTGCGGCCGCGCTGGCACCTGATCGGCCATCTGCAGACCAACAAGGCAAAGACCGTAACGGGGCTCTTTGCTATACTCCACAGCGTGGACTCGGTGCGGTTAGGACACGCCTTGAGCCTTCGCTCGCACGCGCCCCTCCCCATCCCCCTCGAAGTGAATGTCGCCCAGGAAGCGAGCAAGTACGGCTTCGCGCCGGACGAGGTCGCGCCGGCCCTGCGCGAGATCGCCGCGCTGCCGAACCTGGACGGGCGCGGCCTCATGACCGTCGCGCCGCTGGTCGAGGACCGGGAGTCGGTGCGGCCGGTCTTCCGTCGCCTGCGCGAGCTGCGCGACGATCTCGGCCTGCGCGAGCTCTCGATGGGCATGACCGACGACTTCGAGGTGGCGATCGAGGAGGGCGCGACGATGGTGCGCGTCGGGCGGGCGATCTTCGGCCCGCGGCAGGAGGCGTGAGCGTGCGCGTCGGACTGATCGGCGGCGGGTTCATGGGCGAGGCGGTCGTGAGCGCGCTGCTGCGCGAGAGCCTCGCATCGCCGGGCGACGTCACGGTGAGCGACGTCGCCGAGCCGCGTCGGGAGGCGCTGGCGTCGCAGTACGGCGTCAACGTGACGAGCGACAACGTCCAGGCCGCGCAGGGCGGCGAGATCGTCGTCTTCGCGGTGAAGCCGCAGGAGTTCGAGGGCGTCGCCAGCGGGCTGAAGGGACGTCTCACGGCCAGCCAGACCGTCGTGTCGATCATGGCCGGCGTGCCGATCGCCCGCGTCGTCGAAGGGCTCGGGCACCACGCCGTCGCGCGGGCGATGCCGAACACCGCGGCCTTCGTCGGGCAGGCGATGAGCCTCTGGATGGCGACGGACGCCGTTTCGGGCGACTCGCGCGAGACGGTGGCGCGACTGCTGCGCTCGCTCGGCCGCGAGATCGAGGTGAGTGACGAGAAGTATCTCGACATGGCGACGGCGCTCTCGGGCAGCGGGCCGGGCTTCGTCTTCCTCTTCCTGGAAGCGCTGATCGATGCTGGCGTGCACATCGGCTTCCGTCGCGACGTGGCGGAGGAGCTGGCGAAGCAGACGGTGTTCGGCGCGATGTCTCTCGCGCGCGAGACCAAGCAGCACCCGGCGGAGCTGCGCAATATGGTGACGTCGCCGGCCGGGACGACGGCCGCTGGCCTGCAGGTGCTGGAGGAAGCCGGCTTGCGCGCCGCCGTCATCGATGCCGTTGAGGCGGCGTACGAGCGAGCGAAGGAGCTTGGTGGCTGATGCTCGGGTTCGGCAGCATCAGCAGCATCGGAGACTTGATCGCGCTGCTGCTGCAACTGCTGTGGCTGGCCATCCTGATCCGGGCGATCATGTCGTGGGTCTCTCCCGACCCGCACAACCCGATCGTCCAGGCCTTGAACGCGATCACGGACCCGGTCCTGCAGCCGCTGCGCCAGATCATGCCGCGCACGGGCATGATCGACTTCACGCCGCTGGTGGCGTTGATCCTCCTTCAGGTCCTGATAGCGCTGGTTCGCGCCTCGGATATCTAGGCCGGCGCAGGCCGGGCAGCTTCGGCGCGAACCGCCGCAGGTAGGGCGCTGACAGCCACACGGGCACGGCGAGCGCCATCGCCGACCACGCGGCGAGCGAGAGGCGGTTGCCCAGCGTCCTCACTCCGGTGTTCTCCAGCCATAGCTCGACGTGGTGGTCGCCCGGCGGCACCGCGACCACGATCAACCCATGCGGCTGGCTCACGATCGGCGGTCGCGGCTGCCCGTCGATGCTGATGCGCCAGTGCTCGAAGTAGTAGATCGACGCCTCCACCTGCGCGAGAGTGCCCGCCGCCACCTCCATCTCCAGCCAGTCGCTGCCGGCGCGGGTGTTCGACACCTGCGCGTCGCCATCGATGACGCGAGCGGCCGTGGTGGCGCGAGCCGGAACGGTCTCGACGGCCTTCGGCAGGTAGTCGCGGATCGCGCCTCGCTGCCTCAGTTCGTACCGGGGGCCGGACAGCAGGTCGGCGTCGGTGAGGTCGAAGCGGATCGGAGGGTGGAAGAACGTTCGCCCGCTGCCGACCAGGACACCGATGAGCAGCCCCGCGACGACGAGCTGGAGCAAGAGCGAACGCCCCTGCAACAGCGCGAGCCAGGCGCCGGCCAGCCCCGCCGCGGCGATGCTGACGAGACCCAGGTAGCGCCAGGGAAACTGGAGGAAACGGAGCGAGCCGAACGTGTCCCAGATGAACTTCGACGTCGAAGTGGCCATGAAGACGCCGACGCCGAAGAACACGACGAGCATGAGGACGGCCAGGCCCGACGCCCGGCGACGCGTCCAGATCATGGCGAGGCCGGCCGGCACCGCCAACGCGGCAAGCCCCCAATGGAACCAGCCGATCTGGAGCGGCGTGCCGCCCTGCCGGTTCAGGATGTAGCTGTAGTCGCCGGTGCGTTGGAAGAAGAGGTCGCTGACGCTGGCGAAGTGGTTCGTGTACTCGAAGGCGCCGAGCGTGATGTTGTCGACCTGCACGAGGTCGCCTTCGAGCAGGACCGGCAGCGTGAAGAACGCGGCGAGGCCGAACCCCCAGAGCGCGGCAACGGTGCCCAGCAGCGCAGGCCGCCAGAGCCGCCGTCCTTGCAGCAGGAGGAGGACCACGACCCAGAGCGCGAGCGCCGGCGCAACGATGACGGCGACCAGGTTGTGCGACAGAAGTAACGCTGCGAGCAGCAGCGCGATCACGGGTACGTAACGCGGGCGGCCTGTCGCGATCAGCTCAAGCACAGCCCAGAGGAGGGCGGGCACGATCGCGAGCGCCCAGAGCTCGGCAAGCGCGCCACGCAAGTAGACGTCCAGCGCCAGATAAGGGGCGTAGACGTAAGCGATTGCCGAGACCATGCCGCCCAGCGTGCCCCAGAGCCGCCGGCCCAACGTGTACATCGAAAGGCCGGCTCCGGCCAGGCCGATCACGTAGAGCATATCGACCGTCTTCAAGTAGGAGAGGCCCAGGCGGTGGAGCAGGTCGCCGGCGTAGTAGGGCAGAGGCGGGTAGTAGTTGAAGAGCGGGTAGCCGTAGCCGTTGCCCATGTCGGGCACCCAGCGGCAGGGCACCTGTCCGTCGCTCAGGCAGCGATGCATTTCGAGGATGCGCATGATGTGGATCGTGTCGCCCGTGAGGATCATGCCGCCGCCAAAGAGGGGCGCGTAGGCGTAAGCCGCGATCAGCAGGACGGCGACTCCGCCGAACAGCCCCGATTGGCTGACGATGAACCCCCCAACCCGGCTCGAGCGGAAGGCGTCGTGGATGTCGGTCAGCCGCTGCATCGCTGGTTATAAGAGGGTGGCTGCGCCGAGGCGGCGCATGGCCTCGTCCTGCTCGAGGCCCTCGATGGCGACCAGCTTCTCGCGCCCCCGCGCGCCGGAGGCCACGCGGACCGCGGTCTTCGGGACGCCCAGCGCACCGGCGAGGAGTCGCTCGAGCGCGGCGTTGGCCCGGCCCTCGGCGGGCGGCGCCGTTACCTTCGCGCGCAGCACGTCGCCCTGCCAGCCGGCGATTTCGTCGCGGGCGGCGCGGGGTGTGAGACGAACGCTGATTCGGGCTTCGATGGCGGGCAGCTCCTCCAGTAGCGACCCAGCCGATTGGGGCCAGCTTGGGGGTAGTATACAGAGGAGGAGGCGCTTGCAAATATCGAACACTTATGCTATATTAGGCGCCGAGTGAGTCTACGGTAGCATGATCGCAAGGAGGCTACGCGATGGCGAACAACAACAATGGTACGGAGAACAACTCGAAGGGCGAGGGCAGCTCGAAGGCCAAAGGCGAGGCGCTGGACCTGGCGCTGAGCCAGATCGAGAAGCAGTTCGGCCGGGGCGCGATCATGCGCCTGGGTGAGGCATCCGCCAACCTTCATATCGAATCGATTCCGACCGGTTCGATCGCCCTGGACATCGCGCTGGGTGTGGGCGGCGTGCCGCGAGGGCGGATCACGGAGATCTTCGGGCCGGAATCGGCCGGCAAGTCGACGCTGGCCCAGCACATCATCGCCCAGGCGCAGGCGGCAGGCGGCATGGCGGCCTACATCGATGTCGAGCACGCGCTGGAGCCGACGTACGCGTCGGGAATTGGCGTCAAAGTAGACGATCTGCTCGTGTCGCAGCCGGACACGGGCGAACAGGCGCTGGAGATCACCGAGGCGCTGGTGCGGAGCAACGCCGTCGACATCATCGTCATCGATAGCGTCGCCGCCCTCGTGCCGCGGGCGGAGATCGAAGGTGAGATGGGCGACTCGCTGCCCGGTCTGCAGGCGCGGCTCATGTCGCAGGCGCTGCGGAAGCTGACCGGCGCCATCGCGCGCTCCCGCACGGCGGTCATCTTCATCAATCAGCTTCGCGAGAAGATCGGCGTTGTCTTCGGCAACCCGGAGGTGACGCCGGGCGGGCGGGCGCTGAAGTTCTACAGCTCGGTGCGCATCGACATCCGGCGGATCGAAACGCTGAAGCACGGAACGCAGATCATCGGCAGCCGCGTGCGGACGAAGGTGGTGAAGAACAAGGTGGCCGCCCCCTTCCGAAACGCTGAGTTCGACATCATGTTCCTTGGCCCTCACGCCGGCATCAGCCGGGAGGGCGACCTGCTCGACCTGGGCGTCGAGCTGGGCGTGGTGAAGAAGCTGGGCGCGTTCCTGAGCTACGGCGACTTGCGCCTGGGCCAGGGCCGCGAGAACGCGAAGGGCTATCTGCGCGAAAACCCGACGCTGGCGGATGAGATCGAGCGCGAGGTGCGGGCGGCGGCCAGCGGCGCACAGCCTGCGGCAACACCCGCGCCAAGCGACGAGCGCGAAGAAGAGCTGGTGGAGTAGACCAGCTTCCATAGCCACATTTCAGGGGTTGACAGCGCCCCATCGCGGTGGTAGGGTAGAGGCGGCTCAGACGATAGTGAGTCGCCACTAACTAGCGATGGCACGAGCGAAGAGACTACCCGCCCAGGACCGGCGCCGCCAGATCATCGAATCGGCGCGCGAGGTCTTCGCTGCACAGAGCTATGCCAAGGTGGGTACCGCCGATCTGGCGAAGGCCGCCGGCGTTTCCGAGCCGGCGCTGTACCGCTACTTCTCCAGCAAGAAGGAGCTGTTTCTCGCGACGCTGCGGTCCACCGGGCCGCGGCTGCTCGAGATCTGGCAGGCGATCGCCTACGACGTGGAGGACCCGCTCGAGACGATCTGGTCGATTGGCGTTCACTACTACGACCATCTGCAGAGCCACTCATCGAACATGAAGGCGCAGTTCCAGGCCGTCTCCGAGGCCGACGACCCGGAGATCCGGCAGGCGCTGCACGAGAACTTCGCGAGTTTCGTCGACTTCGTCGCCGAGACGATCGAGGAAGGGCAGCGTCGCGGCGTCGTGCGTCGCGATCTGGACTCGCGGCTTGTCGCGTGGCAGTTCCTGGGCATCGGCCTGACGCTGGACCTGATGCACCTGCTCGGCTTCAGCTCGGAGCTGGACCGGACGAAGGTGGAGCGCTGGGGCCGGCTCTATCAGGAGACCCTGCGCGCCCCTCCACGTCGCCAGGGCGTTGGGCCGGGTGTGCGCGCCGTATCGGAGCTGGTAGCTCCCCAGAGCTGGCCGCTGGAAGGATAGGAGCGTTCCATGGACTTTCACGACAGCCCGGAAGAAGCCGCGTTTCGCCAGGAGGTGCGCGACTTCATCGCAAACGAGCTGCCAACTGGGCTGGCGCGTCGCGGCGCCGGGGGCGCGATCTTCGGCGGCGGCAGCGGCCGCTTCGGCCAGGCCGACTACTGGAAGACGCTGCAGGCCTGGCTGAAGAAGCTGCAGGCGAAAGGCTGGGTCGCGCCGGCGTGGCCGAAGGAGTACGGCGGCGGCGGCCTGGGCGTGATGGAGCAGTTCATCCTGAACCACGAGATGGCGCAGGAGGGCGCGCCTCGCAGCCCGAACATCATCGGCCTGGGCTGGGTGGGCGCCACGTTGATCCTCTACGGCACGGAGGAACAGAAGAAGCGACACCTGTCGCCGATCCTGAACGGCGAGGCGTTCTGGTGCCAGGGGTTCAGCGAGCCGGGCGCCGGCTCCGACCTCGCGTCGATCCAGACGCGGGCGGTGCGCGACGGTGACGACTACGTGGTGAACGGGCAGAAGATCTGGACGTCGGGGGCGCACGCGGCGCAATGGATGATCCTGCTGACGCGCACCGACCCGGACGCGCCGAAGCACAAGGGGATCAGTTACTTCCTGCTCGACATGAAATCGCCCGGCATCACGGTGCGGCCGCTCGTGAACATGGTGGGCAGCCACGACTTCAACGAGGTCTTCTTCGACAACGTGCGCGTGCCGAAGGAAAACCTGGTCGGCGAAGAGAACCGCGGCTGGTACATCGGCACGACGACCCTCGACTTCGAGCGCTCAGGCATCGCGACGGGCGTCAGCCACGCGCTGACCGTCGACGACTACGTCCGATACGCGCGCGAGCACCGCGACGACGCGACCTGCGCGATCGCGCGCGACCCGCTGGTGCGCTACGAGCTCGCCGACCGCGCCGTCGAGGCGCAGGTGGAGCTGATGCTCAACTACCAGGTGATCGGGATCCAGTCGCGCGGGCAGGTGCCGAACAAGGAGGCCTCGGTCGCGAAGCTGTACTCCACGGAGCTGGACCAGCGCATCTCGGCGACGGGGCTGAAGCTGCTGGGGCTGTACGGCCAGGTGCTGCGCGATAGCCCGCACAGCCAGATGAACGGCCGCATGCCCAACATGTACATGTACGCGACGACGAGCACCGTCGGCGGCGGCACGAGCGAGATCCAGCGCAACATCATCGCCCAGCGCGGCTTGGGAATGCCTCGAGACTGACTCGAAGCTAGAGCTTCGAGAGAGGGAGGAAACGATGGACTTTCGAGACACGCCGGAAGAAGCAGACTTTCGCCAGGAGGTGCGGGCGTTCCTCGATAAAGAGCTGCCGTCGCGCGAGAGGACGGCGGACGTGATGGCGGCGGCCTTTGACCGCTCACGCTTCGCGGAGCTGAAGGAGTGGCGGACGAAGCTCGCGGACAAGGGCTGGATCGCTCCGGCCTGGCCGAAGGAGTACGGCGGCGCCGGCTTCTCAGTGATGCAGCAGTTCATCATGAACGAGGAGTTCGCGCAGGCGCGCGCGACGCCGGTGGGAGGCATGGGCGTCGCGATGATCGGCCCAACGCTGATCATCCACGGCTCCGAGGAGCAGAAGAAGGAGCACCTCGGCAAGATCCTCGCGGGCGAGGTGCAGTGGTGCCAGGGCTTCAGCGAGCCCGGCTCCGGCTCGGACCTCGCGTCGCTACAAACGAAGGCGGTCCGTGATGGCGACGACTACGTGATCAATGGTCAGAAGATCTGGACGTCAGGCGCGCAGTACGCGCACTGGATGTTCATGCTCGCGCGGACGGACTCGGACGCGCCGAAGCACAAGGGCATCAGCTACTTCCTGCTCGACATGAAGTCGCCGGGGGTGTCGGTGCAGCCGCTGGTGAACATGGGCGGCAACGCCGCCTTCAACGAGGTCTTCTTCGACAACGTGCGCGTGCCGGCGAGGAACCTGGTGGGTGAGGAGAATCGCGGCTGGTACATCGGCACGACGACGCTCGACTTCGAGCGCTCCAGCATCGGGTCGTCTGTGGCGCAGCAGCTCCAGGTGGAGGACATGATCCGCTTCGCGACGGAGCACGTCAGCGACCACCAGTCGGTGCTGGGGCATTCGTCCACCTTGCGGAACGATCTGGCCGACCGGCTAATCGAGGCGAAGGTGGCGCGGCTCCTCTCGTATCGCGTGATCACTATGCAGGCGAAGGGCCTGGTGCCCAACTACGAGGCTTCGATGACGAAGCTCTACGCGTCGGAGCTGGGCCAGCGCATCGCCAGGACGGCGCTGAAGGTGACCGGGCTGTACGGCCAGCTCCTCGGCGATGGCGAGCGGTCGCCCCGGCGAGGCCGCTACGGCCAGATGTACATCCAGACGCTCGCATCGACGATCGCGGGCGGCACGAGTGAGGTGCAGCGCAACATCATCGCAACGCGGGGCCTCGGGCTGCCGCGCGACTAGCAGGACAGGAGGAGTATCGTATGGACTTTCGCGATTCATCAGATGAGGCGGGCTTCCGCACGGAGGTCCAGGCCTTCATCAAGGCAGAGGCGCCCGAGGTAGCGAAGGGCGCCAGCCGAGAGGAGGCGCTGGTCTCGAACTGGGAGCGCAACCAGGTCTGGTTCAAGAAGCTGGCGGAGAAGGGCTGGATCGCGCCGGCCTGGCCGAAGGAGTACGGCGGCGCCAGCCTCACCACCATGGAGCAGTTCATCCTGAACGAAGAGATGGCGCTCCACCGGGCGCCGCGACCGCTGCACCTGATCATCGGCCTGGGGATGGCCGGCCCGACGATCATCGTTCACGGGACGGAGGAGCAGAAGAAGGACTACTTGCCAGGTATCCTGGCGGGCCAGGACGTTTGGTGCCAGGGTTACAGCGAGCCAGGGGCCGGCTCCGACCTGGCTTCGCTGCAGACGCGCGCGGTCCGAGACGGCGATGACTACGTGATCAACGGCCAGAAGATCTGGACGACGCTCGCGCACATGGCGAAGTGGATGATCCTGCTGGCTCGCACGGAGCCGGACGCGCCGAAGCACAAAGGGATCACCTACTTCATCGTGGACATGAAGGCGCCTGGCGTGACGGTGCGGCCGCTGGTGAACATGGCCGACAGCCACGAGTTCAACGAGGTGTACTTCGACAACGTGCGGGTACCCAAAGACAACATTATCGGCGAAGAGAACCGCGGCTGGTACACGGCCGTCACCACGCTCGACTTCGAGCGATCGGCCATCGGTAGCGCGATCGGCATGAAGCAGTCGGTGGAAGAGATCGTCGACTACGCGCGCAACCACCTCGACGACAACACGAGCGCCCTGGCGACAAACGCCATGCTCCGCTACGAGTTGTCCGACCGGATGGTGGAGGTAGAGGTGGGCCGGATGCTGTCCTATAGAGTGGCCAGCATGCAGAACCGCGGCCTGATCCCGAACTACGAGGCGTCGCTGCTGAAGCTGTACACGACTGAGCTGAACCAACGCATCGCGATGACGGGTGTGAACATCCTGGGTCTGTACGGCCAGCTCGGCCGGGGTTCGCCGCTGGCGCCCAACGGCGGCCGCAACGGCTACACGTTCCTTCGCTCGGTGGCCTACACGATCGAAGGCGGCACGAGCGAGATCCAGCGCAACATCGTCGCGCAGCGCGGCCTCGGTATGCCGCGGGACTAGTTGTCGGTAGCTGGTTGCTTGTAGCTGGTACACGATAGGCGAATGACCGCCGGGCACTAGCCTGGCGGCTGAGGAATCGGACGATTGGATTTTCGTTTCACGCCCGAGCAGGAGTCGTTCCGTGGTGAGGTGCGCGCCTTCCTGAAGGAGGTGCTGCCGCCGGATTGGGTCGGCTCCGACAGCGCGATCGACGAGGAGATGTTCGGCTTCGGCCGCGAGTTCCTTCGCAAGCTGGCGCCGAAGAACTGGATCGCGCCGGCCTGGCCGGAGGAGTACGGCGGGCTGGGGCTCAGTCTCTGGGAGCAGGTCGTCTTCAACGAGGAGATGGCCTATCATCGCGCGCCGCTGCTCAACCTGGCCGCTGTCGGCTACCTGGGCCCGACGATCATGATGTACGGCACCGAGGAGCAAAAGCGGCAGCATCTGCCCGGCATCACGTCCGGTGAGGTGATCTGGTGCCAGGGCTACAGCGAGCCAGGCTCGGGGTCGGACCTCGCGTCGTTGCAGACGCGCGCTGTGCAGGACGGCGACGACTTCATCATCAACGGCCAGAAGATCTGGACGAGCCAGGCCCACTACGCCGACTGGATGTTCCTGCTCGCCCGCACGGACCCGGAGGCGCCCAAACACAGGGGCATCAGCTACTTCCTCATGGACATGAAGGCGCCGGGCGTGACGGTGCGGCCGCTGATCAACATGGGCGGCTCATCCGGCTTCAACGAGGTGTTCTTCGAAGACGTGCGCGTGCCACGCTCCGGCCTGCTTGGCGAGCTGAACCGAGGCTGGTACATCGCGACGACGACGCTCGACTTCGAGCGCTCGTCGGTGGCGACGTCCGCCGGCTACCGGCGCACGCTCGAAGAGCTGACCGGCTTCGCGAAGCAAACGAACGCGAACGGGAAGCTCGTCTTCGATCTACCGCTCGTGCGCCGCCAGCTCGCCGAGCTGTGGCTTGAGTACAACATCGCGCGTTACCTCTCGTATCGGGTGGTGACGCTGCAAGTGCAGAAGGTCGTGCCCAACTACGAGGCGTCGATCGTGAAGATCTTCAACTCGGAGTACAACCAGCGGCTGGCGCGGGCCGGCCTGCACACGCTGGGGCTGTACGGTCAGCTCGCACCGGCGTCGCCGTACGCGCGGCTGCACGGGCGCTTCGAGCGCTCGTATCTGCAGTCCGTCGGCTCCACCATCGCCGCCGGCACGAGCGAGATCCAGCGGAATATTATTGCTACCCGAGGGCTGGGGTTAGCGAGAGGCTAGTCATGGACTTTCGAGACTCGCCTAGCGACGCCAAGTTTCGCACCGAGGTGCGCGAGTTCCTTCAGCAGGAGCTGCCGCCGGACATGCGGCAGCCGGACGATGCGGTGCTGGGCGTGGGCACGGGCGAGAACCCGCGCGACATGGAATGGCTGAAGACGCTGGCGAAGCGTGGCTGGGTCGCGCCGACCTGGCCGAAGGAGTACGGCGGCGCCGACCTGTCGGTGATGCACCAGTTCATCTTCAATGAAGAGCTCGCGCGGGCGCGGGCGCCCCGGCCGAACTTCCTCGCCATCGGGCTCATCGGGCCGACGATCATCGTCCACGGGACGGAGGAGCAGAAGCGGGAGCACCTCTCAGGTATCCTGTCGGGCGAGGTCTACTGGTGCCAGGGCTTCAGCGAACCCGGATCGGGTTCGGACCTGGCGTCGCTTCAGACGCGCGCCGAGGTGGATGGCGATGACTTTGTGATTAACGGGCAGAAGATCTGGACGTCGGGCGCGCACCGGGCGGAGCGAATGATGATCCTGGCGCGCACGGACCAGGACGCGCCGAAGCACAAGGGCATCTCGGCGTTTGTCGTCGACATGCACGCGCCGGGCGTGACGGTACGCCCGCTTACCAATATGGCAGAGACGGACAGCTTCAATGAAGTGTTCTTCGACAATGTGCGCGTGCCCAAGAAGGACCTGATCGGCGAGCTGAACCGCGGCTGGTACGTGGCGACGACGACGCTCGATTTCGAGCGCTCGGGCATCATCAATGCGATCAGCCTCCAGCAGCTCCTGGGCGAGATCTCCGAGGCAACGAGTCCGTACTGGCGGAAGCGCGGCGGCGCTGCCGCTCGCCACGAGCTCGCCGAGCGGGCGATCGAGACGCAGATCTCGATCTTGTTCTCGTATCGTGTCGCCAGCATGCAGGCGCAGGGGCTGATCCCGAACCAGGAGGCCTCGATCACGAAGCTGTACGGTTCGGAGCTGGCGCAGCGCATCGCGCGAACCGGCATCCGCCTGGCGGGCCTGCACGGGCAGCTCGGCCCGGGTTCGCCGCACGCGCCGTTGCTGGGACGCATCGAGCACATGTACCGCATCCAGGTCGGCTCGACGCTCGCCGGCGGCACGAGCGAGATCCAGCGCACGATTATCGCGCAGCGCGGCTTGGGGCTACCACGAGAGTGATTATGGGAACGGCACTCTCCGCGAAGCACTGCGCTCCTTGCGAGGGCGGCACGAAGCCGATGACGGCGGCCGAAGCCGAGGCGTACCTGGCGCACGTGTCGGGCTGGGCGCTGGTGGCAGGCGAGCCGCTAAGGATCAAGCGCGAGCTGCGTTTCAAGAACTTCGCGCAGGCGATGGCGTTCATCAACCGCGTTGCGGAGGTGGCCGAAGCCGAAGGGCATCATCCGGACATCTGCGTCTCGTGGAACCGCGTGACGCTGGAGCTGGTGACGCACGCGATCGGCGGCCTTTCGGAGAACGACTTCATCCTGGCGGCGAAGATCAACGAGCTCGATTGAGAGAGGGCATTCTCGGGCCGGCAGGCCTGTGGAACGACTACTTGCGAACAACACGAAAGGAGAGAGTAACGTGGACCTAGGACTGAGTGAGGAGCAAGAGCTGCTCAAGAACTTCGCGCGGGACTTCCTGGAGAAGGAGTGTCCGGAGAAGCACGTGCGAGACATGGAGGAGGACGAGCAAGGCTACTCGCCGGAGCTGTGGAAGAAGATGGCGGAGCAGGGCTGGCAGGGGCTCATCGTACCGGAGGGCCAAGGCGGCACTGGGATGGGCTTCGTCGACCTGGTGATCCTGATGGAGGAGTTCGGGCGCGCGCTGGTACCGGGCCCGTTCATCCCGACCGTCGTCGGCGGCGCGATCGCGCTGCAGGAAGGCGGGTCGGACGCGCAGAAGCAGCAGTACCTGCCGAAGATCGCTTCCGGCGAGCAGATCTGGACGCTGGCGTTCACGGAGCCTTCGGCGCGCTTCGACGCGGAGGGTGTCGAGCTGGAGGCGAAAGAAGACGGCGACAGCTACGTCCTCAACGGGACGAAGCTGTTCATCCGCGACGCGCACGTGAGCGACTACATGACGGTCGTCGCGCGCACGTCGAAGGGGGCGAACCCGGAGGACGGCGTTACGCTGCTGATCGTCGACAGCAAGAGCCCGGGCATCTCGCACACGCAGCTCAAGACGATAGCCGCGGACAAGCAGGGCGAGGTGAAGTTCGAGAACGTGCGCGTTCCGAAGGCGAACGTGGTCGGCGAGGCCGGCAAGGGCTGGGCGCTGTTCGAGCGCATCGCCCGCAAGGGTACGGTGATCGAATGCGCGTACCTGGTCGGGCTAGCGCAGAAGGACTTCGAGATCAGCGTGCAGTACGCGAAGGACCGCATTCAGTTCGGCCGTCCGATCGGCAGCTTCCAGGCGATCCAACACAAGGCGGCCGACATGGTGACAGACGTGGATGGGGCGCGCTTTATCATGTACAAGGCTGCCTGGTCAGTGGCGGAGGACACGGCTGAGGCTGACCTGGACGTCCACATGGCCAAGGCATGGTGCAGCGAGGCGACCCGGCGGGTGGTTGCCCACGGCCAGCAGATCCACGGCGGCATCGGGTTCACGAAGGAGTACGTAATCCAGCTCTACTTCCGCCGGCAGAAGGCCGGCGAGCTGGCCTGGGGCGACGCTGACTACCACCGCGAGCTAGTAGCGCAGGGCCTCAAGATCTAGCTGAGAGCGCGCTCGGAGCGCCAAGAAAGGGCTGGCACAGATGCCGGCCCTTTCTGTCGCGGATAGCGGAATAGGTGGTTGACGGTTGGATCGCCAAGTGTTAATGTAGGCGACGAGCACGATGCGTACTGGATTGGCCATGAGAGCCCATGACCCCCCTCGTGGCTGAACGTCTGGTGCTGGCCGTCGTGCTCTCCCCGTTCTGGCCCCAGTGTGCGCCTCGGTGGGTACGTTGTCCATACTGATTGTTGAGTAGCTAGGAAAGCGTTTATTCAAGAAATGGAATAGCGCAGCTAGCACAGGTGCTGCTTGCGGGCTGTTGTTTGGCGTGGATGACTTCTCGCCTAAGCGACGAGGCCTTCGCGAATCGCCCGCACGCCTGCCTCCGTGCGAGAGGACGCGTTCATCTTGCTCAGGATGTTGGTCAGGTGCTTGTGCACTGTGAGCGGACTGATGCCCAGCTCCGCGGCGATCTCCTTGTCTGCCTTGCCTGCGGCGACGAGGTTCAGGACGGTGAGCTCGCGGAACGTGAGTCCGTACAGACTGCTGGGCGCGATCTGCGCTTCGACTTTCGCCTCAAGCTCTTCGCGCGCAACCTGGCGCTGCTCCTCGGCGCGTTTGCGGTCGGTGATGTCGCGGGCGACGCTGACATACCCGGTAACCTGGCTTGCTGAGTCGCGGAGGGTAACGGCGATGACGTCGACGACGATTACGGCGCCGTCCTTGCGACGTACCGCGAGCTCCCCCTGAAAGGACCCACTCTCGCCGAGCGCGTTCACGCCATCGCGCACACCGAGCTGTTCACCAAAGATCTCCCCGGCTGACTGGCCGATGACTTCTTCCGCCTGCCACCCGTAGAGTTCTTCGGCGGCCGGGTTCCAGGTCCGGACCGTGAACCGGGCGTCCACAGAGACCACAGCGTCCCGGACATTCGCAAGAACGCCGGCCTGGTAGAGGAGCTCTTCCTCCTCGCGCTTCCGCTCGCTGATGTCGCGGGCGATGCCTTCGACGGCGATGAGCGTGCCTTCCTCATCATAGATCGGGACGTTGCGCTGCTCGGTCCAGACGATGCTGCCGTCCTTCCTCACGGCCCGGGCAGCGATGACCGGGCTTTGCCCTTCTAGGATGAGCTGCCGGACCAGCGGCTGGTCCTCGTCGTGGACCAGCTTTCGGAAGAGCTCAGGATCGGCATAGCACTCTGATGGCGTGTACCCCAGCAGTGTCGTGATCGAAGGACTGACATAGTCGAATGCCCTGTCGGGCGCGACGCGGTACCGATAGATCAGGTCCTGGGCGTTCTCCGCCAGCAAGCGGTACCTCTCTTCGCTGGCGCGCAGGGCCTCCTCGGCCCGCTTGCGCTTGGTGACGTCTCGGAGGATGCCCTCGACCGCGACGAGGGTGCCGGCGTCGTCGTAAATGAGGGTGTTGCGCTGCTCCGTCCAGATCGTCGAGCCGTCCTTACAGATCCAGCGCAGCTCAATCGGAGCCTCCTGCAGCTCCGCCAGCATTCTGTCGAGCGTCTCCCTGTCGTCTGGATGGATGACTTTGGATGCGAAGTCGGGGTCCGCGTAATACTGGTCGGGGGTGTATCCGGCCATCGCGGTGACCACCGGGCCGACGTACTCGTAGCCGCGAGGTTCCGCGATCCGGTAGCGGAAGATCATGTCCTGCGCGTTCTCCGCCAGCAGGCGGAAGCGCTCTTCGCTCTCTCGGAGCGTCTCCTCGGCCCTGACGCGGTCCGTAATGTTGCGCACGACGCCCTCGATGGCGACGGTGCGGCCGCGGCTGTCATAGACCGGCGTGCTGCGTTGCTCGATATAGATGACGGAGCCGTCCTTGCGGACCCAACGAAGCTCAATCCTGCCCGTCTGTCGTTCCCAGATCATGCGCCGGTAGGCGGCCTGATCGTCCGGGTGGACGATGGTCGCGGCGAAGTTTGGGTCGCGATAGCACTCCTCAGGGCTGTAGCCGGTCAGGGTGGCCATGGCCGGGCTTACGTACTCAAACCCGATCGGTTCGACCAGGCGGAGCCGGAAGATGATGTCCTGGGCGTTCTCGGCGAGCAACCGGAAGCGCTCCTCGCTTTGACGGAGTTCCTCCTCCGCGCGCTTGCGCTCTGTGACATCGCGGACGATGCCCTCGACAGCGATCGCGGCGCCGGTATCGTCGTAGATCGGTGTGTTGCGCTGTTCGGTCCAGATCACACTGCCATCGCTCCGGACCCAGCGCAGCTCCATGGAGCCTGTGTGGCCATGTTCGACCATGTCGCGAAAACGCGGCAGGTCGTCAGCGTGGATGTGCTTTACGGCGAACTCGGGATCGGCATAATACTGCTCAGGCGCGTAACCGCTCATCGCGGTAACGGCAGGGCTGACGTACTCGTAGCCCCGGGGTTCCGTCAGCCGAAATCGGAAGACGATGTCCTGAGCATTCTCGGCGAGCATGCGAAAGCGCTCCTCGCTCGCGCGGAGCGCCTCTTCAGATCGCTTGCGCCCCGTAATATCCCGAAAGATCGCCAGGACCTCGTCCGGGCCGGCCGGCGCCACGCGGACCTCTCGATAGAGGGTGCGTCCGTCCACCGATACGGCGTACTCGTACGTCTGGACGTTGCCGCTTTCGAGCGCGGCCTGCACGTGCCGCTTCATCGTCTCAGCGGCGCCGGGAGGCGCGAGCTCGAAGCCGTTGCTCCCGACAAGACTGGAGGCGGGAAGGAAGCCGAGCGACTCTCTGCCATGCCTGGCGTCGAGTATCTCGCCATCCTTGCGGAAGCGGACTGTGAGGTCGGGGATCGCGTCCAGCAGCGCCGCCTTCATCGATTCGCTGGCGCGCAGGGCGAGCTCGCTTCGTCTGCGCTCGGCGACGTCCTCGAAAGCGACACCCAGGCAGTTGTCGGGCAGTGCGAAGGCCCTTACCAGGAAGATGCGCGATCCGTCGTCGGACGCGAACTCGCCTAGGTCCCGGGCGCCGCCCGACCGGAGGACGTCCAGGTACAGGCTCGAGATGCCGGGCTGAATGACCCCGTGCAGCTCGCCCATGGTCTTGCCATGAAGCCGCTCCGATGTGAGGCCGGTGAGCTGGGCGGCCGCGGCGTTGCACGCCAGCAGGCGAAATGACGCGGCGTCGTCGGGGCTATCCAGGCGCCACACCGCGAAGCCGAGAGGCGCGCGCTCGAAGAACTCCGCGAACGTGCAGGGCGTCACGCCTCCGTTCGCCTCAAGCTTTGTTCGCTTGAGCTCACCAGCGGTTACTACTTCGTTCGAGATGTGCGCCCCCTCCCGGGCTGCTCAACAGTCGCAGCGCCCTAGTCCAGCTCGTGCGTAGTCTGGTCCCTTTGATTCCTCCAGTTGAGCGCCGCGTTCGCCACAGCGGCGAGCGTGGGGCGCAGCAGCGGGCCGCGATAACGCTCGGCGAACGACTCCCCAGCCTGTTCCAGCCGGTCGAGCGAACAGCCGGCGAGGACCCGCTTCAGCAGCGCGGCGTATCCGGGCAAAGAAGGCATCGCGGCAACATCTAACACGCGCTGGTCTTCGGCGTCTAATACCAACTCCACCAATAGGCAGGCAGGCGACTCGCCACAGATGGACTTGGGGAGGCGCGCTACCCCATGCACGACAAAGGGAAGCCCAACACCCTCTTGTGCATCCGGTGCCATGGGATCCCTCCCCTCCACTGGCATCCAGAGCGAACTTCTCGTTACAGCGATCATGAACGAACGTTTTCACACTTGTCAAGACCAATACAGAGTAAAATCAGAACGAACCGGAACGGCGGCCCGGAAGCGCCGCCAGGCCGGCGCCGCGTGCCTGAGCGCGGATCGTGAAGGAAGGAGAAGCACGATGCAGGATTGCCTCTTCTGCCGCATGTCCGCAGGGGAGATGGCGGCGGAGAAGCTGCACCAGGACGACCTGTGCTTCGCCATTCGCGATATCAACCCGCGCGCGCCCATCCATTTTATGGTGATCCCCCACGAACATGTCCCAACCGTTCGGGAGCTCTCCGAGGGCCACGGGGCGCTGCTGGGCAGGTTGTTCACAGTTGCGAATCGCGTGGCGGACGCCGAGGGGATTGGCGAGCGCGGCTACCGATTGGCGTTCAACTGCGGCGACGACGGCGGTCAGACGGTCTACCACATCCACCTGCACGTACTGGGGGGGCGCCGCCTTGGCGCGGAGGGCTAGGCGACCGCAGTCTGAGAGCTGTGGTATCCTGCAAGGGAGGCCTGCTGGCCCTAAGGAGGTAGTGAACAGACGAGATGAACGCCTTGAGAACAGCATTGCTGCTCGGCGCGCTGACGGGGCTCTTCCTGGTAATCGGCTATGTGCTGGGCGGCCCGACAGGAGTGGTTATCGCGTTTGTGCTGGCGGCAGGGATGAACTTCTTCGCCTACTGGTCGTCGGACAAGCTGGCGCTGCGGATGGCGGGGGCGCGAGAGGTCTCCGTGGAGGAGGCGCCCAAGCTCCACGCGATCGTCGACGAGGTCGCGTCGCTGGCGAACGTGCCGAAGCCGCGCGTCTACATTGTCGAGAACGACACGCCGAATGCCTTCGCGACCGGGCGCAACCCGGAGCACGCGGCGGTGGCCGCCACGACCGGCATCCTCCGCCTGCTGGACGAGCGTGAGCTGCGGGGAGTGCTGGGCCACGAGCTTGGCCACGTGAAGAACCGCGATATTCTCACGAGCTCGATCGTCGCGACGCTGGCTGGCGCGATCAGCATGCTGGCGTGGATGAGCCTGTGGTTCGGGGGAGCGTTCGGTGGGCGCGACCGCGACAACCCGTACGGCGGTCTGATCGCGCTGCTTGCGTTTCTGCTGGCGCCGCTCGCGGCGGGGCTGATCCAGGCGGGCATCTCGCGCACACGCGAGCTTCAGGCCGACGCTTCGGGCGCGGAGTACACGCACGACCCGGAAGCGCTGGCGAGCGCGCTCGAGAAGCTCCACGCGGGCGTGCAGGCGCGGCCGATGGCGCCGACGCCGATGGCGGAGTCCACGGCGCACCTGTACATTGTCCATCCGTTCAATGCCGGCGGCCTGGCGAACCTGTTCAGCACTCACCCGCCGATCGAGGAGCGCGTGCGGCGCTTGCGCGCGATGGCGTACGGCCGCGCGTAAGATCGAACCCACGGACGCTACTGTCATACGGCCCCTCGCGGAGAGGGGCCGTTGTATCATGCCTGGAGCGATGACCGAAGCCGAAGCTCTCCGCAAACAGCTTGTCGACGACCTGCGCCGGCGTGGGGTTGTGCGCAGCGAGCAGGTCTGCGAGGCGTTCGCGACGGTGCCGCGCCACATCTTTGTGCCCGAGCAGCCGCTTCCCGACGTCTACGCGGACCGGGCTCTGGTCACGAAGCAGATCGACGGCATCGGCGTGAGCTCGTCCAGCCAGCCCTCGATCATGGCGGTCATGCTGGAGCAGCTCGAGCTGAAGCGCGGCCAGCGCGTGCTGGAGATCGGCGCGGGCACGGGATACAACGCAGCGTTGCTTTCGCAGCTCGTGGGGTCAGACGGCCACGTCACCACCATCGACATCGACGACGAGACGGCGAAGGGCGCCGAGGAGCACCTGCGCTCGGCGGGCTACGAGGGCGTTCAGGTCGTGACGGGCGACGGCGGCTTCGCCTACGGGCAGAACGCGCCCTATGACCGGATCATCGCCACGGCGAGCTGCTGGCAGATCCCGCAGCCGTGGCTCGACCAGCTTGTCGAGGGCGGAGTGCTCGTCATGCCCTTCCGGCTGAACGGCGTCCACGTCGCTCTCGCGCTTCGAAAACAGGGCGAGTGCCTCGTGAGCGAGCGAACGTGCGAGTGCGGCTTCATGCCGATGCGCGGCGAATTCGGCCGGCTGCACGCCGGCAGGGTCGGGCCCGACCTCGGGGTCTGGGCGGACTGCGAAGTGGACGAGTCGATGAAGGCCGCCGTGGCGCGTCTCCTGGTGCAAGAGCGGCACGTGCGCTTCCGGTTTCCGCGCCGCCGGGACCGGCGCACCGGCCCGCTCTACTACCTGGCCCTGCAGGGCCGGCCGATGCTCCAGCTTCTGCGCCGGCCGATCGGAGCAGAATCGGCCTTCCTGATGCTCGTCTCGCCGGAGTCGGCGGTCGCGCTGGGCTGGGAACGCCCGAAGCGCGGCAACGTGCCTCTGTTCGGTACAGGCGAAGCGCTCGATTTCCTGAAGGACGCCCTCGAACGCTGGCGTGTTGAGGGGCGGCCGGATGTGCGCGACCTGCGCGTGCGCGTCCGGCCCGCGGCCGGCGAGGCCCTTGGGGCGCTGCCGCAGGCTGTCGATGGGCGCTACGTGCTTCGCCGCGGTGAGCACGTCTACGAGCTGTGGTTCGAACGATGACGACGACTGACGCGCGCGCGGCGTTGGAGCAAGCCGTGGCGGAGCTGCCGCGCGGCCTGCGCGAGCACGTGCAGCGCGTGGTTACCGAGGCGAAGCGTCTGGCCGACCGGCACGGCATCGATGAGCAACGGGCGGTCATCGCGGCGCTGGGTCACGACCTGACGCGCGGGCATCGGCCAGCCGATCTAGTGCGGGACGCGGAGGCGGCGGGCCTGGCGCCTTCGGAGGTTGAGCGTTCGGAGCCGGTCCTGCTCCACGGCAGGCTCAGCGCCCGGATCATGGCCGAGCGCTACGGCGTCGCCGACGAGGAGGTGCTGGCGGCAGCGAGCTATCACACGACAGGCCGCGCCGGCATGAGCGCGCTGGAGCGGCTGATCTTCGTCGCGGACAAGATCGAGCCGGAGAAGGCGCGCGATGACCCGGCGCTGGCTGAGGCTCGCCGGCTAGCGGATGAGAGCCTGGAGGCGGCGATGCTGCGCATCCTGGACCGACAGGTCGAGCGGGCGGTGGAGCGGGGCTGGCCGCTCCATCCGGACACGGTGGCGGCGCGCAACGAGCTGGTGATTTCGCAGCGAACGTAGAACCTGGAACCGAGAACGAACGGGAGAAGGGAGAGGCATGGCAGTATCGTGGGAGCAGATTGAGGAGTACGTGAGCGCCGCCTACGGCGCGAGCGGGCGAGTGGAGCGCGGCGACGTGGTGGACCGCGCGTTCGACAGCGATGCTCCGGATGACGTAGTCGACGTCCTGGACGCGATCGGCTCGCGCGTGTTCGGCACGCCGGATGAGCTGCGTGCCTTCCTGAGCGAGCAGGGGCTGCTTAGCGAATAGTACCTGGCCGACAGCACGGGAATAGCGAAAGGGCGAGGCTCTCGTGCCACGCCCATTCGATGTGTGCGCTCGTTTGGTCGCTACGCAGCCTTGCGCGCGGGCGTCTTGACGATCTCGCGAAGCAGGCGGGCGCGAATGCGTTCGATGGCCTGCGGACTGGGGTGCGTCGCGACGCGCTCGTGGGTGGGCGCGAGCAGGCGGTGGAGCCACTCCCCTTCGTCGAGCTGGTCTATGCGAGTGTGCTTGCGGGATGCGGTAGCCATGTCTCTCATGAACCTCCACCTGTAGCATCGGCAGGGCGAGGGCGATCTACGTAGGGCAATGCCCATCTTGGCAACAATTCGGCGGGTATGCCTAGGCGGTCTTGACGGAGGCGAACATATGTACTACTCTGCACGAGAAAGACCTGAGCGGACAGCGCGCGATGAGAGGCAACAGCGTGAACGGAACGGGGCTGGTGGTGGCGCAGGACCTGGCGACTGCGGGCTGCGGGTTGCTGAACGCAGCGTACTTCGCAGGGTACTGGTGGCGGCGGAACGGGTCGCGCGGGCGGCGCGTGGGCGCGCTGGCCCTCGTACTTGTCAGCGCCGCGGCGGTGATCGAGGCGGTCTTCTCGCAGGGGCTTTTCTGGTGGCAACGAGGCGTCCTGCCCGGCCAGCTTTCGCCTGAGGCGTGGGCGGTCGCGCGGCTGCCGCTGCTACTGGCGACGCTGTTCATCTCGATTCTCATCCTGCGGGGGTCGCGCTCGTAGCGATGGCCGTATCTGCCCTCACGCTGGCGATAGAACGGCGCGACTGGTCGCTGGCAGCGCTCTGCCTGCTGGCCGGCGTCGCGGACGCCGCATCGCGGGTGCCGCCTGAGACGTTGGAGAGCCTGCTGGAGCTGCTGGAAGGCGTGCCCGGTGACCGCCGAAAGCGCTGAAGTGGAGCGCAAGGCGCCGCGGCGGCGCTCGACGGGTGGCGGCCGCGCAGCGCTGGCCAAGAACTTCTATCGCAGCGCTCTCGAAGCGGCGGAGCAGATAGAGCTGGACGAGGCGTCGGACATCGAACGGCTCGATGATGAGATCGCACTCCTCCGCGTAAGGCTGCGCAAAGTGGTCGACGAGAAACGAGAGGACATCCCGCTGATGCTGCGTGGTATCGACATGCTGGTGAAGGCGGTGTCGGCGCGCTACCGGCTGTCGAAGCAGGCGGAGGAGGACCTGGCGGCAAGCCTGGCGAGCGTCGTGCGGGGGGTGGGCGGACAGCTCATGCCGGAGGCGTTTCGCGATGAGTGAGCCGCCCGTTCTTGAACGGACGCTGGCCAGACTGCGGCGCCAGCGACGAATCACGCGCGATGAGCCGCTGGCGTCGCTGTCGGCCGAAGGCTTTCGGGCGGTGGTGGACGAGCGGCTGCGCGGCCTGGAGCGCGAGCTACAGGAGGTGAAGGGGCGCGTGAACGGGCTGATCTTCTTGCTCGCGGGCACGGTCGCCGCGCAGCTCGTGCTGCGTCTGCTGGGGTGATGATGGCTGCCATCATTCCATGCGCCGTGGCGCTCGGCGCCGGCCCCTGGAAGCAGCGGCTCCGCCCGTACCAGGTGGAGGCGGGCCGCGCGATCCTCGATAGCATCGTGCAAGAGCGGGGCCTGAGCTTCTCGGTGGAGATCGCGCGGCAGGGCGGCAAGAACGAGCTGTCGGCCCAGCTCGAGGCGCTGCTGCTCTCGCTCCACGTCTCGCGCGACGCCGACGCTGTGAAGTGCGCGCCGACCTTCGACCCGCAAGGGCGGATCAGCATGCGCCGGCTCTGGTCGCGCCTGCTGGAGGCGGGGCTGGCGCCGCTGGCCTCGCGCGAGGCCGGCCCCATCGTGCGGGTGGGGAGGGCGCGCCAGGTCTTCCTCTCGGCGGAGCCGGGCGCGAACGTGGTCGGCCACACCGCCCAGATCCTGCTCGAGGTCGATGAGGCGCAGGACGTGGCGGAGGAGAAGTTCGACCGCGAGTTCCGGCCGATGGCGGCGACGTCCAACGCGACAACCGTCTTCTACGGCACCGCCTGGGACGACTCGACGCTGCTGGAGCGGGCGAAGCAGCGCCATCTGGAGCTGGAGCGTCGCGACGGCGTCCAGCGTCACTTCGAGCACGACTGGCAGGCGGTTGCGCGGCACAACCCGGCCTACGGTCGCTACGTGGAGGCGGAGCGGCAGCGTCTCGGCGAGCAGCACCCGCTGTTCCTGACGCAGTACTGTCTGAAGCCGATCGCGGGCGGCGGGCGGCTGTTCAACGCAGGCCAGCTCGCGCAGTTGGAGGGGCGTCATGAGCGCCAGCGAGCGCCTCGCACCGGCGAGACGTACGTGGCTGGGCTCGATCTGGCGGGCGGCGAGCTGGAGGGCGACGTTGGGACGCCGCCCTCCACGCCGAACGCGCGGCGCGACTCGACGGTGCTCACGATCGCGCGCGCGGCGTATCCCGGCCGGGGCGCGGTCGTGCACGATCCGCAGCTGGATGTGGTGGAGCACTACGTCTGGACGGGCGAGCCGCACGACGCGCTCATTCAGCGCCTCGTCGACTTGCTGCGCGAGGTCTGGCAGGTGCGCCGGCTTGCCGTCGACGCGACGGGCCTCGGCGAGACGATCGCGCGGCTGTTGACGGCGACGCTCGGCTCGCTGGTCGTGCACCCGGTGCGCTTCACTCAGGAGGCGAAGTCGCGGCTGGGCTACGGGCTGCTGGCGGCGGTGAACGCCGGCCGGCTGAAGCTCTACGCCGGCGACAACTCGCAGGAGTACCGGCACTGCCGGCACGAGCTGGAGCGCGCCCGCGTCGCCTACCGGGCAAACCGGACGATGAACTTCTTCGTCGAGCAGTCCGACGGACACGACGACTATCTGATGAGCCTGGCGCTGCTCGCGGAGGCGGGAGCCGACGCGGCGCCCCGCATGGCGCGAGGCCGTGTGCGGGAAGCGCTGTAACGCTTGCTGTAGCGAGAAGCGAGGAGGAATAGACCGATGACGACCGACCAAGACCTGCTCGCCCGGAGAGGGCTCGATGCCATCCGCGCCGACCACTTCCGCCACCCCAACGGCCGAAGAGTTCGCGTGGACGCGCTGCCGGAGTACTTGGCGTTTCGAGACGCCGGCTGCGACCTTTCGCCGACCTGTCTGCGCTGCCCGTTAGAGCACTGTCGCTATGACGAGCCGGGCGGCGCTCGTAAGCTGCTCCAGGGCTCGAGGGACGGTGCTGTCTGCCAGCGACGAGCTGAGGGAGCCGCCATCGATGTGGTGGCGAGCGAGTTCGGTCTCTCTCGGCGGAGCGTGTTTCGCATCCTGGCGGCGGGCAGGGAGGAGAAGGGGACCCTGCGGCGGTCCGCCTAGCTCTTGCCGTTGATCGGCGCGCACAACTCCAGCGAGTGCCCGTCCGGGTCGTCGAAGTAAAGCGACTTCGCCGGCATCCTGTCGTGGACGACCGGCCCGCGCACCTCGATGCCTCGCTCCCGCAGGAGGGTCGCGGCGCCGTCGATTTCGCCTTCGTCGACCGTGAAGGCGAAATGCTGCTTCGACCAATCACCCTTGTCCTCCTGGAGCACGATCATGGCGGTCTGATCGCCCACGCGCAGGAAGACCAAGTGATGCTCCTCGTCGCGCAGGCCCAAGCCCAGGCCCAGGAGACCCCGGTAAAACTGCTCTGACCGGGCGAGATCCCTCACCCGGATGGCGACTTCATACACCCCGCGGACCTGTACCATGATAGCCTCCCTGTGTAAGCCCCTTGTTACGCATACACTACGCCCGAAGGGGCCGCCGGCTCTATGAAGGGGCTCACATAGGAGCGAACTGACATCGAATCCGGTTGCCGGGGTGTACAGGGCCAAGCTACAGTAGGTTGCGATTCAGCAGTGTGAAGGAGCGTTCAGACCGACTGTGCCGCGCGTCAGTTTTGTTGATGGGCCGACCATCGAGCTCGAGCCCGGGGAGGATGTCCTCGAGGCGTCGAACCGCGCCGGCATCGACCACCGGCATGCCTGCGACGGAAAGTGCCGCTGCAGCACGTGTCGCGTCGAGGTGATCGCAGGCCTGGAACACTGCGGCGCGCCGTCCGACGACGAGCAGGTCGTCCTGGCCCTGAACCGCCTCGAGTCGCCGATTCGTCTGGCCTGCCAGCTCCACCCCCAGGGCGACATCACGGTTCGGGTGCTCCTGCACGAGAGCGACCGGCCGGCGGCGCCCTCCCTGGCTGAAGGACTGGCGCTGGAGCGCGAGGTCGCGGTCCTCTTCTCGGACATCCGCGACTACACGACCTTCTCGGAACAGCACTTGCCCTTCGATGTCCTGCACCTGCTCAATCGCTACTTCGACAGGATGGGCACGCTCGTCGAAGCGCACCACGGCCACGTGGTCTCGTTTCAGGGCGACGGCATGATGGCGCTCTTCCTGGCCGGCGGTGACCGGGCGGCGCTGGCGGCCGTCCATTGCGGCATCGATATGATCGATGCGAGCCGGGCGCTGAGCGTTTACTCGACGGAGCACTTCGGGTTCGAGATGCGCATGGGCATCGGCATCGACTTCGGCAGGGCAGTGGTGGGCCAGGTCGGGTACTATCGGAACACGCAGCTCAGCGCCATCGGCGACGTCGTGAACACGGCGTCGCGGGTGCAGACCCTGACGAAGGAGAGCGGCGTTAATCTGCTGGTGACCGAGCCGGTTGTCGAGCGGGTGGCGCCCGCCTTCCAGGTCGGCAGGGACTTCGAAGCCGACCTGCGCGGCAAGGCGGGTCGACATAAGGTGTTCGAGGTGCTGAAGTCCTCGGCAGCGCCTGGCACGGCGTGATCGCGGCGCGATGACGCCGCGCGTTTGCATGGACCCCGCCCTCCTCATCTTCCACGTCCGCCCGGCCCGGCGCCGAGCGCTGTCGACGGCGACGGCGGAGGCGACGTGCCTGCTGCGCGACCTCGGCGCTGCGGTCGCGCCCGGCGGGCCGCTGTCCGAGCAGGGCGGCGTCTTCTGGCTGACGCTGCCCGCTGACGCGCTAGAGCGCGCGCGCGACCGCCTGCCGCGCCTCGGCTATAGCTACGCGGTCGACCTGGTCGAGCCGACGGAGGACGAAGGCGACGTGCGCTGGCGGGGGCGCTCGTATCGGCTGGCGCGTCTCCACGAGGAGGACGCCGGCGAGCTACGCGAGGCGGCGCCCGACCGGCGCACCTTCGTGCTCGAGAGCGGCGGCGAGGCGCGGCCGGTGCGCGGCTATCGAGGCGGCAGCGGGCCCCTGAGCAGGCGCGGGCTGCCGGTGATTGATGCGCGCATGCTCGTGAACCTCGTCGCGACGCTGCCTGGGGCTACGCTCCTCGACCCGTTCGCTGGCGCCGGTGGCGTCGTGCTGGAAGGGCTGACGAGCGGCTATCGAGTCCTGAGCTGCGACGTCGACCCGTCGCTGCGCCACGGCCTGCGCGCGCTGGGTGCGGCGCACTGCGTCGCCGACGCGCAATCGCTGCCGTTCGAGTCGAGCAGCGTCGATGCCATCGCGACCGAACCGCCGTACGAGCCGGAGGCGGACGAAGCGGTGGTCACGGCGCTCGGCGAGATGGCGCGCGTGCTCAGGCCGGGCGGGCGGATCGCGCTGCTGCTCGCCGACCGACAGGTCGGCGCGCTTCGGACGCGGTCAGCGTCGTTCGGGCTGCGCGCCTTCCACGATGCGCCGATCGACCGCAAGGGCACGCCGTGCGTGGTGCTCGCGTGGGAGAAGGCCTAGCTTACGGCGTCGGGGTCGGGCCGGCGGTGGGCGACGCTCCTGCTGCGACGGCAACGATCGTGAACGGGAGCTCGCCCTCCGCCTGGGCGCCGCCCGGGCCATAGGCGCCGCGTACGACGAAGGCGTACTGACCTTCGGCCGGCTCGTTCACCTCGAAGCGCACGGAGAGGCCAGAGATCGTCGTGCCCTCCTTGCCCTGGAGCAGCTCGTTCACGCCGCTGACGCCGTCGCTGCGCACGGCGACCGCCGTGCCGTCGGGCAGCTTGAGCGCGACGTTCGGGTCCTGGAACACCCCCTGGCCGATCTGGATGCCGGCGCTGGGCGTGACGGAGAAGTACACCGTGAGCGCCAGCTTGCCCTCTTCCATGATGCTGTGGGCGTCGGGGAGGTCGGCGCGCAGCTCGGCGCGCTCGACGGTCACCCTGACGGCGCCCGCCGTCACGTCGCCGCTGACCGCGATCTCGCGCGGCTCGAGCGTGACGAGGTCGTCGCCGTCGGGGCCCAGCGGCACGACGGCCTGGTTGTTCGCCGGGTTGCCGATGGTGAGCGTCGCATCGTCGAAGGTGAACTCGTCGTCGACGCGGATGGCGAGGACGCCGCTGCCGGAGAGCTCGCCGGGCACCTCAGGCAGCTCCTGCTCGGTGCCGGTCTCGGTGTAAGAGTTGCCGCCGGACGTAAGCACGAGCTGCGAGTCGAACGTGGCAGTGTCGGTGCCGAGGTTCTCGAATGTGGCTTCGATGGCGACGCTGCGGGCGCCGAGGTCGTCCGTGGTGACGGTGGCCTCACCCAGCGTGACCATCCAGCCCGAGTGCCAGAACGACTCGTCGATCTGGACGGTGTCCTCCGTGGCGTCGCTGGTGGGTTCGTCTGTGGGCGCTTCTTCTTCGGCGGTGGGCGTCGGGTCGCTGCCGCCACCGCCGCCGCACGCGCCCGCGACGAGCGCGATCGAGGCGAACAGGGTGAGGGCGAGCCAGAAGGCCGCCGGGATGCTTCGTCCGGATGTGCTTCTGATTGCCACGAGGGAGCCCCCTTTCGAGTTAGGACGCGCGTTCGCGAGCTTGGCACAGTATAGGTAGGCGGCCACCACCAGACAAGCGGCCCGCGCCTCCATTCGTATCTACGCGCGGGAGCCGTTGGCGGACGTAGGGCGGTGTCAGGGGCGCCTTCGCGATCGGTGGCGGGCGATTGTAGCGTAGGCCCCGGACAAACGAGATTCTTCGCTCCGCTCGGAATGACATAAAGGAGCGCTCAGGATGACCAGGTTACGGAGGTGACGACACCATGGCCCGAGACGCCCGAATCAGTCCGCTGACGCTGCCGCAGCAGCTCGCGCGGCGGGACCTGTCGCGGCTGCGCCGCTACGGCGAAGCGCTCGCGTTCTATCAGGGCGACCAGTGGCCGGCGCCCGCGCGTCGCCGGGAGCGGAGGCTGACGTTCAACTACGCGAAGACGCTCATCGAGAAGACGACGGCCTACCTTATGTCGGGCATGCACAGCGTCGTCGACCCGGAGGACGGCTCCCCTGAGGCGACCGAGCGGGCGCGGCGGACGGAGCGCGCGCTCCAGGACGTCTACGAGCAGAACAACCTGGCCCAGCTCGACTTCGACACGGAGATCGACGCGGCGGTGCTGGGCGACGGCGCGTTCAAGGTGACGTGGGACGCCGTCGAACGCCGGGTGCGCGTGTCGGCGCCGGACGTGCAGGGGCTGTTCGTCTGGTGGCTGGGCGACGACGCGAGCCGGATATGGCGCGTCGCGAGCCGCTACCACCTGTCGGCCGAGGAGGCGGAGCTGCTGCTCGGCTTCCGGCCACGCGCGACGCGGTCCGCTCGCAGCGTCGTCGCGGGCGAGCGGCGCATCGAGGTCGTGGAGTCGTGGACGGCGGAGACGTTCGAGCTGTGGGTGGACGGGGCGCTCTTCGAGGAAAAGGCGAACCCGTACGGCTTCGTGCCGTTCGTCGTCTACCCGAACCTGCGCGAGCCGAAGCAGTTCTGGGGCTGCTCCGACGTGCCGCCCATCCGCGAGTCGGCGCGCGAGCTGAACCGGGCGCTCTCGCAGCTCTCGATGATTCTGGAGCTGTCGGGCAACCCGATCGCTGTCCTGGAGAACGTGAACGAGTCGCAAGACATCGCGGTGCAGCCGGGCGCAGTGTGGGAGCTGCCGGAGCGCGCCCGCGCCTACCTGCTGGATCTGTTGCAGGGCGGCGGCGTGCAGCTCCACGTCGACTACGTGAACCTCATCTACCGCACCCTGCACGACCTGGGCGAGGCGCCGCGGACGGCGTTCGGCGAAAACCGGGCGAACCTCTCGGGTGTGGCGTTGACGCTGGAGCTGGACCCGCTGCTGAAGAAGGTGCAGCGCAAGCGGCTGATTCGTTCGGCGGCGTACCAACGGCGCAACGAGCTGGTGCTGCGCATCCTGGAGCAGCAGACGGGGCAAAGCTTCGCTCCTTATCGGACGCGCATCGTCTGGGGGCCGCTGGTGCCGGAGGACCGCAGCCGGCTGGTCGAAGACGAACGGGTGCTCGTGGCGTCGGGCATCCACAGCCGCCGTCGCGCCGCCGACGAGCTCGGCGTGGCGGACCCGGAGTCGGAGTTCTCGCGCTGGCTGGAGGAGCAGGAGCGCCTCGTGCCGCCTGCGGGCGCCCCGAGCGCGAACGGCCGCGCGGCGGTGGGTAGGGGTGGGTAGGCGGCGGGAAGGTACGAGAGGCGGAAGGCGGGAGTCAGAGGAAGCGAATGATAGTGCCAGGAGGATACGTTCCCCGCCTACGCTTGTCCCGCGCAGCTACGATTTCCAACCCTGGTGGATTCGCATACTCGAGTTTCCGCAGTACGCCCCTCTTGTAGTGACTGTCCGTGAAAGGTGTGTCTACGACGATGAACTGCTCGATTCGCTCGACGCTAGCTTGGTTACCTCCGAAGCGCCCTCGCAATAGGCGTTCCAGGTGATCGAAATCGGGCTCGGCTTCGAACAAGACCGGCTGGGTCGGATTGGTAAAGTCCGAAAACTGGAAACGCCCCGACTTGTCTACTCTCCACATGGTGTCCTTCATCTTCTTCAGCCCCGTGATGTGATTTGTGCCGAAGAAGAGGAAGTACTCAGTCCGGTTTCCATCATCGATCATCTCAAACGAACGAACGTATTGGATGGCAGCCTCCCGACGGAGCTGATCGATGTAGAGGTTGTGTAGGAAGGCTCGCCTCTCTGCTGCGCCCTCAAGTGTGCGAGCAACCCGCCAGGTGCCGGTGCCGAAGAGTCGGTCGAATGTCTCACCAAGGTCCGGGTGGGTGAGAAACCGGTTTATGAACTCATACATGAACGTGATCAGTACCTCGCACCTCGGATGAGCCATGATCCGCTTGACGACCGAGAATGGCGTCTGAGCAAAGCCAAATGGGTCTATGAATGCGAAGCAGGGGGCGAGTCTGCTCCCCTGCTCATCGATCGAGTCAAGGACATCTGTCAGAGTGTCATCAAACGGCGAGCACGCACTCTGGATAACGAAGTTCGATGGAATATTCGAGAACTGCTGGATCTCTCCCTGCAAATGCGCGGCCCGACTTTCATCCTTCTCGATGAAGACGAAAACGACCTCTGTGGTGATGCGCTTCGGGTGTTCGAGAGCTGCCCGGAGCGCGATTAGCGGAGAGCCCTCCTCTCCTCCCGTGTATCTTCCTGGACCGGCGAAGCCGTCGACGTACAGCACGCGGCTGCTGATACTAGTCATGATGGGCAGCCAGGCGCCCAGGTACTTTCGCAAGATCGCGTGCTTAGCTTCTGTGTGCGGTTCTATTGGCCAGATGGTTTCCCTTGGTACAGCCATCGGTCAGTCGCTTTCTGAGCTTGCTGCCTCGCCGGAATAACAACACCCGTTGGACTTCATTCCGACCGCCGCGTACAGCTCAG
>JBBEBM010000009.1:31833-43869 GCA_040882355.1 Dehalococcoidia bacterium | reverse complement strand
GGGGCGGGTCTCAGACCCGCCCCTACATGTCGCCTTGGTTGATGGGATGTGTAGCGGCGACCTTCAGGTCGCCACCAGCTCGGCCGGTGTGATAACGCGTCTGCGCGTTCGGCGTGCAGCATCCTGGAAGGCAACGCCGGATGTCAGGTCAACGTCTGTGGGCGGGTCTGAGACCCGCCCCTACAATGACCGCAGCCAGTCCGACACGCGCTCGGCGATCATGATGCAGGTCAGGTTGGTGTTGGCGCGAGGGATCTCGGGCATCACCGAGGCGTCCGCGACAACGAGGGCCTCGACGCCGCGCACCCGGCAGTACTGATCGACGGCGGCGCCGGCGTCGGTCGGCGGGCCCATGCGCGCCGTGCCGACGGGGTGGTAGAGGGTGCCCACCGTACGCTGCACGTAGTCCTGGCGGAAGGCTTCGTCTGCAATGGCCTCCTTCGCCTGGACCAATGGCATCGATATGCCGTCGTCCCAGTGCAGCTCGTCGCCGACGAACGGCTCGAGGTGCGGCGAGCCCAGCACTTCGAACGCAAGCTGAAGGCCCTCCTCCAGCCGGCGCGCGTCGTCCGGGTCGGACGCGAAGTTGAGCTCGATCGCGGGCGGATCGTCGTTGCCGGCGCCTGTCAGCGAGAGGCGTCCGCGCGAGCGCGGCTTCTGGAGGATCGAGGAGAAGCGGCTCGACGAGCTGTCGGGGTAGTGCCACAGACAGAGCTGCATGTCGTTCTCGTCGCTGGAACCGTCGGCGGTGTAGCGCAGTATGAGCTGGTACATGGGTGCGCTGGGGCCGAGCGTGCCCGGCTGGACGGCGAAGTTGAAGCCGACCTGAGGGTGATCGATGAGCGTGCCGCCGACGCCCGGCAGGTCGCGGACGATCGGGATGCCCCAACGGGCAAGGTCGGCCGCCGGGCCGATGCCCGAACGCAGGAGGATGACCGGCGACCCGATCGCGCCCGCGGCGAGGATGACGCGCCCGCCCCGTACGACTTCGCCGGACGCGTTCGCCAGCTCGACGCCGGCGGCTCGCTCGCCCTCGAAAATGACGCGTCGCGCCGGCGCCGATGCGCGAACCGTCAGGTTCTCGCGGTGGCGCGCGGGCCCGAGATAGGCCATCGCGGTCGATACGCGGACGCCGAAGGGCGCGTTGTTAGGCGACGGTCCGACGCCCGTCGCGGTGGGGTCGTTCTGGTCGTCGGCCTCGTCGAACTCGAGGGCGCGGCAGGCCTGGAAGAACGCCTGCTGCATCGAGATCCACTCGGGCCGCTTCGCGCGGCGGATCGGGAGCGGGCCGGCGCGGCCGTGCAGAGCGGCATCGCCGTCCGGGTCCGCTTCGAGGCGGCGGAAGAAGGGGAGCACCTTCTCCCACGACCACTCGTCGTTGCCGAGGCGCGACCACTCATCGAAGTCGGCCGGGGTGCCGCGCAGGGCGATCGCGCCGTTGATCGCGGACGATCCGCCGACGACGTTGCCGCGCGGGAAGTCGATCCGCCTGCCTGGCACCGCCTCGGCCTGAAAGTGCCAGTCGTGGTCGTCCGAGCCGACGTGGCGATAGTCGAGCAGGTCGTGCGGCAGGGCGTCGAGCGTCGGGTAATCAGGGCCCGCTTCGAGCAGCAGGACGCGGCGCTGCCCGTCCTCGCTCAGTCTGGCGGCGAGCACGCACCCGCACGACCCGGCGCCCACGATGATGTCGTCGTATTCCACGTTAGCGGAGCAATCGTAACACGAGGGTGGGTGGGCGCGAGGGGGCGCTGTGCACGCAGGCAAACGCCTGTAGGGGCGGCTCGCGAGCCGCCCCACAAGGGCGCACGACAGGGTGACGTTTGTGGGCGGGTCTGAGACCCGCCCCTACGGGCCGCACCGGCCGCCATCCGTTAATCCGTTCTGCTATCCGTTGCCAGACCGCTCCCGCAGCACCCGCTCGTCGCCCACCCTGCGCGTCACGCGGCGCTCGTCCAGGTGCTCGAGGAGGGCCTGGGCGTACTTGCGGGTGGTGGCGAAGAGGTCGCGCGTCTGGCCGAGGGTGATCGCGCCTTCGCGGCGGAGGTGGTCGGTGACGCGGTCGACCATCTCGCGATAGGCCTCGGCGGTGAAGACGACGCCGTCGCCGACGGAGACGACGCGCCCGGCGTCTTCGAGGTACGCGAGCAGCTCCGCCGAGGGCGCCCGGTCGGTGGGCGGCGCGTGCGGGCTCGCGGCGATCGATGCGAGGTAGGCGTCGGCCTCGGCCTGCTGGGCGGGGGTGAGGCTGGGCGCGTGGCCGGGAAGCGCGACTGCGGCGCCCGCTTCGACGAGCAGGCCGTCGTCGCACCAGCGGGCCAGCGCGGCGGCGAAGACGCGCTCGTCGAGCCGGAGGCGGCTGCGCAGCTCCTCGCGCGGCACGCCCCGAAGCGTTGGGTGCTCTCGGTGGTACGCGTCGATGGCGGCGCGCGCCCGTTCGCCCAGCGCGGCGAAGCCGTCGGCGGTGATGAGCAGCGCGTTGCCGAGCGCGACGACGCGGCCCTCCTGCACGAGCGCCTCGACCGACGCGCGCAGCTCGTCCAGCGACGCGTTCGTCTCGCGGGCGAGCGCGTCAAGCGAAGCGGGCTCGATGCGAGCGAGCGTGGCGAGGAGCGCCTCGACAGGTGAGCCGCGCAACAGCGTCTCGAGCGCGTCGAGCGTCGGCGCGTGGAAGCGACGGTGGCGCTTGGGGCGCGTATCGACGATCTCGCCGCCGGCGACGGTGTCGTTGGGCGTGCGCAGGACGAAGCGGTCGCCCTTGACGGCGGCGACCGGCTCGCCGAGGCGGAGCTGCGCCCAGCCCTCGTCGCCCGGCGCGAGCTCGTCGCGGTCGAGCAGCAGCAGGCGCGCCGGCGCTTCCGCCGAGAGCACGTGGAGCGTGAGCGACGTGTCGTGGCGGAGCGGGCGGCGGTTCGACGCGAGCGCGCGCAGGCGCACGTCGAGGACGTTCGTCGCGCGAATCGTGCCGGGCAGGGCGAGCACCTGGCCGCGCCGGACGTCGTCCTTGGCGACGCCCGCCAGGTTGACGGCGGTGCGCGAGCCGGGCAGCGCCCGCTCGACCTGCTCTCGATGGCTCTGGAGGCCGCGGATGCGCGCGCGGAGATCGCCCGGGACGATTTCGACCTCCTGGCCGACTTCGAGCGCGCCGTCGATCAGCGTGCCGGTGACGACCGTGCCGAAGCCGGACATCGTGAACGAGCGGTCGATGGGCAGGCGCGGGCGGCCGACGTCGCGCTTCGCCGCCGTCGCTTCGAGCTGCTCGTCGAGGACGCGGCGCAGCTCGTCGAGGCCGTCGCCGGTGAGCGCGGAGCAGGCGACGAGCGGCGCGCCGGCGAGCGTCGTGCCCGCGACGGCCTCGCGCGCGTCCGCTTCGGCCAGCGCGAGCATCTCTTCTTCGACGAGGTCGCGCTTCGTGATGACGAGCACGCCGCTGGCGACGCCGAGCAGGTCGAGGATGGCGAGGTGCTCGCGCGTCTGGGGCATGACACCCTCGTCCGCCGCGATGACGAGCAGCGCGAGGTCGACGCCGCCCGCGCCCGCGAGCATGTTCTTGATGAAGCGCTCGTGCCCGGGCACGTCGACGATGCTCACCTGGCGACCGGACGGTAGCGTCATCCAGGCGAACCCCAGGTCGATCGTCATGCCGCGCTCCTTCTCCTCGCGCAGCCGGTCGGGGTTGATGCCCGTGAGCGCCTCCACCAGCACGGACTTGCCGTGATCGACGTGGCCTGCGGTCCCTATCACGAACATCGTTACGCGTGCGTCCGCACGCCCTCGATGCCCTGGACGTACTCGTCGGGGAGGCCGTGGCCGCGGGCCCCCTGGGCGATGAGGGCGAGGTACTGGCGGCTGGGGGCGAAGTCGCCCGTCTTGTTCGCGATGTAGGCGACGGCGTCGTGCGCGTCGCCCGCGTCGT
The DNA here is from genome assembly GCA_040882355.1 of Dehalococcoidia bacterium. GTDB lineage: Bacteria > Chloroflexota > Dehalococcoidia > DSTF01 > RBG-16-68-14 > JBBEBM01. The sequence continues at coordinate 39,956 of JBBEBM010000009.1, read as the reverse complement.
CGACGACGCGCACGGTCTCGCGACGGTAGGCGCGCGGCGCTCCTTCGTATTCGTCGAGCGCGACGAAGCACTTTTCGTCGATGTCGTAGAGGGCGCCCCAGACCTCGGCGTCGGGCTGCGCTACAATGTCGGCTACGCCGCCCCGCTCGGCGCGCGAGTAGCGCGTGAAGGCGAGCCGGTAGTCCGGCAGCCGCGCCCGGCCGAGGACGGCCGCGCTCGGACAGCGGCGCTTGAAGCGTCGCGACTCCATGTTGGCTCCGTAGGCGAAGTAGAGGACGCGAGACATGGGCGCTGCTCCATTATCGCCGCACACTGGCCCGAATGAAACGCGGAGATTAGCCACAGATTCACACAGATGAAACACAGATTGACGGGTAGCGCGAGAACGATGAATCTGTGAAAGTCTGTGCCTATCGGTGGCTAGAACGGGACCTGGCCCTGTGGCCGTAGGCTTCGTCACGAGCCCGCTGCACGTCGGGCACTGCGTGGAGGGCCACCCGGAGGGGCCCGAGCGGCTCGAAGCGGTGCTCGCGCTGCTCGAAGAGAGCGGCGTCCTCGATCGCATGCTGCGACTGGAGCCGCGCGACGCGACGGACGAGGAGCTGTCGTGGGTGCACCCGGCGGCGTTCGTCGAGGCGCTGGAGCGCGCCTGTCGCGAGGGCGGCGGTTGGGCCGACCCCGACACGTACATCGTGCCGGGCTCGTGCGCCGCCGCTCGTCAGTCGGCGGGCGCGTGCCTGGAGGCGATCGAGGCGGTGCTGTCGGGCGGGGTGCGATCGGCGTTCAGCGCCGTGCGGCCGCCCGGCCACCACGCCCGGCCCGCCCAGGCGATGGGCTTCTGCCTGATGAACAACGTGGCCGTCGCCGCGCGCTTCGGCCAGCGACGGCATGGGTTGGAGCGCGTCGCGATCGTGGACATCGACGTCCACCACGGCAACGGCTCGCAGGACGTCTTCTACGACGACCCGTCTGTGCTCTACGTCTCGACCCACCAGTACCCGTTCTATCCGGGCACCGGCCCCGCCCAGGAGATCGGCGCGGGCGCTGGACGCGGCGCGAACGTGAACATCCCGCTGCCCGCGCGCAGCGGCGACGCCGAATGTGCCGCGGCGTTCGAGCAGGTCGTCGAGCCGGTGGTGCGGCGCTTCAGGCCGGAGCTGCTGCTCGTCTCGTGCGGGTTCGACGCCCACTTCGCCGACCCGCTGGCAGGCATGTCGCTCAGCGTCGATGGCTACGGCGCGCTGACGCAGCGGCTAATCGCGCTCGCCGACGGGCTGTGCGCGGGGCGGATCGTCTTCGCGCTGGAGGGCGGCTATCACCTGACGGCACTGCCCTGGGGCGTCCGCCGCGTGATCGAGCTGCTGCTGGGCGAGACGCCGGCGCCCGACCCGCTCGGCCTGCCCGCCGATGTCGCGCGCGCGCCGGACGTCACGCCGCTGCTGGCGGAGGTGCGGGCGCTGCACGGACTGTAACAACTTGGTAACAGACCTAACCCGCGCTTCTGCTAGGCTGGTGAGGAAACCCATGACCACCGTCCAGCTCCCCAACCTCGACGCGCGGCTGACCTACCTTGCGCTGCAGTACCACCTCGCCCGGCCGGGCGCGGAGCTCGACCCGGAGACGAGGGCGCCCGCCGCGCACGGACTGGCCGAGGTGGCGCAGTCGCTGGAGCCTCAGCTCGACAAGGCCGTCGCCGCGATCGATCTCGACGAACGCCAGCACCAGCGGCTCGTCGAAGCGATGGCGGGGGCCGTGAACGAGCTGAAGACGTACCCCCTGCTCGACCCGATGCCGGGCGGCGGGCGGCGGACGGCCTCGCCCGCCTTCGACGCGACGCTGCGACGGCTCTTCCCGGAGGTCGAAGCGGAGCCAGACGAGGCGTCGCAGCTTGCGGGGCACATGCTCCAGCTCCGCCGCAGGCTGGAGCGGGCAGCGCCCGAGCCCGCTGCCGTTGTCGAATCCGATGCCCGGCCCCGGGGGGCCTGGTGGCGCTTCTGGGGACGCAAGGCGGGCTAGGGCGAGATGCCCTTCGGGCAGGCGACACGCTGGATCGGCGCGGCCCTTGTCGTCGGGCTGATCGCTGTCGTCGCCTGCCGGTCCGGAGGCGATGAGCCTGAGCCGACCCCGACCGAGGCGCGGGGGAGCCCCACCGCCACAGCCGAGCCCGGTAACGCCGCGGACCCGCCGTTCGAGTTCCCGACGCCGGAGCCGACGTCGGCGACGCGGCAGCGCTGGGGCCACGACCCCTGGCTGGCCACAGGCCTGCACGACGAACCGTGGGTCTTCCGGCCGCTGCCGAAGGACTACCGCATCGAGTACGTGCTGGACGGCCTGGAGATGCCGACGCAGATGGCCGCGGCGCCGGATGGACGCATCTTCATCGCGGAGCAGCTCGGCGCCGTGCGGATCGTGGACGACGGCGAGCTGCGCGGCGACCCGTTCTTCACCGTCGACGTGTACACACCGGAGACGGTCGAGGAGCACGGGCTGACCGGCCTCGCCATCGACCCCGACTTTGAGGACAACCACTACGTCTACTTCTACTACACGGCGGACAACCCGCGCCGGGTCGAGATCCTCCGTGTGCGCGAAGACGATGACCGCGCCCGCGATCCGGTGGAGATCTGGTCGTGGGAGGGCGAGTCGCCCTGCTGTCACGTCGGCGGTGGAATGCGCTTCGCGCCTGACGGCACGCTGTTCGTCGGCGTCGGCGACCACGTGGTAGCGAACGAGGCCCAGAATCCGCAGACGCCGTTCGGCTCGGTGATCCACCTCAACAAGGACGGCAGCTACGCCTCCGACAACCCGTTCGGGGGCCCGGTCTACGCCTACGGGCTGCGCAACCCGTACGACGTTGCCATCGACCCGGAGACGGGACGCATCTTCGCGGGCGAGAACGGGAACTGGGGGCAGGACGCGGTGGTGGAGATCAAGAAGGGTGCGAACTACGGCTGGCCCGGCCAGAACTTCGATGTGCCCGCAGACCAGATCGAACCGCCGCTGACGTTCTACAACGAGGTCGTGGGCATGGCGGGCATGGAGTTCTATTCCAGCGATGTGCTCTCCGACTTCACCGGCAAGCTCTACTACTGCCAGTTCCACGTCGGAGGAGCGATCCACGAGATCACGTTCGCGGACGACGGCGGCGTCGCCCAGGAGCGGATCGTCGCCGCCGGCTGCGAAACCGACCTGACTACGGGCGCCGATGGCTTCCTCTACTTCCTGAACTACTCGGACGGGGCGCTCTACCGCATCGCGCGGGACGACTGACGCAGGGCCAGCGTATCGAATCAGGTCAGCAGGCCGTACCCTCGACCTCGAACCGTTTGGATCCGGTAGGGGCTAGCGCCGGACAGCTTGGCCCGCAACCGGCAGATGACGACGCCAAGGCGGCGGCGAGAGCCGTCTGCGGCGTCCCGCCAGAGCCCTACGATGAGCTCGTCGTATCGGACGATTCGGTTTGGCTTGCCGACGAGTAGTCGCAACAGCTCGAACTCCTGGTACGTGAGAGTGACCGGCTTCTCTGCGACGAAGGCCTGATACCTCGCGACGTCCACCCGCACGTTGCCTGCCGACATGGCAGGCGCTTCGTCGGACGGAAAGGAGCCGGTGGACAGCAGGCTTGCGATCATTGTCTCAGCCATCCCACCCACGTTCGGCCTCACTCTAGAGCGCCACTGTTACGCGACGATGACCGAATGGCTGCATGCGGGTTACAAGACTGTTACGCGCCGACGCCCTGCCGGGGCGCAGATTCGAGGCCGGGCTGAGAATGTGGCAGTTTAGTAAGCAATGGCTTGCTAAATGCCTTCCTTCAGAATCGGCTCCGCAGTAGAATAGGCCCGCAAGCTAGAGAGTCATTCAGGAGGCGACGCACTCATGACCTACACCATCACCGAACCGTGCATCGGCACCAAGGACCGCTCCTGCGTCGACGTGTGCCCGGTGGACTGCATCCACGACGACGGCGACGACGACCAGATCCTCTACATCGACCCGGATGAGTGCATCGACTGCGGCGCGTGCGAGCCCGCCTGTCCGGTGACCGCGATCTTCGCGGAGGACGACGTGCCCGACAACATGAAGGTCTATACAGAGATCAATGCGCTCTGGTTCAAGGACAAGGACGCCGCGCGGGCCAAGGTGAAAGAGGTCGCACCAGCGTAACGCGTCGCCCAGCGACGTAGAGATCGAAGGCCAGGCGAAACCGCCTGGCTTTCTCGTACGTCGTGGGGTCAGCTCTCAGCGTGAGGGCCGATGCTCGATTGAATGTGCCGACCGGTCTCGGATGCTCCGCCAGCAGGGATGACGAGTGCCCTTAGAGGACGTCGGGCAGCCGCTCTCGGAGGGCGGCGACGAGGTTGGCGATGGGGACGCGGAGCTGCTCCATGCTATCCCGCTCGCGGATGGTGACGGCGTCGTCGTCAATGGTGTCGAAGTCGACGGTGACGCAAAGGGGCGTGCCGATCTCGTCCTGACGCCGGTAGCGCCGCCCGATGCTCTGCGCGTCGTCGAACTGCGTCATGAACAGCGGTCGGAGCAGGTCCCAGACCTTTCGCGCGGTCGGCGCCAGCTTCTCGTTGCGGCTGAGGGGCAGCACGGCGACCTTGATCGGCGCGAGGGCCGGCGTGAAGCGCAGCAGCGCCCGCTGCTCGCCGCGCACCTCCTCCTCGTGGTAGGCGTCGAGCAGGAAGACGAGGACGCAGCGATCGACGCCGACCGCGGGCTCGACGACGTAGGGCACGATGTGCTCGCTCGACTCCTCGTCGAAGAACTCCAGGCGGCGCCCGCTCGCCTCGGCGTGCTTGCGCAGGTCGTAGTCGCTGCGCTTGGCGATGCCCTCCAGCTCCGCCCAACCCATCGGATAGAGGAACTCGATGTCCGTGGTGCCGGACGAGTAGTGCGCGAGCTCCTCGGGCGTGTACTCGCGCAGGCGCAGGTGCTCTCGTTTCGCGCCGAAGCGGATGAACCAGTTGAGGCGTTCGTTGCGCCAGTAGTCGTACCACTCGTCGTCCGTGCCGGGCTTGACGAAGTATTCCATCTCCATCTGCTCGAACTCGCGCAGGCGGAAGATGAAGTGGCCGGTCGTAATCTCGTTGCGGAACGACTTGCCCTGCTGCGCCACGCCGAAGGGCAGCTTGCGGCGGGTGGTGTCGAGGACGTTCTCGAAGTTGACGAAGATGCCCTGGGCCGTCTCCGGCCGCAGGTAGGCGACCGAGGCGTCCTCCTCCACCGGGCCGACGAAGGTCTTGAACATGGTGTTGAACATGCGCGCTTCGGCCAGCTCGCCTCCGCACTCCGGGCAGCGGTCGCTCTTGATGTCGTCCTGACGGAAGCGGCGCCGGCAGCTCTTGCACTCCACCAGCGGGTCCTGGAAGTGCGTGGTGTGGCCGCTCGCCTCCCAGACGCGGGGCGACATCAGGATCGAGGAGTCGAGGCCGACCATGTCGTCGCGCTCCTGGACCATCGCCCGCCACCAGGCGCGCTTGACGTTCTGCTTCAGCTCGACACCGAGCGGGCCGTAGTCCCAGGTGCTCTCGAAGCCGCCGTAGATCTCGCTGCTGGGGAAGATGAAGCCGCGCCGCTTGCACAGCGACGCGAGCGTGTCCATCTGGACGTCGTGGCGTTCTTCAGCTTCGCTCATGTTCGGAATCGAATGTGAGGCAACGTATCGCAAACACTACCAGATGGACGATGCGAAGTAAAGCGCGAGGGCCTGGGGTGCGCCTAGGAGGGCGACGTACCGTCCGGCGGCGCGCGATCGTCGCCTGCAGCCGACCGAGCGAGGGGCTCATCGTAGAGGTACAGCTCTTCGCCGGAGAGCATGGAGTACGGCGAGTGGTACGCCAGCCACTCGAGGCCGAGCGCGATCTGCCGCCCGAGGCGTTCCCAGCGTCGGGCGCGGCGCTGGCGAGCCATCCGGCCGATGCGCAGCGAACGGGGCGAGAGGACGGTGTCTTCCTGGAGGATCGACATCTCGGCTCGATTATCGGTGCGCCAGGTTAACAGCGGATGAACGGAGATTAAGGGCAGGAAATCGTTCTGTTAGCGTTTCGCCGCCCGCCAGGCGCCGGAAAGCGATCACGCCCACGTTCGCTCAAGACCGGTTCCGCGATTTTACAGAGATTTAATCGGTTTGCCATAGGCCTGAAACACGCGTAGGAGATACTAAGGGTGACCTCCTACCGAGGGTTCGTCGCACAGCCACCAGTCACCCACACAACGCGACACCTTCGGAGACAAAGGCGGCCCTCCTCAGGGCCGCCTTGTTGCGTCCACCGCTTTTGCAGGGGCTGCCCTGTGCGGCCACCGTTGGGCCGCCTTGTTGCGTCCCGGAGACCCTAGCAGGCTGCTGAAACGGGGTGCAGGGGCCAGCGCCCCATGCCGAGGGTCAGGGGGTGTCCGCCCAGATTCACCCAAACGCCACTGGGCGGGTGGGTGGGAACGAATGACACTGCTTCCTGGGCTTTTTCAGCACGCTGCTAGCCGCCGACCATGTTGATCAGGAACTCGACGCGGTCGCCCTCGGACAGCGGCGTCTCGCGGGTGGCCTGCTCATCGTTGACGAGGACGACGATCGCCTCGGCCTCCTCGCCCTTGAAGCCCTCGCGGTGGATGATGTCGAGCGGGCGCATGCCTTCTTCGTATGGCACGGCGTACTCCTCCTGGCCCGAGAGCGAACGCTCGGCCAGGAGGTTGTACAGCTTGACGCGGATCATGGCGATTCGAGTGTAACAGAAGGCCGGGTGGGCCAACGCGACGGTAGGCGAACGCCCCTCAGCGCGTTCGCCTACCGGTCGAGCTGCGGATCGAGGCCGAGCGTCACCTTGCCGATGTACTCCAGCGCCTCGTAGGGCGCGAACGGCTGCATGAACGGGCCCGCCCGCACGTCGCGGTAGAGGCGGGAGAAGGGGCTCCCGGCCAGGTAGGCCGAGCCGCCGGTCGCCGTCATCGCCTTGTCGACGATGTCGATGGCCTTGCGCTGGACGACCCACTTCATGATCTGGTTCTCCTTGAGCATCGCGTACGCTTCCGCGCTGGGCGTCTGGCCCGGCGCATAGGCCGAGAAGTGCGCGTCGGCCATGTGCGCCACGCGGTCGACGATCGCGCGCGATGTCGCAAGGTCGATCTCGATCTCCGCGATGAGCTGCTGGATCGGGATGCGCTCGGCGAGCGCCTTCCCGCTGGGGCCCTTCTTGCGCGTGGCGCGCTCGATGGCGAGGTCCCGCGCCGCTTCCCCGATGCCGAGGAAACAGCACGCGAGCGAGAAATTGAGCGAGACGTATGTGTCAGCGGCGCCTGCGTCCAGCACGCCCCAGGTGCGGCCCGGCACGAGGCCCGCCCTGGGCACCCGCAGATCTTCCAGGAGGATGTCGTGGCTTCCGGAGGCGCGCATGCCCATCGCGTCCCAGTTGTCGAGCACGGTGACGCCCGGCGCGTTCTTCGGGTAGAACGCCAGGCCGCCTCGATAGCCACCGCCCTCCGGAACGCGGACGAATGAGAAGATTAACGTCGCCGCGGGCGACAGCGTGCCGAACATCTTGCGGCCGTTGATCACATAGCCGTCCTCAGTCGGCGTCGCCTCGGTCATGGGCGAGCTCAGGTCGGTGCCAGCCTCCGTGTTGGCGCCGCACGCGATGATCTGCTTCGCCGCGATGCCGCGCATGAGCCCTTCGACCGCCTCGGGCATGCCAGGCGCGGCCTGCGCACGCCAGCGCCAGATGCGGCTCATTTCCCAGGCGGCTGCTATATGCATGTTCGCTGCGATGGCTGTCGACGCGCAGCCGCGGCTGAGGCGGCTCATGCCCACGGAGATGTCGTGCAGCGTTTGGACGCCCAGCCCGCCGAACTCTTCCGGGACCGGGCCCGCAAGGAAGCCGCTCTCCTGCAATGCCTTGATGTTCTCGTGAGGAAATGACGCCTCGCGATCGTGCTGGTCGGCGCGCGTCGCGAAGTCTGCGGCGTGCTCTTCGGCGAGCGCGACGAATCGGCGTCCGGCGTCCGTCGTGGCCTGCAACTCGCTGTTCATGTGACGCTCCTTCGGTGAGTTTGGGTTATCGCCCGTCGAGTGTATCAGACCGTCAGGCGACGCAAGGAGGAGGGCCCTGGAACTCGGTTCCAGG
>JBBEBM010000009.1:0-31823 GCA_040882355.1 Dehalococcoidia bacterium | reverse complement strand
CCCCCTCTCTTGTCGCGTGTGGCCTCCTCGGCTTAGCGCGCGCCGATCGCTTCGGCGACGTCCTCGATGCCGAGCTCGGCGAGCTTCGCCTTGCTGGGCGTAGCGGTCTCTGCGTCCCAGCCGCATGCCGCGAGGAACTCCTTCTCGATCGTGTCGGTGTCCAGCTTGAAGTCCTGGTGCGGGCCCGCGGCCAGCGGTGGGTTGCCGACGAGCCGGTCCGGCACGTGCCGCTTCGTCACGATGTCGCCCTCGCGGATGCTGAAGGCCATGCGCAGGTTGGCGATGCGCTCGCCCGCCTGAAGGATCTCCTCGTTCGTGGTGTCCCAGCCGGTGGTGAGGTTGATCCACTCCGGGATGCGGTTGTTGGGCGCGGCCATCATGATGAACTGGCACATGCCGGCGCTGTTGACGACGTGCATGTACTCGGCGCGGCCCTTGTGGTGCTCCCCCCGGCCCCCAGCCTCGGCGCGGTCCTGCACCGCCGGGGCCAGGCCCCACTCGGGCCGGGTGGCGCCCTCGTACTGCGTGTGGCGGGCGGGCGTCGGGTCCAGCTTGTAGGCCGTGAAGAACTCCGGCTGGAGCTTGGGGTCGTGCATCGGCAGCTCCTCGCCGCCGACCTCCATCGCGAACGGCTCGGCGGACGGCCCCAGCTTATCGGCCGCGGGCCGGATGCCGTCGGCGAAGAGCTCGCCGATGCCTTCGCGCTTTCCGATCAAGTTGAGCATGTCGACGACGCAGTCGGGGTTGCCCCACGTCAGCTCCAGCCCGGCGGTGTCCTCCTTCGTGATCAGGCCGTTCTCGTAGCACTCGATGGCGAAGGCGACGGTCGCGCCTGCCGAGATGACGTCGAGGCCGTACTGGTTGCAGAGGTGGTTGCAGTACTGGAGGAAGTCGACGTCGGCGCTGAGGGTCATCGTGCCGAAGGCGGCCGCGGCCTCGTACTCGGCGCGGTGGGTGTGGTGGGGGTAGGGGTACTTCGGGTTGGTCGACTCGACGCTCTCGGCGCCGCACGCGAGCGGGCAGTGCCAGCAGGCGTAGTTCTTCTCCATCTTCGCGTTGAAGTTGTCGCCCGCGAGCGCGGCGGCGTCCGGGAAGTCGGCGACGCCGACGCCGCCCCAGTTCTTCACCGGTGAGTCGCCCGACATGGCCGAGCCGGCCGTGATGCCGGTCGTGCCGTACTTGCGGAAGAAGCCTGCGAGCGGCTTGACGAACTCGTCGAGCGAGGTGCGCACCATCATCCGCACGTCCTTGCTGTCGCCGGCGAGGATGTTGCGCGAGGCGAGGCAAACGATCGCCTTCACCTTCTTCGAGCCCATCACGGCGCCCAGGCCGCTGCGGGCAGCGAGCCGGCCGCGCTCGTTACAGATGCCGGCCATGTACGACAGCGTTTCGCCGGCCGGGCCGATGCAGGCGACGCTCGCTTTCTTGCCGTGGCGCTGCTTGAGCGCGTCCTCCACGTCGATGGCGAGCATGCCCCAGAGATCGCCGGCGTCCTTGATCTCGACCTGGTCGTCCTGGATGAGGATGTAGACCGGCTTCTCGGCTTGCCCTAAGAGCAGGAGGCCGTCCCAGCCGGCGTGCTTGAGGAATGGGCCGAAGTCGCCGCCGCAGTTGGCGTCTCCCCAGCCGTTGTTCTTCGGCGACTTGGCGACGGCCTGGTAGCGGATGCCGAAAAGCGGCGTGCCCGTGAGCAGGCCGGGGAAGAAGCCCAGGATGTTGTCGGGGCCCAGCGGGTCGGCGCCCTGCGGGATGCGGTCGAAGAGGAGGCGGGCGCCCAGGCCGTAGCCTCCCAGATACTTGCGATAGGTCTCCTCCGGGATCACCTCGGGCTCGGTCGTTCCGGCGCTGAGGTTGACGTTGAGGATCTTGCCGTTGAGGGCAGCGTTCAGCATAGAGGTACTCCTTCCCACCCTGGTCGTGTTGGCGCGGGTTGCCGGGCGCCACCCCGGCTGCGCGGCGTAATTATACGCTATCCGATTGGGAAATGGCACACCGAGTTCTCGAAGCTGGACGCTGGAGCCGCGCTACGGCGGGCCGGCGCAGGTGTGGCCGAACTGCGTGACCGCGAGGCCGACATCACCGATGGAGATGACGCCGTCCGGCGGAAGGACGTCGCTTGGGTTGGGGCCGGACGCGCCGTTGCGGTCGAAGTCGGCGTGGTAGCCGGTCAGGTCGGTGGGCGGCGTGAGCGCCTCCGCGAGGGCTTCGGGCTTCGTCGGCGGTGTCGCGTGCATCTTGCCGAAGCGCCCGACGATGGCGCCGACGTCGGAGATGCTCACGTTCCTGTCGCGCGACGGCGGCTCGCCCGCCCAGACGTCCATGAAGTCCCAGAAGCTGGACGGGTCGCGCAAGCCGCCGAGCGCCGGGTTCGTGCCGAGCTCGACAGCGGCGAAGCAGCCGTCCAGGTCGTCATCGGACTGGTCGACACAGCCGTCCGAACCGGTGTCGGTGAAGAGCTCGCCCGGCTCCGGCACGAACTCCCAGTCGTAACTCGTCGCGTGAAGGGTGAGCTTGAGCACGCCGTACGTGACGGCGTCGCGCAGCTCGCTGTTGGGTTGGGGCGCCGCAAATGCGTAATGGCTGTACCCGCCCGTCCCGACGACGAACTCCCTGATGCCGCGCGTCGGGTCGGCGGCGCCGGTCGGGTCCTGGGGCGCGAAGCGCTCGTAGTTGTGGTCGTGGCCGCTGAGCACAACGTCGGCGCCGTAATCGTAGAGCGCCTGCCAGACCGGCTGCATGAAGGCGTGGTTGCCGTGCACGGCGCTGGAGCTGAAGCGCGGGTGGTGCCAGTAGGCCAGCGTGCACGTCGTGGCGTTGGCCGCGAGGTCGGCCCGTAACCACTGCTCCTGGGTGGAGCCTGCCTGGCACCCGCCGATCGCGGAGCAGTTGCTGTTGATGACGATGATGTGCCAGTCGCCCAGGTCGTAGCTGTAGTAGCCCTTGTCGCGGTCGCCTGCCGGTCCGGTGAAGTTGCCGGTCCCGTTGAAGTAGTCGTAGTAGGGGGTCGCGTTCGAAGTGTTGTAGTCGTGGTTGCCGGCCGCGGGCCGGGTGCGGGCCCTGTGCCGGCCCCAGGTGAGGTCGTAGCAGTTGGCGAACTCGGTCGCGGTACCGTTGTTATACGCGTGGTCGCCCAGCGTGTAGACGGCGCCCGGGATGCTGTCGAGGAGCGCTGCCGTCGTCTCGTCGTTGTTGTTTGCGCAGGTGGAGATGTCGCCCGCGCCGACCAGCACCGGGTCCCCGGGGCCGGCGGACGCGGGTCTGACGGCGCGCAGTGAATCGCTGGCGAAGGCGACAAGCGAAACGGTGCCGATCACCAGGACGGCCAGACGGAGCACCATAGTGCACCCTCCCTTGAGGCCGGCGGCACGGGAGTGCCCCCAGGCGAGAGCCATGCTACTCCGCGCATCCGATGCCGTCAAGGCCAGGGTGCCGCGCGCCGCTCCCTGTGCTACACTTCCTGCTCTGGGGTTCTGTCGAGGAACGACGATGCGCGCAACCGCAACTCGCTGTCGCATTCGCCTCATGGACGCGGGCGATATCCCTCAGGTGCTCGATATCGAGCGCCAGTCTTTCCCCACCATGTGGCCGCAGACGGTCTACCAGCGCGAGCTGAAGAACAAGATGGCCCGCTACTTCGTCGCGTACGAGCCCGCGGACCAGGAAGGCGGAGGCGCCGACCCGCCGGAGGCTGCTTCTCCGCACGAGAGGGTAGCGGCGCGCGTGCGGCGCTTCTTCGGGGGATTGCCGCTGCCCGAAACCCGGCGCGAGCGCATCCTGGGTCTGGTGGGCCTCTGGCTTGTGATGGGCGAGGGCCACATCGTGACGATCGCCGTGCGCCAGGACTGCCGGCGGGAAGGCATCGGCGAGCTGCTGCTCGTGGCGTCGCTGGAAGCGGCGATCGACGCACGGCAGGACGTGGTCACATTGGAGTACCGCTTCTCGAACCTGGCCGCGCGCGCGCTGTACGAGAAGTACGGCTTCGCGCAGGTGGGCGTGCGCGCGCGCTACTACAGCGACAACCAGGAGGACGCGGTGCTGATGACCACGCCTCCCTTGCGATCGTCAGGGTTTCGCCAGCTCCTCGGCCGCCGCGTCGCCGACCTGCGCGCCCGCTGGGGTGACGGCTTCCCTCTAGACGGCCCGCCCGAATGGCTGCGCAGCGCGCCGAGCGAAGTAGAGGCCGAGGGGTAGGCGCGCACGGCGAGCGAGCCAGGCTGAAGGCCTGGCCTACGCGATGGCGAGGCGCGCCCAGACCGCGAACAGAGGGTCCGTCGCGAAGGCGAGACGCGGGCTCCGGTCCTGGGATGTTGGCTGCTCCCAGCCGCCGGCGTAGTGGAAGTAGGCGCTAATGAGCCGCGCCCGCTGCTCGGCGTCACACGCCCACCAGACCGCGACGGCCTTCTCCGGGAAGAGGCGGTTGGAGTAGGTGATGACGAACGGGCCGCCGGGCCGCAGGATGCGCGCCACCTCTCGAAACGTCTGCACGGGCTGGGTCAGGTACTGCACCGACACGGCCATCACGACGGCGTCGAACGACCGATCGCGGAAGGGGAGGTGCGGTGTGCGATTGACGTCGTGGACGACGCCTTGGTCGAGCTGGTCGTTCTCGCGCAGCTCGACCCCGTTCATACCGAGGCCGACGGTCAGGCGGCGGGGCGGTTCGGCGGGCAGGTGCGACTTCCAGCTCGACATAAGGTCGAGCACGTCGCCTTCAGGCGTGAGCAGCTCGGCGTAGAGGGCGCGGATCGCCTCGATGGCGTGGTCGTCGATGTGCGTCACGAGGCGGGGCGCCGTGTAGAAGAGCGGATCGTCGCGCTCGTCCTGGCGACGGAAATGCTCCGGGCGGAAGGGCGGTTCGCTCACGAACGAATGGTAGCAGGTGGACGGGAGAGGGCGGACACGCATAGCCGCTGACACGGTGGTAGAGTAAGATCAGTATCAGGTGCGCGTCGAGCCTGTCCAAGGCCGGTTGCGCGCATCGTTAGCATGCAAGAGCTGATCCACGCGGTCGAAAACCATCTGCTCGACTTCATCAGCAACACCTACGACCTGATCGGCTGGCCGGGGGTCGTCGTGCTGATGGCGATCGAGAGCGCCTGCATCCCCCTGCCCAGCGAGATCATCATGCCCCTCGCTGGCTGGATGCTGATCAAGGACGAAGGCCTGGGGCCCGAGTGGCTGTTGCTCGCAGCGTTCTGCGGCGGGCTGGGCAACACCCTTGGTTCGCTGATCGCGTACTGGGCGGGGGCGTGGGGCGGCCGGCCGCTCGTCGAGAAGTACGGCAAATACATCCTGATCTCCCACCACGACCTGGACCTGGCCGATCGCTTTTTCCAGCGTTGGGGTAACTTAGCCGTGTTCGGGTCGCGCCTTCTCCCGGTCGTGCGCACGTTCATCAGCCTGCCGGCGGGCATCTCGCGCATGCCGATCTGGCAGTTCACGGTCTACACGTTCGTGGGCGCGTTTCTGTGGTCGCTGCTGCTAGCGTGGGGCGGTTACGTCCTCGGCGAGAATTGGGAAGACCTGCGCGCCTGGATGCGACCAGCGGACATCCCGATCGTGATCGCGATCGTAGGTCTGGTGGTCTGGTACGTCTATCGACACGTGAAGCGGGCCTGGGGCCCGCAACCTGAGCCACAGACGCAGACGCTGGAGGACGGCTAGCCCCCCGCCGGCCTGGAGCTTCGACATGGCCTCCCTGGATGAGCGGCAAGCGTCGGGCCGGTCCGGTCGCGGAGACAAGGACCGCTGGCAGCCGCGCGACCTCGTCTGGGTGCTGGCGATCGCGGCTCTCGTGATGGTCGGGCGATTCACGCCGTTCAAGCCGGTCCAGAGCTTCTTCGGAGGGTTTAGCTGGCTGACCGAGCAGGCGCTCAGCATCGCGAAGGACCTCTTCGAGTCGTACGGCTACCTCACGGTGTTCCTGGCGCCGCTGCTGGAGAACACCCTCTTCATCGGCGCGATCATCCCGGGCACGCTGGTGATGCTGCTCGCCGGGTTGAGCGCCGAGGAAGGGCTGATCGGGCTCTGGCCCGGCATCCCGCTCGCCATCCTCGGCGCCTGGATCGGCGACACGATCAGCTACGGCATCGGTCGGTTCGGCTGGCAGCGCCTGGGCGCCGAGTCGAGGCTCGCGCGCTGGTCGGAGCGGATGCGCGACCCGCTGATCAACGAAAACGCCTGGGTCGTCGTCGCCTACCACTTCGCGGGCTACTCGCGGCTGATCGGGCCGGCGGCGGCAGGCTTTATGCGGATGCCGTTGAGGCGCTGGATCGTCCTCGACTACATTGGGGCGGCACTCTGGGTGGTGGTCTTCATGATGCTGGGGTACCTGCTGGGCGTCTTCGGGCTGAGCCTGGACACGTCCGACCAGAACGTGCGCATCTTCGAGCTGATCCTCTTCGCCTTCTTTGCCATCGCGGTCCTCACGATGATGCGCCAGGCGCAGCAGCGACAGCGGCAGCGAGAAGCCGTCGAGAGCGACAGCGACGCCTGAACCTGCGTCCACCTCCTTGAGACTCCCGTTCGCCTCACGGTACGCTGCCTGCACAGCCACGCCGCTAGGAGGCACGTCATGACCACCGAAACCGCCACGCACGCCGGCACGAAGCCCAGGAGCTGGCAGGTGACCGAGGGGCCCGAGCGCGCGCCCAACCGTTCGTACTTCTACGCGATGGGCCTCACCGACGATGACCTCACGCGGCCCATCGTCGCCGTGGGTCACGCCGGCAACGAGGCGATGCCCTGCAACATGCACCTGAGCGGTCTGGCGCAGCACGTCAAGGCGGGCGTGAAGGGCGCCGGCGGCACGCCCCGCGAGTTCGCGACGATCGCCGTCGGCGACGGGATGGCGATGGGCCACGAGGGGATGAAGGCGTCGCTCGTCAGCCGCGAGATCATCGCCGACTCGGCCGAGGTGATGATGCTTGCCCACGCCTACGACGGCCTCGCGGGCATCGCCGGCTGCGACAAGAGCCTGCCTGGCATGATGATGGCGATGGCGCGCGTCAATCTGCCCAGCGTCTTCCTCTACGGCGGCAGTATCCTCCCCGGCACCTACCACGAGCGTCCGGTCACCGTGCAGGACGTCTTCGAAGGCGTGGGCGCGCACAGCGCCGGCACCATGAGCGAAGCCGACCTGCTGGAGCTGGAGCACGTCGCCTGTCCTGGCGCCGGCTCGTGCGGCGGCATGTTCACCGCGAATACGATGGCCGCCGTGAGCGAGGCCGTCGGCCTGGCGCTGCCCGGCAGCGCCGCCGTGCCCGCCGTCTTCCCGGAGCGCACCGACGTTTGCCGCCGCACGGGGGAGGCAGTGCTCAACCTGCTGGAGCGGAACATCCGCCCCCGCGACATCATCAGCCGCGAGGCGCTCGAAAACGGCATCGCGGTCGCGGTCGCCGTCGGCGGCTCGACGAACGCGGTGCTCCATCTCCTCGCTCTGGCGCGCGAGGCGGGCGTCGACTTCACGCTGGACGACATCGACAAGGTCTGCGCGCGCACGCCCCACCTGGCCGACCTCAAGCCGGGCGGTACGTTCGTGATGGCCGACCTGCATCGCGTCGGTGGGGTGCCTGTCGTGCTGAAGGAGCTGCTGAAGGCAGGCGCGCTCCACGGCGACGCGCTCACCGTCACCGGCAAGACGATGGCCGAGAACCTCGATGCGATCAACGTCTCGCCCGACGGCGACGTGGTGCACCCGGTCGAGAAGGCGCTCTCGGGCGGGAGCACGATCGTCGTGTTGCGCGGCAACCTCGCGCCCGAGGGCGCTGTCGCGAAGGTGGCGTCGGTCGCGCACCTGGATCGCACCGGCCCCGCTCGTGTCTACGACGGCGAGGAGGCGTGCTTCGCCGCGGTCGAGCGGCGCGAGATCCAGGCGGGCGACGTCGTCGTCATCCGCTACGAAGGGCCGAAGGGCGGCCCCGGCATGCGCGAGATGCTCGCGACGACGGCCGCGCTCGTCGGGCAGGGCCTCGGCGACCAGATCGCGATGGTGACCGACGGCCGCTTCTCCGGCGCAACGCGCGGGCTGATGGTGGGCCACGTCGCGCCCGAGGCCGCGGTCGGCGGGCCGATCGCGATCGTGCAGGACGGCGACCAGATCACCGTCGACGCCGCGAACCGCCGGCTGGAGCTGCACGTGCCGAAGGAGGAGATCGACCGCCGGCTGGCCGCGTGGACGCCGCCCCCGCCGCACTACACGTGGGGGGCGCTCGCCAAGTATGCGCGGCTGGTTTCCTCGGCGTCAGAGGGCGCTGTCTGCGGGTAGCACAGTGGTAGCTAAACACGTCATCCCGCTCCATCACGCTGCGTCGCGCGACCCGGCCACTGCGGGGGCCCTCACCCCACGCGCGTGTGCGGGAAACACCAGGATGCACGCGCCCCTCTCCCATTGGGAGAGGGGTAGCTGGTAGGCAGGGTGAGGGACGGCAGCGCGCTCAAGATGACATGTAGACTTGGCCGGAAAGATGCGGTTTGACGAACTCGTCACGGCAGAATTGAGGGAGCGGATGGTGGAGATTGCGCGCGAGTTGCGGCGGGAGCCGACGCCAAGCGAGGCGTTGCTCTGGGATGTGCTGAGAAGTCGAAAGCTGGGTGGCTACAAGTTTCGCCGTCAGCAGCCGATCGGTTCGTTCGTGGTGGACTTCTACTGTGATGAGGCCGGATTGATCGTGGAGATCGACGGCCCGATCCACCTTGGGAAGCGGGCCGCTGACCGCGGGCGTCAGCAGATCCTCGAAGCGTTGGGCCTTCGCGTGCTCCGCATCGATGCGGAACAGGTCGAGAAGAACATGAATGCGGTTGCGGAGAGCGTACGGCGCGAGCTTCATCTGCTCACCCCTCGCGTGCTTGGGGAACGCTCGTGACCTCAGAGCTTCTCGGCTCCAGGGGAGCGCAAGCGGCACGCGCCCCTCTCTCATTGGGAGAGGGGCAGCCGGCAGGCCGGGTGAGGGTGGACAGCGCGAACCCGCCAACTGGCACCGCGCCGTGCTAACGTAGACCGCATGACCCGCAGACACGTCATTCCACTTCACGACACCGCTGCGCACGACCCCGCCATTGCGGGGGCGAAGGGGGCGGCGCTGGCGCGCATGATCAAGGCGCGGCTGCCGGTGCCAGCCGGCTTCGTCGTCACGGCGCACGCGTTCGAGCGCGGCACGGACGGGCTGCTGTCGGAGATCGAAGCGACGTTCGCGGGGGTCGACGTCGCCGATCTCGATGCGCTGGAGTATGCGTATCGCAGCGCGCGCAAGCGCCTCGAGCGGCACGAGCTGCCGGACGACATCGTTGGCGCCGTCCACGACGCGCACCATTCGATGGGCGCCCCGGCGGTCGCCGTGCGCTCCTCGGCGACGGCGGAGGACCTGCCGACCGCCAGCTTCGCCGGGCAGTACGACAGCTTCCTCAACGTGCTCGGGCCCGCCGAGATCCTCCAGCGCATCCTGCACGTCTGGGCGTCGCTCTACTCGCCGCGGGCGGTCTCGTACCGTCGCCAGCGGGCCATAGCGGACGGAGACGTGCGCATGGCCGTCGTGGTGCAGGAGCTGCTGCCCGCGGAAGCGGCTGGCGTGCTCTTCACGCGCGACCCCATGACGAGCGACGAGAACCGCTACGTCGTGAACGCGGCGCTCGGCATGGGCGAGGGTGTCGTGGCGGGCGAGGCGCCCGCCGATCGCTTCGGCCTGCACCCGGAGAGCGGCGCTGTCCTCGACCGTGAGATCGCTACGAAGGACTACAAGGTCACGCTCGCCCGGCGGGGCGGCCTGCGCCGAGTCAAGGTCCGGTCGAAGGAGCAGACGGCGCCCGCGCTCCGCGAGCAGCACCTGATTGAGCTGGCCAGCCTCGCCACGTCGGTGCGAGGGCTCTTCGAAGGCCACCAGGACATCGAGTTCGCGGTGCGCAACGGTTCCGTCCATCTATTGCAGGCGCGGCCGGTGACCGCGGTCGATGAGACGCCCGACTTTCCGATCGTCTGGGAGAAGCCGGAGGACGCGAACCATACATGGCTCCTCTATCGCATCCCCCAACGCGGAGCGGTGCCGACACGTCGCCTCGAGCAGGACGCGCTGAGAGCGTACTACGCCGGTTCGCGGGCCTGCTTCAACGCGACCGGTTCGCCGCTCGCGCGGAACCACATCATCTGCTTCATCGACGGCTTCTCCTACGGCCGTGGCCCGGATGTGGACGAAGCGAAGGTTGCGGCGCTTCTGCAGCGCTACGGCGCAC
Organism: Dehalococcoidia bacterium; assembly: GCA_040882355.1. Lineage (GTDB taxonomy): Bacteria > Chloroflexota > Dehalococcoidia > DSTF01 > RBG-16-68-14 > JBBEBM01. Next base: position 21,599 of record JBBEBM010000009.1, on the reverse strand, counting down.
GCGCCCAGAAGTACTACGACCGCAGCACGTCGATCTGGGAGGAAGAGCTTCGCCCAGAAGTCGAAGAGATCGTGCGCGAGCTCGAACGTTTCCGGCCGGAGCGCGCGTCGCGGAAGGAGCTCGTGGCGCACATGGAGAGCGCGATGCGGGCGTATTCCCGCGTGCTCGGCGACCTGCACTGGCGTTTCGCCGGGGCGAACATCTCGCGCCGGCTCGATTGGGGCGCTGTCTACACGGAGCTCACCGGCGAGCCCCAGGTCGATGCCGGTGTCTTCTTGCAGGCCATCGAGAACAAGACGACGCGCATGATCCGCTCGCTGCGTGGGCTGGCGAGGCTCGTCCAGCAGGACCGGACGCTGCGTTCGATCTTCGCCACGCGCGCGTACGAGCGCCTCGACGACCGGCGCGTGCGCGAGCGGCCGGGCGTGCGGCGCCTCAACGAGGGGTTTCGCCGCCTCCTCAAGCGTCACGGCCGTCGGACTGGCCGCGGCTTCGGCTCGGCGACGTTGTTCGACACGCCGACGTGGAGCATGCAGCCCGAGCAGCCGCTCGACATGATCGCCGCCTACGCCGAGCTCGAACTCGACCGCCTCGATCGACTCGAGGTCGAGGCGCGCGCCGAACGGCTGCGCCAGACGCGGCGCGTGCGCCGGATGCTGGCCGCCGACCCAACGCGCCTTGCTCGCTTCGACCGCATGCTCTCGCAGGCGCAGCAAGAAGTCTGCGATATGGAGAACCACAATCACATGATGGAGCAGGCGACCGGCGGCGCGTTCCGCGAGTCGATCTACTTCGTCGGCCGGCGTCTTGTCGACGAAGGGCGTCTCGACGACCCCGACGACGTGCTGCACTTCCCCGTTGCCGAGCTGCGGCGCATCGCGTCCGGTCGCGGCCCGCAGGACCTGCGCACGATCGTGCGGGAACGCCAGGCCGAGCACGAGCGGCGCCTGGGCTTGCGGCCGCCCCTGAACATCGGATCGGGCGGGCCGCCGCCGGCCGCGCCGTTCGCGATTTTCGACCTGCCGGAGGGCGTCGGACTGGACGGGAAGGTGCTGCGCGGCGTGGCCGGCTCGCGCGGGCGCGTGTTGGGTAAGGCGCGCGTCGTGCCGATGACGGCCCGGCCGCCCAAGGTCGAGAAGGGGGCGATCCTGGTCGCCGTCAACGCTGGGCCGAACTGGACGCCGGTCTTCCCGCTGCTGGGAGGGCTTGTGCTCGACCAGGGCGCGGTCTTCCAGCACGCGGCGCTCGTCGCGCGCGAGTACCGCATCCCGGCCGTGATCATGACCCGCGACGCGACATCGACGATCCGCGACGGCCAGTGGATCACCGTCGACGGCGACCAGGGTATCGTCGAACTCTAAGCCAGCAAGGCCGCGCGCTCGTGACCATCGACACGGACCGTCTCACCGTTCGCGACGCCACCGACGACGACAGCTACGACGTGATCGGGCTGGTGGCGTCGTGCTGGTCCGAGTACGAGGGCTGCGTGCTGGACGTCGATGGCGAGATGCCGCACCTCCGCGCGATCGCGAGCGCGTACGCCGGCTGGGGCGGGCGTTTGTGGGTGGTCGTCGCCGGCGACCGCCTCGTCGCGACGGTGGGGCTCGTGGCGGGCGCGGCGTCGGAGCCCTCACCCCGGCCTTCGGCCGACCCTCTCCCCAAGGGCGAGGGTACGGGCGCGGCGTCGGACGATGCGGAGCTGCGGATGCTCTACGTGCACCGTCGCTGGCGCAAGCGAGGCCTGGGCGCGCGGCTGGTCGAGCTGGTGGAGACGGAGGCGGCGTCGCGCGGGGCGCGTGAGGTCTTCCTCTGGTCGGACACGCGCTTCGAGGACGCGCATCGCCTGTACGAGCGGCTCGGCTACGCGCGCGCCGCCGAAACGCGCGAGCTGCGCGACCTGAGCGCGACGGTGGAGTACGGCTACCGGAGGGGGTTGGCGTGAGGGGTGCCCCTCGCGCGAGGGGGCGGTAGACAGGCGGCCTTTCGAAGAGTAGGATCAGTCCACAGCCTGGCATGCAGGCGCACGAAAGGAGTCGCGTCATGGCCTATCCCGCCACATTCGACATTCAACCGCCCCAACAGTTCGACAAGATGCAGATCCTGCTGCGAGTCGTGATCTTGATCGCGCTCTCCATCTTCCAGGTCACCTCGTTCGTCTTTGGCGGCGCGTACCTGGCCTTTCCGATCATCGCGGCGGTGATGATCTCGCAGAAGGGGCCCGAGAAGTACCTTGCGGAGGCGGAGCAGGGCCCTACTAGATGGTTGCGCTTCCTCTTGATGTTCTACAGCTACATGGCGCTCGCCACCGACAAGCTCTCGACTGAGAAGCCCGAAGACGTTGTGCAGTTCAACGTGCGGCCCACGGGCAAGCCGTCGGTGGGTCAGGCGCTGCTTCGGATCATCCTGGCGATCCCGCACGCGATCGTCCTGGGGATCATCGGCATCGTCTTCTTCTTCGTCTGGCTGATCGCGGCGGTCTCGATCCTGATCAACGGCACCTCCCCCGACTGGGCCGAGAACTTCATCCGCGGGTACCTGCGCTGGAACGCCCGCGTGTTGGCGTACATGGCCTCGCTCGTCGACGAGTACCCGCCGTTCTCGTTCGAGAACGGCGGCGCCGGGATGCCGGCGAGTCCGGCGGCCGGCGCTCCGCCTGCGCCGCCCGCTGCCGCGCCCTCGGCGGCCGCGCCCTCCGCGCCAGCGCCAGATGCGCCGCCCGCGCCGACGCCCGACGCGCCCGGCGACGGTGGTGGAGGAGGCGACGGCCACTAGCCGATCAAGCATGACCAGCGCGGCGACCGTCAACCCAGCTATCGGCGGGGACGCCCCCTGGCAGCGCGCCGTCTGCGCCTTCGTCGAGAAAGTACTCGCGCACTACGGCGACCGGCTCGCTGCGGTCGTCCTCTACGGCTCGCGCGCCCGCGGCGACGCCGACGAGGAAGGCTCGGACGTAGACCTGCTGGTCGTGCTGCGCGACGACTTCGACGTCGGGACGGAACACGAGGTGCCGGTGAGCCTCGCCTACGATCTTGAAGAGCACTTCGAATACCCGCTGCTCGCGCCGCTCGTCGCCACAGAGACGGACTACCGCACGCGGATGCTGCCGCTCTTCATGAACATCCGGCGCGAGGGCGTCGAGCTGTGGTCGGCGGGCCGGCCGACGCGTGTGCGCGAGGAGCGGCCGCGGTATGAGGACACTCAGAAGGATGATCTGGAACTGGTGCTGCGCCGGGCTCACGAAGCCCTTGAAGGTGCGCGGATCGGACTGAACGAGAAGCTATCTGGTTGGGCGGCCAACCGCGCGTACTACGCGATGTTCCACGCGGCCACAGCGTTGCTGCTCTCGTAAGGGCTGGCGTTCTCTCGACATCGAGGCGTGATCAGCGCCTTCAACGAGCGGTACGTGAAGACGAAGCGACTCCCCGCTGCGCTAGGGCAGGCGTTCAGCCGCGCCTTCTCTGCGCGCAACAAGGCTGACTACTCCTTACCGAGATGAAGTCGGCGCTGAGGAGGCCCGCCGGCTCGTCCAGCAGGCGAGCGACTTCCTCGCCGCCAGCGAGCAGCTCCTCGGCCTCGCCGACGAGCCTTCCTAGACGGCCTTCCGCGCTCGTGCTATGGTGCGTCGCGCGACCCAGACGGGCGCGCGGAGGTGAACGATGCGTCTCGCGGGCAAGGTAGCGCTGGTCACCGGCGGCGGCTCGGGCATCGGTCGCGGCATCTGCGTTCGTTTCGCAGAAGAGGGCGCCGACGTTGTCGCGGCCGACATGAACCGCCAGGGCGCCGAGGCGACGGCGGACGAAGCGCGCCGCATGGGGCGCCGCGCCCTCGCGCTCGAAGCGAACGTGACGAGTCGCGCCGACTGCGAACGCATCGTGCGCGAAACCATCGATTCGATGGGCAAGCTCGACATCTTCGTCGCGAACGCGGGCATCGGGCGGGCGGCGGCGTTCCTCGACGTCACGGAGGACGACTGGAACGCGGTCATCGACACCAACCTGAGCGGCGTCTTCTTCTCGTGTCAGGCGGCGGCGCGCCAGATGGTGAGCCAGGGCCACGGCGGACGGATCATCACCATGGCGTCGGTCGCGGCGGAGCAAGCGTCGGGCTTCATGGCCGCGTACCACTCATCGAAGGCGGCGGTGCGCATGCTGACCAAGGTGATGGCGATCGAGCTGGGGCCGCATCGCATCACGGTGAACGCCCTGGCGCCCGGCGTGATCGAGACGCCGCTGACCGTGGGCCTCGTCGAGGCGATCAAGGCCTCGGGCCGCGAGGTGGCGCCGCTGGGCCGCCTGGGCGAGCCGAAGGACGTCGCCGACGTCGCGCTCTTCCTCGCGTCGGACGAGGCGGACTACGTCACCGGCGGCATGATCTTCGTCGACGGCGGCATGGCCGCCGGGCGGCGGATGGGGTGACCCCCTGCGGGGGACAGGCTTTAGCCTGACGGCACCGCGACAGGCTGAAGCCTGTCCCACGGAGAAGAAGGAGCACTGCGCTACGGCTCCGGCAGCCACGCGCCGGCCTTGCGCAGCGCCGCCTGCAACACCGAGACGTCAACCTCGGGCAACGGGACAGCGCGGCTGAGGGAGAGCGACGCGGCGATGCCGGCGGCCTCGCCGGTGGCGAAGCAGGCCGGGATCTCCTTCGTCGCGTGGTGCGCGCGGTGGTCGACGCTGATGCAGCGCCCGGCCGCGAGCAGGTTCGTGACGCGCTGCGGCAGCAGGCTGCGATACGGGATCTGGTAGGTGCAGTCGTACTTCGTCCAGTGGCCGGTGACGGCGATCACGTCGTCGAACGGGCGGTCGATGTCGTCTCGCTGGAGCACGTAGCGCCCGACGAGCCGTCGCGACTCGGTGATGCCGAGCGTGAGCGCGACGTCGGTCAGGTAGGCGTTCTCGAACCCGGGGACCTGCCCGCGCAGCCGCTCGACCTCCTCCATCACCATCCGCCGGCACTCCAGCTCGGCGTGCGTGAGGTCGTCAGGGTTGGTGGCGTCGATGCGCCGGTCGATGCGCTCGGCGGCGCCCCAGGGCATGAGCGCCTGGCCGGGCTTGACGGTGCGAAAAAAGAAGCCGCCGCGCCCCTCCTGCGCGGCATCGATGTCCTCGATACCCGACATGCGGAACCAGAGCCAGGGGTGCACCTCCTCCAGCTCGAATGGCTCGCCGGCGAGCACGAAGAGATCGCCGTCGCCGGTCGTGTCGATGACGGTGTCGCAGGCGATCGCCTGGCGGCCGGCCTTCGATGTGAAAACGACGTGCGTGACGCGGTCGCCGTCGAGGACGACGTCGGATGCCCAGCGATGGTAGAGCAGGCGGACGCCCGCCTCCCGCACCCACTGGTTCGCGACGGACTTGAACTCCTCAGGATCGTAGGCGACGGAGTAGCGCACCTTGTGCGGCGCGGAGCCCCAGACGAGCCCCCAGCGTCGATAGCGCTCCACCAGCTCTGGGTTTGGGTCGCCCCATTCATCGCGCGGCGGGTAGAAGCAGGCGTCGCGCGCCTCCAGCCGTTCGACCAGCTCCTGGCAGAGGCCCGCGACGACCTGGCGGCCGGCGCCGTCGTCGAGCGTGAGGAGGAGCACGATCAGCCCACCCGAGGCGAGACCGCCGAGGTAGCCGTACCGCTCGACGAGAATGACGTCGGCGCCCTGACGTCGCGCGGCGATGGCTGCCGAGAGCCCGGCCGCGCCGCCGCCGACGGCGAGCACGTCGCAGCGGGCGACGACGGGCACCCGCTGGGCGGGCAGCTCGACGAAGGCGGCGTCCTGCGTCACGAGCCGGCGAGTTCGCCCTGCGCCGAGCGGGCGAAGGCGGCGTCGCCGAACGGCTGCTCCGTCTCGCCGGCGATGGCGCGGCGCGCGTCCTCGGTGTGCCAGCGGTCGTGGAAGGCCCAGAACTGCAGGTAGGCGTGGAGGGGGATCTCTCGCGGGGCGCGCTTGCGGTCCCCGCCGAAGTGGATCGTCCGATCGATCTGCTCGTCGGTGAAGTCGCCCAGCGCCGCGATCAGCTCGTCGCGGGAGCGCGCCATCTCCTCCAGCAGGGCGTCGATGGTGTGTTCGCGCCGGGCGAGGATCTGCTCCTCGTTCCAGTCGTCGATCTGGAAGGGCCCGTCGCCGCCGTACTCCGGCCATCCTTCGCCGCGCTGGAGGGAGCGAAACCAGGCGGTGATCAGCGGGTCGATGGACGAGAGGTGAGCGACGTAGTCGCGCGCCTGCCAGATGCCTTCAGGCGAGGTGTTACGCCACTGGTCCTCAGGCACGCCCCGGATGAACTCGACGAAGCGCTCGCGTTCGCTCGTAATGCGGTCGATCACCTGCTGGACGCGTTCCACAGGCATAGCGACACTCCTTCTTAGCCGGGTCGCGCCACACCGTAGATGGCGGGCGTGCCCGGCGCGATGCGTATCCGTTCGACCCACTCGACGTGAAAGCCAGCCTGCTCGATGCCGCGCTGCGTGCTCCGGTTCGGGCTGCAGCCGGCGCCGAACCAGCGCCAGGCCGGCGCGATCAGGTCCTGTGTTGTGCCCCAGAAGCCGTTTTCGTCGTTGCGGACGTGCTCCAGGAAGCGGAGCGTGCCGTCCGTCTTGAGCACGCGTCGCGCCTCGGCCAGCGCGCGGGGCTGGTCGCGCACCGTGCAGAGCACCAGCGTGCTGACGACGTGGTCGAAGGAGGCGTCGTCGAACGGGAGCTGCTCGGCGGGCGCCTGTTGCAGCTCGATGTTCGTTACGCCCAGCCCGGCGAGGCGGCGGCGGGCGCGTTCGAGCATGTACGGGTCGGGCTCGATGCCTGTGACACGCGCCTGCGAAGGGTAGTGCTCGAAGCTGGCGCCGGTGCCGACGCCGATCTCGAGCACGCGGCCCTGGAGGTCGCCGACGATGCGAGGGCGGACCTTGCCCAGCAGGCGCCGCTCGCCCGGGCCGGTGATCCGGTCGTACATCGCGGCGAACCAACGATGGCCTCGGTCTTCTTCTGCGACGGTCATGGCTTCGGGCGCTCCCTTGAAGCCCCAGTGTAGCACCGAGTTCGAAGGCCGGATAGGGGAGCTGGAGGCCTTCCTTCAGGAACATGCCTACGCCATTTGGCTGGCCTGCTACCTCGCCCCCCAGTGGACGATACTGACCATAGCAACCCTTGTGTGATGTGAGGGGCATTCTTATCGGCCGAGAGGAGAGCGCGCCAGTGGAGATGTCGCGCGCCGCCATGGCCAAGGCAGGCGGCGTTCGTATTGTTGTTGGGCAGATCCGAGCCGAGCGGCTTCGGTTTCTGCTCATGCGCCTGTCGTTCCTCGGCGTCTTCCTGCTCAACCTTGGCCTCACCGCCTGGGCGCTGCCGGGCCTGCCGTGGGGCATGCGGGCCGAAGACTACACGCCCGCCACGTTCGTGCTCATGATCATGGGGTTCGCCTCGGCGGTCGCGACGCTGCTCTTCGCGCTGGTCTGGGCGCCCCAGTTCAGAAACGAGCCGCTGCCCGAGTTCCTGCGCGTGCTCTTCGGCGCGGGCCAGCTCATCCGCGGCCCCCAGCAGTTCCACAGCCGCCTGGCCGCGGAGTGCCGTCGGGCGCGCAAGGACCGGCGCCAGGTCTTTTCGCTGATCGTCATGCAACTGCCTACTCAAGAGATGTCCGACGAACAACGGCCACTGCTCCAGGACACTGAGAACGTCCGTCAGTACGCGGCGATGGTCGTGCGCAACACGATCCGCTCTGAGGACGTGGTCGGCGACTTTTGGCCGCGCGAGGTATGGGTGCTGTCAGCGGGCGCGCCGCAGGAAGCGCGACCGAGCATCATGCACCGCCTTGCCCGGTCACTGTCCACGACTGACGGCGAAGGCGCGTTCGCGGGCTGCCGCATCGGCGGGAGCACGTTCGGCAGGGACGGTGAGCAGCCGAACGAGATCTTCGCCGCCGCCCACCAGCGCCTGATGCCCCTCGACGAAGTGTTGAGGTCGGCAGGCGAGGCGCAGCCTGCTGAACAGCGCGCTGCCGCTTAGGCTACAGCACGCCGACAAGCGTGTAGCCGCCGTCCACCAGCAACACCTGCCCGACGATCATAGCCGCAGCATCCGAACAGAGGAAGGCGACCGCGTCCGCGACCTCCTCCGGTCGCACGAGGCGGCCTGCCGGCACGCGCTCTCGATAGCGTTCGAGCAGCTCCTCTGGCAGCATGCGCACGCCGTCGGTGTCATCGACCAGCCCCGCCGAGACGCCGTTGACGCGAATGCCGCGCGGGGCGAGCTCGACCGCGAGGTACGTGGTGAGCGTGGCCAGCGCCCCCTTCGAAACGCCGACGGCAGCGTAACGGGGCAGGTAACGTTCCGCGCCCGGGCTGAGCAGGTTGACGATCGCGCCGCCCCCGGCTATGAGCTTCGCCGCCTCCTGGGCGCAGAACCACGGCCCGAAGAGGTTGACGTCCATCGTGTGGCGCAGGTGCTTGGGCAGCGACTCAAGCGCGCCGCGAGGCCGCTCCAGCCCGCGCGCGGCGCTGTTCACCAGCGCGTCCAGCCGGCCGAACTCCTGGGCGACGCGTCCGAACAGCTCGTGGACGGCCTTCTGGTCGCCCATGTCCGCCTGCAGCGTGGCCGCGCGCACTCCGAGCGCCGCAGCCTCGTGCGCCGTCGCCTCGGCGTCCTCGGCGCTGCGCGAGTAGTTGACGGCGACGTCCGCGCCAAGCTGGGCGAGCTTGAGGACGCAGGCGCGCCCGATGCCCCGGCTGCCGCCGGTGACCAGCGCCACCTTGCCCGCGAACGGTCGCTCTGCCATCGGGCGCAGTATGCGTCGGCGTCAGGGGTGGTGCAAGGCGGTCCCCGCCAATTAACCGGCCCATCTGTGGCCAGCCCAACCACCCCGTGGTACGCTGCCCGGCGATGGAGCTGGAGGGTCGCGTCGCGCTGGTGACCGGCGCGTCCGGGAACGGGATGGGCCGGAGCATCGCCCTGACCCTGGCGCGCGAGGGCGCCGGCATCGTCGTCAACTTCAAGGAGAAGCGCGAGCGCGCCGAGCAGGTCGCGCAGGTCATCGAAACGATGGGCCGGCGCGCGCTCGTCCACCAGTGCGACGTCGCGGACGCCGAGGCCGTGCGCGCGATGGTCGACGCCGCGGAGGCGCACTTCGGCCGGCTCGACATCGCCGTCTGCAGCGCGGGCGGCTCCTGGGAGCCGCGCGACCTGCCGGAGATCGAGCCCGCCCACTGGCGTGGCGTCATGTCGGAGGAGATCGACGCTGCCTACGCGCTGCTGCGGGCGTCGTTGCCGGGCATGCGACGTCGCGGCTGGGGTCGCGTCGTGCTGATCGGCGGGCTGCGCGCGGACGGCTGGCCGTTTGGCCCGCCCGACGCGCCGCTCGACTACCCGCTCGGCAAGGCGGCGCGTCACTGGCTTGCGCGCACGCTCGGCCCGCGTGAGCTGGCGCACGGCGTGACGGTGAACGCCGTCGCGCCCGGCCCGATCGAGTACGTCACGCTCGAGCAGGCGCAGCGCCTCGCCGCCCACGACCCTTCGCTGCGCTCGAGGGCAGGTGCGGAAGCGTCGAACGTGTCGACGCCGCAGGACGTGGCAGAGGTCGTCGCGTTCCTCTGCTCCGAGCGGGCGTCGTTCGTAAGCGGGGCGGTCATACCGGTCGTAGGCAGAAGAGAGGTGTAGCACCCCTGTCATTCTGAGCGGCAAGGTCGGCGACAGTCGACCGTGAGCGGAGAATCTGGCGGTCGTGCGAGAAGACGATACCGTCGACGTCACTGGAGGTGCCCCATGACCAACGAAGAAGACTCCTGGCAGCCGGTGCGCTTCCACGTCCACCTGGGCGCGCTCGTTCGGCGCGGCGACGAGATCCTGATCATGAAGCGCGCCGCCGGCGCGGTGTCGGGCGCGTGGTACTTCCCCGGCGGCGGGCTTGAAGAAGACGAGAGCCCGGAGGACGGCATCCGGCGCGAGATCCGCGAGGAGGCCGGCCTGGAGGTCGACAACCTGCGCCTCTTTCGCGTCTGGCACACCCGCCAGCCCGACGGCACGCCCGCGCTCGCGCTCACCTACACCTGCGACGTCCCAGCCGGCGCCGAGCCGCAGCTCAACTTCGAGCACTCCGAGCACCGCTGGATCGCCGCGCGCGACTATCGCGACCAGTTCGTAAGCGACGACGTGCTCGCGTTGGTCGCCGACAACCCCGGCTTGAACACCCTCGTCACCGGTATCCGCGACACGCTGGACGCGTACCTGACGGCGGGCGGCCAGGCGCTGGTTGGACACGCCTGAGGGTTGGAAACCCTCAGCTTCCAAGGGGAAACGCGGCCGCCCTTCTCCCAGACCCTTCGCTTCGCTAGAGGGCAGGCCTGCTGCAGAAGATGGCATTGGTTCAGCAAAATCGCCTCCTTCTGGCTGGACACGGCAGATCTCCTCCCCGGCTCGAATCTGGCGGCCGGGCGCTGAGCGGGGCATGCCCAGGCCGGATTATCCAGGGCTAAGGTAAGGCAGGCCCGGAAGAGCGCGAAGGGGGTGGTGGCAGCAGAGAGGGGAAGGTCTCGGCGCTCGAAGTTCAAAAATCGAGGCCCGCTGGTCCACCGGTCGGGGGCAGGTCACGGGCTGTCAGCGAACACGCCCATAGTCAACGGGGGTTGGTGATCCTTGCTATCAATCGTTCCTAGTGGCTGCCTTCCACGATCAACATATGGAATCACGTCATGCGAGGCACCTGCGCCGAGGACCACTGCCAGTCTATTGGGCATGACCTTGCTTCCAGAGCCGACGCCAAACAGTCGTACTACGGAGCGACTGCCCCACTATACTAGTCTTGGCTCGACAGCCGGGCAAAGAACGTCTCATCGATCTGCTTCAAGGCCAAGGGTTCAGACCGAACGCCCAGACTGTGCTTCATCATGAGGTCCACCAGCCCCTCGCCATCGATCAAGATGATCTTGACGCCGCCAGGTTGCTCTGCCATCTCACGGGCGCCTTGCGTGAAAGTCGAAGCGGTGATGTAGATGCCGCGGTCAAATCGGCCCGTGATCTGGCCTCGAAACTGTGCCATCAGCGGCCCGCCTACTGAGTTGGTCGTGTAACGTTTCGCCTGGAACGCCGCCTTGAGATCGAGGAGGGGCATCTCGCACTCGCCATCGACGCCTCCATCACCCGTGCGCCCCGTTACGGTCACTTGAGGGAAGCCCATCGCTTCGAGGACCCGGCCGACTAGCTGCTCGAACTCCGCCGGCGACAGTTGGTATATGTGGGTCAGCAGGGCCTCCCGAACGGTGGTCTCCTGGTCTGCGGCAAGCCTGGCAATCGTGGGTGTGACTTCCGGCGTAACTGCTGGCGGAGGAGGAGCCGGCGGTGGAGCCTGCTTGGCTGCCGGCGCGGGCGCGGTTGCAGCCCGCCCTATGCGTGCCAGCCCCTTCGGAGTGATGACCCACTCCCCCTTCACCTTGGGGTCAAGTTCGCCTTTCTGAACCAGGGCCTGCCTAGCCCACTGTTGAAGCTTAACCCACTTGGGTGTCCTCTGGTCGCCAGCGTAAAAGATCGCCCTGTCCTCGGGAGTCAGGTTGAAGCGGGAGACAACCTTTTCGTAGATTGTGGACGGCTTGACACGACCGCCCGCGGCGGCCACTTCTTCGAGTATCGCAGTCTGAAGTTCAGAATCCTTGGGGAAGGCCATCGCCAGGATACGTCTCCTTGGCCGAGATTGTACCACACCAGCCGACGAGGGTTGACACGCGGCTCTGCGGCTGGGGGCTCAGCGGAACAGGTCGCGCTCCGGGTCGCGCAGGAGGGCCCGCGCGGTGCCGGAGCCGGGCGGGTACGCGTAGCCGCGCACGACGGCGACGGGGACGCGGTCCAGCTTGCCGTGCGCCAGCTCGGCGGCGGCGGCCAGCTCGTCGGCGACGGCCATGCGCGTCACGCGCAGCTCGTAGCCGGCAGGGTCGACGCGGCCCATGTAGTCGAGCAGCGGCTCCATGCCCGCGACGCCGATCGCGAAGTTGACGTGGCCCTCGCGCCACGGCCGGCCGAACGTGTCGGTCATGATCACGGCGAGCGCGACGCCCGTCGACTGCTGAATGCGCGAACGCAGCGCCTCGCACGAGCCGTCCGGGTCCACGGGCAGCAGCGCGACGGTGCCCAGCCGCTCGACGTTCGAGGAGTCGATGCCGGCGTTGGCGCAGATCAGGCCGTGCTTCGTCTCGCAGATGAGCACGCCGTGGTCCATGCGCACAATGCGCGCGCTCTCACCCAGCACCAGCTCGACGACGCGCGCGTCCTTCTCCCACTGCTCGGCGATCTGGCGGGCGAACGCGCCCGGCTCGACGCTCTCCAGGTCGACGATGCGGTCCTCCGCCTTCGAAACGACCTTCTGCGTGACGACCAGCACGTCGCCCGCCTCGAACGCGAGCCCCTGCTGAGAAGCCGCGTCGAGGATCTGCGACGCGAGGTCGTCGCCGGGGCGCACCTCCGGCATGCCCTCGATGGCGATGATGCGGACTTCCGCCGCCATCAGATGCCCACGATGCGAACGCCGGTCGTCGCCTTGTAGCGCTTGTTCACGCCGATGAGCAGCACCGTGATGCCCTCCACATAGCGCGACGCGGCGAGCGGCCCGCCGTCGACGGCGCGCACGCCTCGGATCGCCTCGGCGAGCGCCATCACCTCGCGTTTCGCGCCGGCGTCGCCGCCGCAGATCAGGACGTCCTGGTCGAGCGGGTCGTCGCCGGCCCAGAGCTTGGTGGCGCCCAGGTTCTGGAAGGCCCCGACGACGCGCGCGCCGGGGAGGAGCGCCTGCGCCTGCTCCGCCGCCGAGCCCTCGGGCACGGCGAGCATCGCCGGCTTGCCGCCTTCGAACGAGAGCGGCACCGCCGTGCTGACGACGATCTTCGAGCCGATGGCGTCCCTGAGGGCGGGCAACGTGCCGCCCTGGGCGTCGTAGGGCACCGTGAGGACGACGAGGTCGGCTTCGCGGGCGGCGTCCGCGTTCTCGACCCCCTTCGACAGGCTCGTCGAGACGCGCGCCGCGATCTCGCGAGCGGCCTCGGCGGCGCGCTCGGCGCTGCGGGAGCCGATGGTCGCTTCGTGCCCGGCGAGGGCGAATCGATAGGCGAGCCCCTTGCCTTCGGGCCCGGTGCCGCCGATGAAGGCGATCTTCATCGCGGCGCGGTACTCCAGGTCGTACGCTGACCCGCGGGGCAGGAAAGATCCTTCGGGGAGTCTACGCTGAGCAAGTGCGAAGGGCTCAGGATGACAACGCGGCTTCTGTCATGCTGAGAGCAGCGAAGCATCTTTCGGTGGTGGGAGATGAGCATGGCGCTGCTGTGTCGATGCCGCGCCATCGCTAGGCCGAGTCCGCCCCGACGACTTGGGCCGTCTCCATCGCGGCGGCGCCGATCTTGGTGACGGCGTTGAGGAAGCCAGCGTCCGTGAAGCCGATGCGCCACGGCTCGTACAGCTCGTCCGAAATGGCGAGGACCGACGCGCAGGCGACGCCGCGATGCTGCGCGAGCACGTAGAGCGCCGAGACCTCCATGTCGACGGAGAGCACGCCCGCCTCGCGGTAGGCATCGATCTTCGTCTTGTGCTCTCGATACGGCGCGTCGGTGGTCCAGTGGAGGCCGGTGCGCGTTTCGAGGCCGGCCTGCATGCAGGCTTCGTGCAATGCGGCGACCAGCTCAGGCGTGGCCGTGGCGGGGAGCTCGGGCGGCAGGTAGTGGTGCGACGTGCCCTCCTCGCGGATGGCCGCCGTTGGCAGCGTGACGGAGCCGATGGGCAGGTCGGGCTGCAGGCTGCCGGCGGCGCCGACGATGATGAGCGTCTTCGCGCCGCAGGCGATCAGCTCCTCGCAGTCCATCACGGCGGCCGGCGCGCCCATGCGCAGCGTGGTGAGCGAGACGGTGTCGTTCAGGATGTAGAGCTCGTTGTCGATCCGGCCGGAGATGCGGTACGGCGATCGCTCCGCCTTCGCCTGCGTCGCCAGGTACGACGTCAGGTGGTTGAAGAAGCTCGCGACGACCACCGGCTTGATGCCGAGCTGATCGCGCTGCACGCCGAAGATCTTGCAGAACGCCTCGACCATGCGCTCCGGCGGCAGGTGCGGCTCGCCTTCCAGGTAGAACTGGGGGACGGAGGGCGCGGGTGGGTCAGCCATGGCGCCTCATCGTATCGCCTGCAGCGCGACCCGCGCTAGCGCCTCCTTTGAGGCGTCGTCGCGCATGACGGTGTCGGTGACGACCGGCTCGAGGCCGAGCTCGCGCACCTCCGGCGCGAGCGCCTCGTCCTGGCGGTCGAGCACGAAGACGCCGGCGACGTCCGCGTAGAGGCGGGCGACGCCGAGCGCGCTCACCTCGTGACCGAGGCCGGCGAGCAGCTCGGCGGCGGGCGGCTGGAAGGAGCGCCCGGCGACGATCGGGCTGACGGCTGCGACGCGGTCGCGGCGGACGCGAAGCGCCTCGCGGACATCGGGCAGCGCGAGGATCGGGCCGATGCTGGCGAGCGGGTCGCTGGGAGCGATGAGCACCGCATCGGCGTCGCGCAGGGCGTCGAGCACGCCCGGCGCGGGCGTCGCCGACTCGATGCCGTCGAAGCGCAGACTACGCACCGGATCGCGGGCGCGGTGCTGGACGAGGAAGCGCTGGAAGGGCAGGGGGCTGGCGCCGGTCTCGACGATCGTGCGGACGCGGTCGTCGGACATCGGCAGGACGCGCGCCGCCACGCCGAGCCGCTCCGCGATCTCCGCCGCGATCTGCGACAGCGTTGCGCCCTCGCGCAAACGGCGGGTGCGGTAGAGGTGGGTGGCCAGGTCGCGGTCGCCGATCTGGAACCAGGTGTCGTGGCCGAAGCGGGGCATCGTCTCCAGCCAGCGGAAGGTGTCGCCGCGCACGCCCCAGCCGCGCTCCTCGTCGACGATGGCCGCGAGCGCGTAGGTGACGATGTCGGGGTCGGGGCTGACGTAGAGGCCGAAGAACTCGTCGTCGTCGGCCGTGTTGACGATCGCCACGACCTCCTCCGGCGGGATGGCCCGCACGAGCCCCTGCAGGAATCGCGAGCCGCCCACGCCCCCGGAGAGGACGGCGATCATGGCTGGGCCCTGCGCGAAGAGGCGATACAATGGATTTCCGGCACGCGGCCATCCTACGGAGCGTGCCGTCAGGAGACAAGCCCGCTGAGCAAGAGAGCATCATCGAGCACACAGCTCTACGCCTTCGAGCCCGGCCGCGAACGGCTGACCGCTCTAGATGTCGCCGTTGGGCGGCCGCTGCGCTGGGCGTCCTGGCGGCCCGACCCAGACGGGCGCGGTGGCTCGGCGTGCCTGCTCGTGGGGAACGGCGGAACGGCGGTGCTCTACAACCCAGCGTCACACCGCATCGAACCGATCGACACCGGCACGAAGCACAACCTGCGCGGCGCGGCGTTCTCGCCGGACGGAGAGCGAGCGCTGCTGGCCGGCAATCGGGGCGCGGTTCTGCTCTATGACAACGGTGCAGTGCGGGAACTGGCATCGCCCACCAGCGAGAACCTGCGTCGGGTCGCCTGGCATCCCGAGGGCCAGGTCGCGCTGATCGTGGGCAACGCGGGGACGGTGTTGCGCTACGAAGGCGGGGCCCTCACACCCGTCCCGGGCGACCGCGCCCACACCCTGCGCGCCGTTGCCTGGCGGCCGGACGGCGAGTACGCGCTGGTCGGGGCCTACGCCAGCCGCTGGGCGGGCTACCCGCGGCCGCACGCGCTCTATCGCTGTGATGGTCTATACCTGCAGGCGCTGCTCGCGTCGGACGAGGAGGACGACTTCGTCGCGGTCGACTGGCATCCCGATGGCCGGCAGGCGCTGATTGTGGGGTACGCGTACGAGAGCGCGCGGGGCGGGGACGGCCGCGCCGCGAACAAGCTGCTCACGTACGACGGGGCAGGCTTCGCCTACCGTGCGGTGGAGGCGTCGGGGGCGCTGCTGGGCGCTGCCTGGCATCCGGACGGCGCGTACGCGATCCTCTGCGGCGAAAACGGCGCGCTGCTGCGCTACGAGCACGGAGGGCGAGTGGAGCAGCTCGACAGCGGGACGAGGGAGAACCTGGTCGGCCCGTTCTGGCAGCCCGACCCAGATGGGCGCGGTAGCTCGTCAGCACTGTTCCTACGCGGCCCTAACGAGCGCGTGTATACTATCTGAGCAGCTTGCGTTGTAGGTTGAGGACCGAAGGATCATGAGACAAGCGTTGCTCTTCGTCGCGGTGGTGGTGCTGGCCGGTGCGGGAATCGCGGCAGCGGTCTGGTTCTTCCTGCTCCGCGACGACGACGGCGACGGTAGCGATAGCGAGTTGGAGACATATTTCGCCGCGGCCGCGCCCCTCATCAACGAGATCGACGACCGTGACTTCGAAGTGACGGTGCCGGGCGAGACGTTCCTGCGCTACGCGACCTTCCTGGTGGAAACCGGAAACGACTTGAGCGCGGTGGAGCCGCCGGAGGAGGCGGCCGCCGCCCACGAAGAGCTGGTCGGGGGGTTGCAGGACGCGACCGCGGCGCTCGCCGATCTGTATGACCAACACGAAGATGCAGCAACGATCGACGAGGTGACCGGCATCCTGCAGGAAGATGTCGCCCTGGCAGCGGCCTTCAGTCGCTCCGCTGCGGCCTGCACGGACCTCAAGGCTCTAGCTGACGAACACGGTATCGACGTAACGCTCGACCTTTGCGCCGGCCCGGCGCCCACGGCTACCGACGTTTCGTAGGACCTGCGCTCCGACGATACATGAGGGCGTTCGAGTGAAACGCCGCCCGTTACGCGGCGCGCCTAGATCGCCGGCACGGGCTCTGCTTCGTACTCCTCTTCGAGCGGCTCCGGGCGGCGGAAGACGCGCCTGAAGAAGCGCGGGACGTCCCCCTCCTCCCACGAGACGAGGATCTGGCTGGCGATGAAGACGGAGCTGTACGCTCCGGTCACGACGCCGATCAACATCGCCCAGAGGAACTCCTCGATGCCGCCGCCGATCAGCAGCAGCGCCAGGATGGCGAAGACGAGCGTCAGCGTGGTGTTGAGCGAGCGCCCCATGGTCTGAAGCAAGCTGGTGTTGACGGCTTCGGCAAATGAGAGTCCGTCGCCGCGTCCAACGGTCTCGCGGATCCGGTCGAAGACGACGATCGAGTCGTGGACGGAGAAGCCGATGACCGTGAGGATGGCGGTGACGAACATGACGTTGATCTCGGTGTCGATGAGCTTGCCGAGGATCGAGAAGGCGCCGACCACCAACAGCGCGTCGTGAAGCAGGGCGAACACGGCGGCCGCGCCAAAGCGGAACGGTTTCGGCACCGAGCGGAACGACCACCAGAGGTAGAGGAAGATCGCGCCTGAGGCCGCGACGAGGGCATATCCGGCGTTCTTGGCGATGTCGCGCGAGACAGTGGCAGAAATTGAGTTGAACTCCACGAATCCCTGCTGCTCGCTGGCGACGCCGTCACTGTTCGCCATGTTGCCGAACTCGGCGCGTAACGCGTCCTCGATCTCGTCGCGCTCGGAGGGCGGGGCCGGCCCGACAGGCGGCGCGGAGGTCGCGCCGCGGAGCGTCCTCGTGCGCACGAGGAACTCGTTGTCGCCCGAGTGCTGGACGCGCGCCTCCGAGTGATCGAGATTGGCCAGCTCCGCCCGGAGTTCGTCGGCGTCGACCGGCTCGGCGAAGCGGACGGTGAAGGTGGAGCCGCTGCTGAAGTCGATGCCCGGCTTCAGGCGCGGCGGGATCATGAGGGAGATCACGCCGGGCAGGATCAGGATCAACGAGAAGAGGTAGAACCAGCGGCGATTGCCAACGATGTCGATCGGTCGGTCGCGCATGCTATCGCTCCTCTCCGGCGTCGCGCGCGCCGCTGGTGGCGCCGCCCGCGCGGCTGGTGGCGCCGCCCGCTACCGCCGGCACGCGACCGCGCGCAAGGCGCGCGGCCTCCGGCAGGTCCGGAGCGAAGAGCCAGTGGCGCTTGGAGACGAATCTGAAGCCGACGATCAGGCGCATGTAGGTGCGCGTGACGATGATGGCGGAGAACATGCTGATCGCCACGCCGATGCCCAGCGTGAGGGCGAAGCTCTTGATCGCGCTCTCACCGAACTGGTCGCCGAACCAGTAGAGGATGACGCAGGTGATGAGCGTCGAGATGTTGCTATCGCGGATCGATGACCAGGCACGGTTGAAGCCGTCCTCGAGAGCGACCACGAGGTTGCGACCGACGCGCAGCTCCTCCTTCATGCGCTCGAAGATGAGGATGTTCGCATCGACGGCCATGCCGACCGAGAGGACGAAGGCGCCCACACCGGCCAGCGTAAGAACGATGGGGCCGATGCCCGGCAGCCCGATCTTGAATACGGCAAGGCTGACGGAGGTGTACGTGATCAGCGCCAGACTGGCCATCACGCCGGGCAAACGGTAGTAGAGCACCATGAAGAGCATGATGATCAGGAGGGCGACCTCGCCGGCGATCACACTGTCGCGCACGGCCGTGTCGCCGAGGGTCGCGTCGACCTCCTTTTCAAGGACCACCTGGAGCGGCACCGGGAAGGCGCCGATGTTGAGCAGCTTGCTCAGCTCGTCGGCGTCGCCCCTCTCCAGCCCCGTGATCACGCCGCTATCCGTAATCTTGCTCTGGACGCGCGGGGCGATGATGTGGTCGCCCTTGCCCTCCTCACACGCCGCATTCGGTGTCCCGGACCCTTCGTCGCCGCAGATGGGCACCCCGTCGAGGAACGCGGCCAGGGGGTAGTTTGAGGTGGCCAGGTCTTCGGTCACCAGGCCGGAGATGTCCGAACCATCGCCGTTCCACTCGAACTGGAGCAGCCATGGGTTCTGGAGGTCAAGCGTGTCAGGGTTCGGGATAACGGCTGTCTTACTGAGAAAGCGGCCGCTGAGCTCGGTTGGGACACCATTGAGGTCGGCCTGGGCCGGCTCCCAGACGATCTGGTCCGCGGCCGGGTTGCTCTGGGAGGCCGTGGAGTCGGACGGCGCCCAGGGCACGAACTCGACCGTGCCGCCTTCGACGACGACGTTGCCCTGAGCATCGCGCTCGGGCCTGCACGTCTGTGTTTCGTAGGTGACGGTGCCCTGCTGCACGATGGCGACGTTGCCCGTCTCGTCCCTCACGGGCACGCAGAACTGGAGCAGGCCGGTGCGGCTGATCTTCGCCTTCGCCTCCTCGGGATCGATGCCGGGGAGCTGTACTTCGAGCTGGTCGTTGCCGAGCCGGTTCACTTCCGACTCCGCCACACCGAACTCGTTGACACGGCGTTCGACGACCCGCCGCGCGCCGTCGAGGGCAGCATCCAGGTCTTCGACCTGGAACCCCTCTTCCGGCTCGAGCACGAGGCGGGCGCCGCCGCGCAGGTCGAGCCCGAGGCTCATCGCGCGGCGCTCGATCTTCTTCCATTCAAACGTCTCGCCCTTGATCGCTGGCAGGTACAGCTTGATGCCCTTGCCCTCCGGCCAGGGAATCGAGCTGGTCAGGTACCGCTCGGGCTCCGACGGCCAGACGGCGACGATGCTGAATGCGGTGACCGCGAGGATCAAGACGAGCAGGATGCGATTCCACCAGCGACCCATACCCCCTACGCTCCTTTCACCTCTTCAGGCTGTTCGATGGATTCTGGAGCAACGGAGACTCGCCGGAGGATCGAGCTGGTGAGGGCGCGCACCTGCACGCCGCTGCCGAAGTCGATGACGATCTGCACCGGGCCCTCCTCCGGCGTGTGGATCTCCTTGACCACACCGAAGAATCCCGCGGTGGTGATCACTTCGTCGCCTACGTGTATGTCCTGGATCAGCCCTTGCAAGCGCTTCTGCTCCTGTTGTGATGGGCGGATGAACGTGAGGTAGATGGCGACCAACACGCCCAGTATGATTATAAACCCGATCTCTTCTGTGTTCATTGCAACTCTATTGCATTTCTCCGGCGAGGACGGCAGGGCGCTGGTGCTGGCGCCGGACAAAGCTGAGGGCTTCATCGCGGTCGGTCACGTCGCCGGCTCCCTGGGCCTCTTCCAGCGAGCCGAGCAGGCGCCCGATCTCCGGCCCCGGACCGATGCCGAGCGCTTCCATCACGTCTTCGCCGGTAAGCAGACGCTGCGGCCGGACGATCGCTTCGTCCTGGTTGCGACGCGCCAGCACGTGGGCAATGTACGCGACATGGCCGCGCCAGCCTTCGAGCCGCATGCGCGGGCCGCGCGCGGCCAGGCTATCGGCCAGGCTGAGGAGGAGGATGCCGTCTGCCGCTTCGCCGGTGTCGCGAAAGAAGCGAAAGAGCGCGCGGCGGCTGGGCGGCTCGCCCTGGCCGAGCTGGCCCGGGCGGAGGTGCTCCTCCACCATCGTTGCGACGAGGTCCGCCTCATGGCGGCTGAAGCGCAGGCGACGCAACACGCGGCGGGCGGTCCCGGCGCCGGCGTCGGCGTGGCCGAAGAAGCGGATGCGGCCGGTTGCGTCGAGCGCGCGCGTCTCTGGCTTCGCCACGTCGTGGAGCAGGCCGGCGAACTTCAGCAGGGTCGCTCGCGAACGGCCTTCGCTCGGCTCCTCGCTCAAGTAGGCGCGCAGCTCTGGTGCGACGAGGTCGAGCTCGTCCCACAACGCGCGCCAGAAGCGCGCCTCGCGGGCGTCGGGCGGCGCTTGCTCTGAGAGCATGAAGTCGAGCGCGGCGACGGCCTCCAGCGCGTGGTCGAAGACGTCCCAGTAGTGCTCCTTAGGCTGCGTGACGCCGCGGCCGGCCGTCACCTCAGGGAAGACCTGCTCCAGCAGGCCGAGGTCGTCCATGAGGCGGAGCGCCGGAGCGGCGCGCGGCGTGGCGAACGCGCGCGCCAGCTCGTCGCGCTGACGCTCGGGCGACGCTTCGCCGACGCGCCCGGCGTGGGCGCGGATCGCCTCTGCGGCGCCGGGCTCGATGCGGAAGTCGAGCTGGACCGCTAGTCGGACGGCGCGCAACAGGCGCAGCGGGTCATCGATGAGCGCCTGCTCGGAGACGAGGCGGATGACGCGGCGGTCCAGATCACGCAGGCCGTCGTGCGGGTCGATGATGTCGATCGGGGTGCTCGCGGCCAGCGTTTCGAGCGGGACGGCGAGCGCGTCGACGGTGAAGTCGCGTTCGGCGAGGTCGGCCTCGATGCTGTCGCCGCGCAGGCGGGCGACGTCGATGACGCGCACAGGCCCGTCATCAAGGACGACCCGGGCGGTGCCGCGCTCGGCGTCGAGCAGGACGTAGTGGCCGTTGAGGCGGTCGGCGAGGGCGCGCGCGAACTCCGGGGCGTCGCCGGGCACGGCGAGGTCGATGTCGCCGAACGGGCGCCCGAGCAGCGCGTCACGGAGCGAGCCGCCGACGAGATAGCCGGGCACGCCGGCGAGCAGCTCGTTGGCGGTGGCGAGGAGTGCCCGCGTCTCAGGAGCGAGCGGGACGTTGCGCCGGGTCATGATCGAGCCCGGGCGGGCCGGGCCTTCACCTCTCGAGTCCGGCGTGGGGGCGCCGGCCTCTCGCTTGGGGCGTCGTCGTGATCCTCGTCGGGCTGCTCGTCGCCGTCTTCGTCGAGGCGCACGAGATCGTCCATGCTTTCGAGGTGGTCGATGTAGAGCATGCCGTTGATGTGGTCGATCTCGTGCTCCAGCGCTTCGGCCAGGAGGTTGTCCTC
>JBBEBM010000008.1:0-7997 GCA_040882355.1 Dehalococcoidia bacterium | reverse complement strand
GCGCACGTCGGCTACATCCCGGACGGGCGGGTCGTCGGGCTGAGCAAGCTCGCGCGCGTCGTCGAAGCGTATGCCAAGCGTCCGCAGCTCCAGGAGCGACTGACCGGCCAGGTGGCCGAGTGCATCATGGAGTGCCTGGAGCCCGACGGCGTCGCCGTCGTGATCGAGGCGGAGCACCTCTGCATGACCATGCGCGGCGTGAAGACGCCTGGCAGCTCCGTCATCACCTCCGCGAACCGCGGCCATTTCCGCAAGCGCGTCGCCACCCGGGCCGAGTTCCTCTCGCTGGTGCGGGGCAAGTAGCTCATGGCGCTCACCGTTCGCAAGGAGGAGATGAGCGCCCTGCGCGACGAGTGGATCGCCTTGCTCGACCGCCAGCCTGAGCCGGTGCCGTTCGCCCATCCGACGTGGCAGCGGGTCTGGCTCGACGACTTCCAGGACGGCCGCGAGCTGCTCACGCTCGCCGTGCGCGACGGAGACGAGCTGGTTGGCGTTGCATCGCTGCTGCGCGACGACGGGTGTCTCTCGTTCGTCGGACATTACTCGATCTGCGATTACATGGACTTCATCGTGGCCCCGATCCGGGGCCACGATGTCTTTCCGGCGCTGTTCGAGGCGCTGTCGCAGGAACAGTGGTCGGAGCTCGACCTGCGTGGCCTGCGCGAGGACTCGCCCACGCTGAGCGATCTGGCGGCGGCAGCGCAGGCGGCCGGCCTCGTCGTCGAGCAGGAGACCGAGGCGGTCGCTCCCCGCGTCGAGCTGCCGGCCGGTTGGGAGGAGTACGTCGCCTCGCTCGACAAGAAGGCGCGGCACGAGCTGCGGCGCAAGCTGCGCCGCCTGGACAGCGCCGGCGAGTTGGAGCTGCGCGTCTACACGTCGCCGGAGGACATCGAGACCCATCTGCCGCTGCTGCTGCGCTTCATGGTGGAGAGCCGCCAGGACAAGGCGAACTTCCTCTCGGAGCAGATGGCCAGCTTCTTCCATCGCATGGCGCAGGTGATGTCGCGGGAGGGCCTGCTCCGCCTCTACGAGCTCGAGATGGACGGCCAGGCGGTCGCCTCCGTACTCTGCTTCGACCTCAAGGGCCGGCTCTACATGTACAACAGCGGCTACGACCCCGAGCACTCAGCCCTCGCCGTCGGCCTCGCCTCCAAGGCGCTCTGCATGCGCGAGGCGATCGACCGCGGCTACCAGCTCATCGACTTCCTGCGGGGCCACGAGCCTTATAAGTACGACCTGGGCGGCAAGGACCGCACGATCTACCGCGTGGTCGTACGGCGAGGCTAGCGTTCTGCTATCCTTGGGCTGACGTGATGGTAACCTATCGTATCGCCCTGATCAGCTACCACACCTCGCCGCTGGCGTCCCTGGGCGGGCGCGATACCGGCGGCCTGAACGTCTACGTGCGCGAACTCGCGCGAGAGCTGGCCGAGCGCGGCCATGCCGTCGATGTCTTCACCCGCCGTAGCGACCCCGCCGCGCCCGAGACAGCGCTCATCGGCCCGGAAGCGCGGGCCGTCCATATCGATGCCGGGCCGGCCGAGCTGCTGGAGAAGGAAGCGCTCGCGGCTCACCTCGACGAGTTCGTTGCGGGCGTCTTCGCCTTCGCCGATCGAGAGGGCCTGCGTTATGACGTGCTGCACAGCCACTACTGGCTCTCCGGCGTCGTCGCGGAGCGGCTCAAGGAGCGCTGGGGCGCGCCGCACGTCGCCATGTTCCACACGCTCGGCGCGGTAAAGAACCGCTCGCGCATCAGCGAACGCGAGCCCGAAGGGCGGATCGACGCGGAGCGAATGATCGCGCAGCAGGCGGAGCGCGTCGTCGTCGCGAGCCGCGACGAGCAGCAGTTGCTCGGCCAGCTCTACGACGCGCGGACCGATCGGATCTCGGTCGTGCCCTGCGGCGTCAACCTCGACCTGTTCCATCCCATCGAGAAGCAGGACGCGCGCCGCCAGCTCAACCTTAGCGACGACGACCGCATCCTGCTCTTCGTCGGACGGATCGAGCCGCTCAAGGGCGTCGACATCCTGCTCGGCGCCGCAGCCCAGCTCGAAGCCGAGAGCGACTGCTTCGTCCTCGTCATCGGCGGCGACAACACCGCCCGCGAAGGTGAGCTGGCGCACCTGCGCCTCCTCGCTTCGGAGCTGGGCATCGCTGAGCAGGTGAACTTCCTGGGCGCCGTCGACCACGAGCGCCTGCCGCTCTTCTACAGCGCCGCCGACGTCTGCGTCGTGCCCTCGTTCTACGAGAGCTTTGGCTTGGTCGCGCTCGAGGCGATGGCCTGCGGCACGCCGGTCGTGGCATCGCGGGTCGGCGGGCTCGCCGGCACGGTGCGCGACGCCGAGACCGGCTACCTCATCCCCTGGCGCTGCCCGGAGCCGTTCGCTGAGCGCATCGAGCAGCTCCTGGACAACGAGGAGCTGCGCCGCGCGTTCGGGCAGGCCGCGCGCGAGCAGGTCGAACGCTATCGCTGGGGCAATGTCGCTGAGGCGATGGTGGCGTTGTACGGCGAGCTGATCGAGGGCGCGCCCGCCCGGGGCGTCGCCACCTACCGCAACTGACCATGGCCAGCAACGGCCGGCGTTCGCTCTTCGGCTGGCCCTGGGGCCGCAAGGCCGAGCCGCCTTCCGAAGAGAAGCTCGGCAAGGACGGCCCGCTCACCGGCATGGTGATCGTCGCCCACCCGGACGATGCCGAGTTCATCTGCGGCGGCACGGTCGCGAAGTGGTGCGCCCAGGGCTGGACCGTCTACTACGTCCTCGCCACGAGCGGCGACAAGGGCACGCACGAGACCGAGCTCACGTCGCAGGACCTCGCCGCCATGCGCGAGCAGGAGCAGCGCGACGCCTGTCGCGTCCTCGGCGTGAAGGAGGTCATCTTCCTCGGCTACCCGGACGGCTTCGTCGCGCCCGACTTCGAGCTACGAGGTACAGTCGTCCGTCTGCTTCGCCAGTACCGGCCCGACGTCGTGCTCACGTGGGACGGCTTTCGCACCGGCTTCAACCACAACGACCACCGGGCCGTCGGCATCGCCGTGCGTGACGCCGTCTACCCGTCGGTGCGCGACCACCTCTACTATCCCCAGCACGCCGCCGAAGGCCTTGAGGCGCATCAAGTGAACAACCTGCTGCTTGCCGGTACTGATGAGCCTGACTACCATGTCGACATCAGCGCGCACGCCGAAACGAAGCTGGAAGCGGTGCTCTGCCATCGCAGCCAGCTCGGCGAGCGCGGGCCGGACGAGTTGCGCCGCGTCTGGCAGGAGCGGATGAAGTCGAGCGCCAACGGCCGCCTCACCGAATCGTTCAAGTGGGTGCGCATCGGCCGCCCGCCGCGCCAGGAAACCTCCGAGCAGAAGGAGGCGCAGGCGGCGCCGGCTCAACCCGCTGCCACGCCTAGCCAGTGATGTCCGCTGAACAGCTCGCCTATAACGCCTTCCTCGTCGGCTTCGTCTTCACGGCGATCGCGACGGTCTGCTATGCCGCGCTGCCGCTCTGGCCGCGCGTCGTCTATCGCACCGCAGCGACCGAGCCTAGCGGGACGATGACCGTCGCGTCCGGCACGCAGCCGCCGGCGTGGCTCGGGCCCGCCGCTAGCGCGGCGCTCTGGCTCGCGGTCGCCGCGCTGACGCTGTCGCTCGGCGCGCGCTGGGTCGCCGCCGGCCGTCCGCCTTATGCCAACATGTGGGAGTTCACGATCGGCTTTGGCTGGGGCATCCTCCTCTGGTACGGCCTGTTCGAATGGCGCCTCCACCAGCAGCGCGACGCATCGTCTAACGGTCGCGTCGTCGGCGTGTTCGTGCTGCCAATCGCGCTCACCATGTTCGCCGCCTCGCTCGCCTTCTTCCCGTCGGAGCTGTACCCGCTGATGCCTGCGCTTCAGGCGAACCGCATCCTCGGCGCGCACGTCGCGACGATGATGCTCTCGTACGCCGCGCTGTCAGTCTCGTTCGGCGCGGCGGTGGTCTACCTGCTGCAGGGCGAGGCCAAGCAGCCGCGCTTCAGCCGGCTACCGTCGGGCCCGGTGCTCGAGGAGATCGCGAATCGGTCCGTGCTCGTCGGCTTCCCGATGCTCGCGCTCGGCATCGCGCTGGGGGCGTACTGGGGCAACATGGCCTGGGGTCGCTACTGGGGCTGGGATGCGAAGGAGACGTCGGCGCTCGTGACCTGGCTGATCTACGCGGGCTACCTGCACGCGCGCAACCTGCGCGGCTGGCGAGGGAACCGCGCCGCGTGGGTGCTCGTCGTCGGCTTCGCCGCCGTGCTCTTCACCTACTTCGTCGTCAACCTCGTCCCCTGGATCCCCGGCCTCCACACCTACGCGGGCGTGTAGGTCTCGCCGTTTTGAGGTTCGCGGGGTAGGGGCGGTTCGCGAACCGCCCTCCAAGCAATCGGAATGCAGAACTGGCCTGGCCATGTCATCCTCCTCAACGGCGCGTCGAGCGCGGGCAAGTCTTCGGTCGCCTGGCACCTGCAACGGCTGCTCCCGGAGCCGCACCTCTTCGCCGGCATCGACTCCTTCACGCCCATGCTCCGCCCGGATGGGCACATCGGCATGAGCTGGGACCAGCGCACGAACGAGAACGCGGGTGGGCACGAAGCGCCGCTGCGCTGGGTGTTCCCGGAACGCGACGGCGAGCCGGTCGCGCTCGAGTTCGGCGAGCGCGGGCAGCGGCTGATACGCGGCATGCACCGCGCGCTCGCCGCGCTGGCGCTGGCGGGCAACGACGTGATCTTCGAGCACGTGCTGCTCTACGAGGAGTGGCTGGACGACCTGCTCGACGCGCTGGAGGGCGTTCGTGTCTACTTCGTCGCCGTCCGCTGCCCGATCGACGTCATCGAGGAGCGCGAACGCAGCCGCAGCAACCGCGTCCTCGGGCAAGCGCGGTCGCACCACGAGACCGCGCACGCCGGCGCGCTCTACGACGTCGAGGTCGACACGTCGGTGATGACGCCGCGCGCGGCCGCGGAAGCGATCGCTGCCAGGGTGACCAGTGGTGAGCCGCCCGACGCCTTCGAGCGGATGCGGGCGCTTAGGGGCGCGTCCGCGTCCTGACGAACCACGCCGCCGCGCTCAGCGCACCCGCTCCCGCCAGCAGCGCCGCGAGCGAAGCAACGCCGTTCGTGCCGCGCGACGCGCCGCCGCCTGCCGACGGTAGGGCCGCAGGCTGTGCCGTCGCCGTTGCCTCGGCGGTCGATTGAGGCGTAGCGCTCGGCGTCGGCGCTGGCGGCGCCTGCTGCACTAGCGGATGCGCCTCGAAGAACTGCCAGAGAAGATCGTTGGCGCTGACCTCGTCGTTCACATCGGGGTCCGGCTGGTCCGGCTCTTGCGCTCCCGGCCACACATGCATGCCGCCTTCGATGCGGTACAGCTCCACGACTGCGCCATCCGCGCAGCCGTCGTAGCTGAGCAGATCGACGTTGTCGGTGACGGCCTCGGTCGTCAGCGTAGGTGCGCAGCGGTTGTGCGCCGCCCACTCAGGCAGGATCTCCGTCTCGATGTTTCGGACGCTCACCGGGATGTCGACGCCGAGCGGGCCTCCCTCGTACGGGATGACATCGTCCGCCGTGCCGTGGGTCGCAAGCACCGGCACCGCGCGCGTGCCCAGGCAGCCCGGCTCTGTTGGCAGATCCGGCGAGAAGGGCGGGTAGTAGAGGCCCGAGATCGCCGCGATGGCGGCGATGCGGTCCGAAAGGTCGCAGGCGAGACGAGTCGAGATCTCCGCTCCGTTGGAGATGCCGGTGGCGAAGACGCGCGCGGGATCGATGCACAGGTCGGTCTCCAGCGAGTCGAGCAGATCCCCGATGAACGCGACGTCGTCCGGCTCGTTCGGGTCGAGGTCCCGCAGGAAGATAAGGAAGTTCCAGTGCAGCGTCGCCAGGATCGAGCCGACCGTTCCCTGTGGCGCCGCGATCACGAAGCCTTCCTCGTCAGCCTTCTGGTAGAGCTCCGTGTAGTCGTACATGTTCTCGTAGCCCTGGCCGAGGCCGTGGAACAGCAGGACGAGAGGCACGGCCTCGGCGCCCGTGTACGATGGCGGCACGTACAGGATGTACTGTCGCGTGATACCGCCGGACTCGATCGTCTCGTGCGAATCGCCCGCGGCGTGTTCGTGCGCTGGATCGCAGGCCGGTGTCACGACGGACTGCGCGCGGGTAGGCGAGGCGCCCGGCGCAAGCCAGGCGAACAGCGCCGCGGCGAGGCCGAGCATCGTTAGGGCGAGTACGAGTCGCTTCCGCAAGGTGGCGTCAGTATACCCCCGCTCGCGGCGATGTCAACGCGCCGATCCGCTACCATGCCTCCGTGATCATCGACGCCCACACGCACATCTTCCCGCCGGAGGTGCGCGACCAGCGCGACGACTACCTCAAGCAGGACGCCACCTTCCGGGAGCTGTACAGCAGCCCCGATGCCCGCCTCGCCACGGCGGAGGATCTGCTCGTGTCGATGGACCAAGCGGGCGTTGACATAAGTGTGGCGTGCGGCTTCGCCTGGAGCGACGCCGATCTCTGCCGTCGCCACAGCGACTACTTGCTCGAGGAGTCGGCGAAGTCCGGCGGGCGCCTGATCCCGTTCTGCACGATCCAGCCCACCGCCGAGGACGCTCGCGACGAGTTCAAGCGCCTGGCCTCGAAGGGCGCGCGCGGGCTGGGCGAGCTGCGGCCGGCGAGCCAGGGCTACAGCCTGATCGATAGCGGGGGCGCGGACCTGCTCGCCTGGGGCGCCGACGCCTTCGACCTGACGATCCTCTTCCATTCGAGCGAGCCGGTCGGCCATGCGTACGGCGGCAAGGCCGGCCTGCCGGTCGACCAGCTCTACCGCTTCGTATCGGACTTTCCGGGCGTGACGGTGATCGCCGCGCACTGGGGCGGCGGCCTGCCGTTCTACGCCCTGATGCCGGAAGTGCGCGAATCGCTCGCCCAGACCTACTTCGACACCGCTGCGACGAGCTTCCTCTATTCGCCGGACGTCTATGCGCGCTGCATCGACCTCGTCGGCGCTCGGCGCATCCTCTTCGGCAGCGACTTTCCCCTCGTCTCGCAGGAGCGCGCGCTGCGCGAGCTGCGTGACGCGCCGATCGACGACGAGGCCCGGCGCTTGATCGAGGGTGAGAACGCCCGCCTCCTCCTCCGCCTGCCTAATGGGTAGGCAGGGCGCTCCCGTAGCTCAGCGCCCCAACCAGTTGCGGCTCTTCGTCGCTTGCGAGCTGCCGGACGACGTTCGCGAGGCGCTCGGCCGCGTTCAGGCCGACCTCCGTCGCGCGGGCGCCGACAGCCTGCGCTGGGTGCGCCCGGAGGGCATCCACGTCACCCTCAAGTTCCTCGGCGAGGTCGACGCCGAGCGTGTCGACGCCGTCACATCGGCGCTCGCGGCCGCGATCGAGCCCTTCGAGCTGCGGGTGCGGCCCTCTGCGCTCGGTACCTTCGGCGGCGACCGGCTGCGCGTCGTCTGGGTCGGCCTGGAGGGCGACATCGATGCGCTGGCATCGCTCGCGGGCCGCGTCGAGGGCGCGCTCGAGCCGCTCGGCTTCCCGCGCGAGCGCCGGCCGTTCGCGCCTCACCTCACCCTCGCCCGCCCGCGCGACCACGTTCCGCCCGCCGAGCTGCGCACCCTCGCCTCGCTCGTGCGCCGCTACCAGCCGCCCCCGCTGCCCTCGATGACGTTGCGTGAGGTGAACCTCATGCAGAGCACGCTCGAACGTGGGGGCAGCGTCTACACGAAGCTAGCGGGGTTGCCATAGCTTGCTCGCCTCCGACCTCGCTGGATATAATCAACCGCATCCTCGCCATCACACTCACTCGAGAAAGGGGTAGGGCTCATGGAAGACGTGGTGCTGGTCAGCGGCTGTCGCACCGCCATCGGTCGAATGGGAGGCGGCTTTCAGAACACCCCCGCTTCCGACCTCGGCGCGATCGTCATCAAAGAAGCGGTTGGCAGGGCGAACATCAAGCCGGACCAGATCGACCAGGTGATCATGGGCTGCGTGGGGCAGGTGA
>JBBEBM010000007.1:0-8179 GCA_040882355.1 Dehalococcoidia bacterium | reverse complement strand
CGTCGCCGTCATGCGCGTGGCGGCGCCCGGCGAGATCGCGTTGCAGGTGACGCCGTAGCGCCCGAGGTCGCGCGCGACGACCCGCGTGAAGCCGGCGATGCCCGACTTCGCCGCGCCGTAGTTCGCCTGCCCCGCGATGCCGACGAGGCCCGACACCGATGCGAAGTTGATCAGCCGCCCAAAGCGCTGCTGGCGGAAGACGATCGAGGCGGGCTTGGTGCAGCAGAAGTGGCCCTTGAGGTGGACGGCGATCACCGCATCCCACTCCTCCTCGCTCATGTTGAAGATCATGCGGTCGCGCAGGATGCCCGCGTTGTTGACGAGGATGTCGAGCCGGCCGAAGGCGTCGAGCGCGGTCTGGACGATCTTCTCGCCGCCCTCAACCGTCGTCACCGATTCGTAGCAGGGTGCCGCCTCGCCGCCGGCGGAGCGGATCTCGTTGACGACCTGGTCCGCCGGACCAGCGTCGGTGCCGCTGCCGTCGACGTTCACGCCCGGGTCGACGACGACCACCTTCGCGCCCTCCTGCGCGAACAGCAGTGCCATCCCCCTTCCGATGCCTCGGCCCGAGCCGGTGATGACGGCGACCTTGCCTTCCAGCGATCCCATGATTCTCCCCGGTCCCTGCAATTCCGAAGGGCAGGCTCTAGCCTGCCAAGACGTCACCCAAGTGGTGCAGACCTCGCACTGACTCCTGCCAGAATCCGTGTTTCATCTGTGTCAATCTGTGGCTGTCTAGTTCCGGCTCGGCAGCGTGACGACCGCCTGGCCGGGGCTGGTCTTCTGACCCTTCGGGTTCTCGGTCCAGACCTCCAGCTCGACGATGTTCGCCTCGCCCTCCTGGTACTTCTTCGTTACGACGCCGCGGCAGACAATGTCCTGGTTCGGCTCGTCCATGCCGCGGTACTGGCAGCCGAACCGCTTGATCTTGCCGCTGTCGCCGGCCCAGTCGTGCAGGAGCTGGCCGAGGAACGCGTGCTTGAGCGCGCCGTGGACGATCAGGCCCTGGAGGCCCGTCGACTGCGCGAAGTCCTTGTCGTAGTGGATCTGGTAGAAGTCGCCCGACCCTGCGGCCCACAAAACGAGCTGCTGCGTCGAGCAGTTCTTGACGAGCTTCGGTATCTCGTCGCCTTCGTTCACGTCTTCGAAGTGGACCTGGTCTGGCATCGTCTCCTGTCCTTTCCCTTTGTCATTCTGAGCGTAGCGAAGAATCTTACGCCTCCCTTACACCACCGAAAACCCCTTCGCGTTGCTCAGGGTGACAGTGGCTAGTATTGAATAACGGTCCCGTACATCTTCGCGACGACCTTGCCGTCCTGGTTCGTGTACGCCGTCTCACGAGTCGTCACGAGCATCGGTCCGATGCTCCCGACGCGCTCGTTGAAGCTCGTGATCTTCGTGCGCGCGGTGAGCACGTCGCCGGCGCAGATCGTGTCCAGGTACTCGTAGTCGGTGCCGCCGTTGAGCACGCGCTTGTAGCCGCCCGCGAACCAGCGGCCGCCGGTCTCGGCCTCACCCTGCGGCGCGCGCGGCTTGAAGATCGGCGTGCCCATGAAGCCGGGCGGCGCAACGATGCTGCGATAGCCCTTGCTCTTCGCGTGGTCCTCGTCGTAGAAGATCATGTCGGTGTGGCCGACGGCGCGCGCGAACATGCGGCAGCTCGTCTTGTCGACCTCGCTCACGACGGCGGGACCCTCCTTGCCGATCGCCTCCCGCATCTCGTCCGTAATCACGGACTTCATCTCTTGCTGCTGGGTCATTGCCACCTCCTGGGCCGCGTCAGGCCCTAACGTTTGCGTTAGCGTTGGGCAGCATACAACCGCCGGGCGGCGCTGTCAATGGAGCCTAGCCGCGCCCCACGAACACCGTCGAGTCGCCCGCCTCGCGCACGAGCGGCTCGTAGCGCGCGATCACTTCGGTGAGCCCGCCCGAGGCGTGGTCGGCCCGCAGCCGCTCGACGCCGGCGCGCTCGAGATCGGCGGGCATGCGAGTGAAGAACGTCGTGTTACGCCGGTAGCCGTCGTCGAGGTAGGTCTCAGGCCAGTGCTTGAGCGCCTCGAACGTCGCGTCGGCGCGGTCCTCGAAGACGAAACCCTCCCACGCCACGTCTCGGAAGCCCGCCGTGCGCATCGCCCCGGCGCCGTCGTCGGCTGGCGGGTGGAGGGCGAGCGTGGGCCCCTTCGCTTCCGGGAAGTACTCGAAGATCCAGTGGGCGGCGAGGTTCTCGCGCGTGTTCACCTGCATCGCGAAGGCGCCCGCGCCCACGACGCGCTTCGCCTCCGCGACGTGCGCGCGCCAGTCGAGGTGGTGGCTCACGTTGATCGACGTGGCGCAGTCGAAGGAAGCGTCGCGAAACGGCAGCCGGAGCGCGTCGCCCTGCACGACGGCGGCCGCGCCAAGCTTCGCAGCGGCTCGGCGCAGCATCGCCTCCGAAAGCTCCGCCAGCGTGACCCGAAAGCCCGCCTTGCGCAGTGCGACGCTGTAGTTGCCCGTCCCGCCGCCGATGTCGAGCAGCGATCTGCCGTTCGCCGGCCCAAGTGCTCGCAGCAGCGCCCCGAGCATGCTCGGGCTGGCCGAACGGGTTGCGTCGTACGTGGCGGCGCGGGAGTCGTCGTAGGCGGGCACAGTGTGGATGAGGACGACGTGGTCGCTCCTGCGCTAAACGGGAGATTACTGAGTCAGTTCCATCGAGCTAGCAATATTTGGACGAGTCTCCACACGCAGATTGAAAGCGTGATGAAGATGGCTATTACGAGGACCACGAACATGACCTGAAGAGGATTGAGGGACTCACCAAGCACGGCGAAGATGAGCATCGGGAGAAACAGCGCAGCGCAGACAACAATGCTCGCGATCTCAAGGGGTTGAAGCTTCGGTATCCTCAAGACATTACTTGGCCGGACCGGCGGTGAGGTCGACCGGACGGAAGCGCCCGGCCTTCAGCTCCTCGATCAGGTCGTCGAGGTCGCGGACGTCTCGCTCGAAGAACGTCGCGCATTTGCCGATGTCGTGGCGCGCGTGGGCGTCGGAGCCGCCCGTGCCCGCCATCGCCATCTGTTCCGCGAGGCGGCGCGAGAACTCGTTCTCCTTCGCGCTGCCCCGGCCGTTGATAACCTCCAGCGCGACGCAATAGCGATACGCCGGGTTGCGGGCGCCGCGCGCCAACGCCTCCTCGTAGTCGATCTCGTTCTCCATGTACCAGGGCATCTGGCGCCGGTAGGGGTGGGCGGCGACCAGCGCGCCGCTCGCTTGCTCGACATAATGCGCGAGCTCGTGCGAGCGATGCATCCCGTAGACGTACTTCTCGAGCCCGTATGCCAGGATGTGGCCGTCGTCCGTGTTGATCTCGATCGCGGGTAGGACTAGGTAGCTGTGGCGCTTCGCAAGGTCGAACACATCCTCTGGCTTCCAGAAGTAGTCGTGCTCCGAGAGGCAGATGCCGTCCAGCCCCGCCGCCTTCGAGCGCTCGACGAGCTCGTCCGGCGTCAGAAACGAGTCCCACGAGAGGGGACGGGTGTGCGTGTGCAGGTCGATGAGCATAGCTTGTGGCGGGTGTCGTTCATTGTAGCAGGCGCCAGCGGATGAGAAACGGAGAAGCTGATGGCGGCCGCGCATCGTCGTCGACGAGGCGGCGGCGCCATCGTAGGGGCCAGAGCCTGCCCTGAGCGCAGCCGAAGGGTCTGGTCGCCCTGGGCGAGCGCTAGCTCGCCGCCGAACAGGCGCGCCGCCCGGCGGCAGTCCTGCCGCCATCCGCTTATCCGACCCCTATGCGTCAGTCCGTCCCCAGGATCAGCGTTCCCGTCGTCGACATCGACCCGCCCGTGCCGTTCACCAGCGCCGTGCGCGCGTTCGGCACCTGTCGTTCGCCGCACTCGCCGCGGAGCTGGCGCACCGCCTCGATGATCAGGAACATGCCGTACATCCCGGGGTGCGTGTACGAGAGCCCGCCGCCGTTTGTATTCATCGGGAAGTCGCCGCCGGGCGCCGTGCGCTGGTTCGACAGGAACGGCCCGCCCTCGCCCTTCGCGCAGAAGCCCAGCTCTTCGATCGTCACCAGCGCCGTGTACGTGAACGAGTCGTACACTTCGACGACGTCGATGTCCTTGTGGGTGAGCCCCGCCATCTCGAAGGCGCGCTTGCCGGAGTAGCGCGCGGGCGTCTGGGTGAGGTCCGGGTTGTTCAGCATCGTGCCGTGCGTGATCGCCTCGCCCGAGCCGAGCAGCCACACCGGCTTCTTCGGCAGGTCGCGCGCTCGCTCCGCGCTCACGATCACGCAGGCGCCGCCGGCGTCCGTGACGAGGCAGCAGTCGTAGATGTGGAACGGGTAGGCGATCCAGCGCGAGCTCAGCACGTCGTCGATCGTGAGCGGGTCGCGCATGAACGCCTTCGGGTTGAGCTGCGCCCACTTGCGCGTCGCGACCGCGATCTCGGCGAGCTGCTCGTGCGTCGTGCCGTACTCGTGCATGTGACGCATCGCCGCCATCGAGTACACGCTCGGCGGCCCGCCGACGCCGTACGAGAACTCGAACTGCGCCGCCGGCGACGTCACGTCCATGTAGCGGGCGGCGGGCCCGGCGCCGCGGTCGGCGAGCCCGCGTCGAGCCGAGTAGCCCATCTCGCCGTGCGTGATCAGCGCGACGTTGCAGATGCCGGCGGCGATCGCGGCGGCGGCGTGTTCGACCTGGATCACGAACGACGACCCGCCGACCGACGTCCCGTCCATGTAGCTCGGGAAGATGCCCAGGTACTCGGCGAGCTGCAGCATCGAAGGCCCCGCCGTGCTCAGGAAGTCGACCTCCGACTTATCGATGCCCGCGTCGCGCAGCGCGTTACGCGCCGCCTCCGCGTGGAGCGTGAGCGCCGTCTTCCCCTCGCAAATGCCGATCTCGTCCGACTCTTCCACGCCCACCAGCGCCACCTTCTTCTTCAGCGTCACGACACGTTGTTCCTCACTTCATCTGGTCCTGGGCGCGACTTCTGTTGTCATCCTGAGCGCCCTTCTTGTCATCCTGAGCGAAGCGAAGGATCTTTCGCTGCCCATGCGGTCTCACTCCACATCTTGGGCGGGGCGATTCGCCTTCGTCCCGCAAGATTCTTCGCTCTCGGTCGGCTATCACCGCCCTTGCCGCTCAGAATGACAAGGGAGTCGTCCACTACCCCCAGCGCCACCTTCTTCTTCAACGTCACGATGCGTTGTTCCTCATTTCGTGTGGCGTAGAGCGCTGCCCCTTGTCACCCTGAGCGCAGCGAAGGGTCTTTCGTATCCCGCAAGCCTCACGATCCCCATTCTGTGTGGCGCTTCTCGCTCCGGTCCCGCGTCCCGCCTCCCGCGTCTCGCGTCCATCACGCCGGCCGCCACTGCGGCAGGCTGATCGTCTCCGACACGTCCTCGAACACCACCTCCACCGGCATGTCGCAGCGGATCTGCTCCGGGTCCGGCTCGATCTCGACGAGGTTGCACATCAGCCGCACCCCCTCGTCGAGCTGCACGATCGCCGTGACGTATGGCGGCTGGAAGCCGGGGCCCTGCGGTCGATACTGGATCGCGTAGGTGTAGAGGGTGCCCTTGCCGCTCGCCTGGCGCCACTCCAGCTCCCAGCCGAAGCAGCGAGGGCAGAACGGGCGAGGATAGAAGAAGAACTCCTGGCACGACAGGCAGTAGGGCAGCCACAGCTCGTGCTGCTTGCAGCCGTCCCAGAAGCGCTGCGTGTCGACGCTGGGGCGGGGGATAGGCTTGGCGTACTCGGCCAACGACAGCTCCTCGATTCGCGAAACGTGATGCGGCGCCCTCGACCCGCACTCGGACGGCCTCGGGCGCACCGAGGGGCATACTATAACGTTTGCGTAAGGTGCGTCAAGGCGAGGGATCGTCAGAGTCAATGCGAGGTGGCGTGAGCGTGAACTTGTATCGCATTCCACCTCTCGCGCCACTGCGGCGGGACGTGGCGCATCGAGCGAGCCTGACAGAGACGCCGTAGTTGACGGTTCAGCACCGTCTCTTGCGGCGGAGCCAGGGGGAAATCCCTGGTATACTGGCCTTCCGCACGAGTGCTTGACGAGGAGGGGCAACATGACTGGGAACGGCCGCTCCGCAGTTTGGGGCGGAGCTACTTTGGGGCTAATCATCGGTGTCATCGTCGCGTTGGCCAGCGACGTAGGCATGGGCCAGGGAATCGTTGCCGGCATCCTAATCGGCGTTGCCGCCGGCGTCGTGGCTAACCTTCTGGGTGCCCTATCCGATCGGCTGAGCCGGTAGACGCTCAGCGAACGTACAGGACGAGGCCGAAGTACACAAGGCAGGCTGGCAATATAAGAGCGTAGATCGCCATTGCTTGATCCAGAGCGCGCTCCTCCTGCTCCGGACCACCTTCAGTCGGGATCAGGTCGATGCCCAATGCCGCCAGCACGAAGTACATACCCAACATTGCCCCTCCGAACCCGCCGACGAAAGCCAACGGCCACAAGTATGTTGCCCACGGATGGCCTAATGGCGTGAGAGCAAAAGCCATCGCCGAAATGACTACCACGAAGTGGAACAGAAAGAAGCCGATGCAACCCAGAATGCGGATTGTGTTGTGTACCATCGTGTTCACGGCACATGTTATAGCATGCAGGGCGCCACAGGTGCGGGAGAGCGCTCGTGTCGGAGCGATCTCCAGTCCGGCGTCGCGCCGGGGTGCTACTTCCACGTCGTGCCCGGCCCAGCGCTGGCGCTGAAGCAACAGCAGGAAGGCGCTGCGTAAGCGCTCCCGCCCATGCCCGCGTACTGGCGCTGGTGACCGGCGCCCTGTCGCCGCGTCACGCGCCGGGCGCGCTCCGGCTTGTGCTTCGCCGTCGAGCGCCCCGGCCTCTTACCGTTTGCGTGTTGCGAGCCTGGTGATGGCGGGCTTCTCGATTCTCGACTACGCCGTACGCGCCGCGCTCCGGGTCGCCGAGGTCACTCTGAAGGGATGCGTACTCATCGTGCGATGGTACCGGAGGCTCCGCCGGGAGCTGGACGCTCGTTAGGGCTGCGGTAACCCTGGCCGCGAGGCCCCGCGCATTCCGTCCCCGGCGAACTACCCAAAGTCAAGCGGTAACGGTGCCTGAAGTGCGCCACGGCAATCCTCGGACCTTGGCACCAGTCTCAGTGCCGCCGGGTATGCGAAATTGTACTGGTCCGGATACAGGGAGACTGAGAACCGCCGATGAACCGGTACTTGCTGGAGCCATGGAACCTTCAATGTTTCACCCAGAATTCCCATTATGGATTGAGCTAGTTGACGACGGCCTGTCCGTTTGGCTGGTGGAGCCGTGAGATCCAAAGCCTGACAGCTTGCGCCTAGGAGAACGTCGCACAGCTGGACAAATTCGGACGTGGGCCAGTCCGCGAACCCGACCTCCTTCGGATTGGACGACACGAAGCGCACTGGCGAGACGCGCAACCATGGATAGCGCTTCTTGCCTGAAAGGCGAGCCTTGTTGCAATCTGTTTGCAGGAAGTCGGGAAGCTTAGAGGCGATCTCCTTGTCAAGCTCTGAATCGGTGTCGTCGAAGACGATTCGGAGGCGCACTTTTGTTTGGCGATAAAAGGACCAAACGATTCCGGCCTTCAGGGCAGTCTTCGTGGATTGGAGAAGGTGCTCGGGATATCCGGACTCCCCGGGATACGGAAAGTCACGGGCCGTGGCATCGGCGATGAACGCCTTGAAGGGGCAGCCTCGGATCGCTACTTGGAAGTAGTCAGTTACCCAGTCCCGCGCTACGAGGAACTGCCTAGACTGCGCTCTGGCGCTCCTGATCGTCCTCCAGTGAACCTCGTCAAAGTACCCGTGCGTTTTCCTGGCCCGATGCATGCGGGCCTGGAGCGGTGCAACCCAGTCGTCAGGGACGAATAGTACACCATGCGCAAGATATGGTGTTCGGTCACGTTCCGGCTTGACTTCGTCATGTACCGCCGTGACTCCGAGGGAGATTCTATAGTCCGGGATGAGGGCGAGCTTGCTCTGTTTGGCACCTCCGGCAAAAGATAGCCCAGTTTAACTCTTGGCCAACGAGGCCCGCAAGCTCATGACTAGCCGCCCGCGGCCTCGCCCACCACCCTGCACCCACCACCGCTACCACGACCGCTGCCGCGCCCGCGAGCAGGGCAGCGCTCATGGCCCCCCCCCCCCCCCCCCACCCCCCCCCCCCCACCCCC
>JBBEBM010000006.1:0-8217 GCA_040882355.1 Dehalococcoidia bacterium | reverse complement strand
CAACGCTACCCTCTGTAATCCTGAGCGCAGCGAAGGATCTTTCAGCACCCATGCGGGTGAGGCACCCAAGTGTACCACCGACCGGCTCACTCTTCGTCCAGCGCCAGCCAGCGCTGGTAGACGTCGCGGTGCGGCAGGCCGAGGTTGGTCGCCACCCCGCGCACGGCGTCGCGGGCGCGCAGGCCCTGCGCTCGGAGGGCGCGCAGCTCGGCGTCGATGTCGGCGGCTTCGCGCTTCACGCCGCCTTCGGGCGCGCCCTCGATGACGAGCGTGAACTCGCCGAGCGGCTCATGGAAGTGATCGAGCGCTTCGGATACCGTGCCGCGGAAGATCTCCTCGTGGAGCTTGGTGAGCTCGCGGCAGGCGGCGATGCGCCGCTCGCCCAGCACGTCGCGGAGATCGGTGAGGCTCGCGCGCAGCCGGTGCGGCGCCTCGAACGCGACGAGCGTTTCGGTTAGGATCGCGACGCCTCGCAGGAGCTTCCGACGTTCGCCCGCGCGTCTTGGCAGAAAGCCCAGGTAGTGGAATCGACGCGTTGGCAGGCCGGAGGCCGCGACGGCGGCGGTGAGCGCCGACGCGCCCGGCAGCGGCACGACGCGGTGGCCGGCCGCGACCGCCGCTTCGACCAGGTGGACGCCCGGGTCGCTGATCGCGGGCATACCGGCGTCGGACACGAGCGCCACGTCTCCCTCGTCGAGCGCGGCGAGGATCGCCGGCGTACGGGCGCGGCGGTTGCGCTCGGTGTAGCTGAGCAATCGCGGCGCGCCGATGCCGTGGTGCGTGAGCAGCTTGCGTGTCGTGCGGGTGTCCTCGGCGGCGATGAGCGGCACCTCGCCCAGCACGCGAAGCGCGCGCAGGGTGACGTCCTCCATGTTGCCGATCGGCGTCGCTACCAAGTAGAGGGTACTCATGACATAAGCTTGCGGGCTGTCTACCTTCCGGTCTATTCGCCTAGATTTTTACACAATTTTCACGTCGAGGGCGCGGTTGGCATTGACTTGTCGGACGGCGCCCTGGTACAGTGCCTAAAACCCAGTTCTGAACGTCCAACCCCCATTGTGAAACACTCGATGAGGAATCAGACAGCCGGCAGGGAAGCCACCGCCGGCCTCGATCTGCATATCTTGCGGACGGGGACCGTCGGGTAGAGAGGAGATACCGATGTCGATCCCGCAGGCAAAGCAGATGCGCCGGGCGTACGGCTTCGATGAGGTCGCTATCGTTCCCGGCGAGGTTACGATCAACCCGGCGATGACGGAGATCGCCCTTCGCATCGACCATCTGGAGCTGCCACTGCCCTTTCTGGCGGCCGCGATGGACGGCGTCGTCGATCCGGCCCTCGCGATAAAGTTCTCCGAGGCAGGCGGGCTCGCCGTGCTCAACCTGGAGGGCCTCCAGACCCGCTACGACGACCCGAGCGCTGTACTGGCAGAGGTCGCTTCCGCCTCGAAGGACGACGCGACAACGATCCTCCAGCGCGCGTACGCGAAGCCGGTCCACCCCGAACTGATCGGCAAGCGCATTCGCGAGATCAAGGATGCGGGCGCGCTCGCCTCCGTGTCGGCGACGCCCGCGAACACGAAGAAGTTCGCTCCCCTCGCTAAGGAGGCCGGCGTCGACGTCTTCGTCGTGCAATCGACCGTCACCAGCGCCCGCCACATGTCCTACAGCGAGCGCGGGCTGATCCTGTCGGAGCTTGTCCAGCAGATGGCGCCGGTGCCGGTGCTCGTCGGCAACGTGGTGGGCTATGCAGCCTGCAGGGAGCTGATGGACACGGGCATCGCGGGCGTCCTCGTCGGTGTCGGGCCGGGCGCCGCCTGTACGTCGCGCGAGGTGCTCGGCATCGGCGTGCCGCAGGTGACCGCGACGATGGACTGCGCCGCCGCCCGCGACCAGTACTATCGCGAGACCGGCCGCTACGTCCCGATCATCACCGACGGCGGCATCCGCAGCGGCGGTGACATGTGCAAGGCGTTCGCCTCGGGCGCGGACGCCGTCATGCTCGGCTCGGTCCTCGCCGCATGTGAGGAAGCGCCGGGCCGCGGCCACCACTGGGGCATGGCCACGCCGAATGCCGAGCTGCCGCGAGGCGTGCGCGTGACGGTCGGCGTGAATACGACGCTGCAGCAGGTGCTCTTCGGCCCGACGTCGCGCACGAACGGCACGGAGAACTTCGTGGGCGCCCTACGCACCGCGATGAGCATGTGCGGCGCACGCACCATCCGCGACTTCCAGCAGGCAGAGCTCGTCCTGGCCCCGTCGATCAAGACGGAAGGCAAGCAGATCCAGATGGCTCAGGGCTAGACGGACGATTGCGTCCGCCCCTAACAGGCACGGCGGTGGACCGAGCTATGGTGCCGTCCAGGGCGCGGGTGGCCCCCATCCGCCCTCGACGCTCTTCTCACTAGCGCGCTAGACTCAGCGGCATGACCGTACTGGACTGGCTGCTTGATTCGGACCCCGCCATCCGCTGGCAGGTCTTGCGCGATCTCGTTCACGCGCCCGCTGAGGTCGTCGCTGTGGAGCGCGCGCGGGTGGCCACGGAGGGCTGGGGTGCCAGACTGCTGGCGTTGCAGGGCGAAGACGGCCAGTGGGCCGGAGGCGCGTGCTTCCCGGCGCAGAGCTTCGGCTGGCGCGACGAAAACCAGGGCCAGCCCTGGACCGCCACGCTGCCAACACTCGAGCTGCTGCATGATTTCGGGGTCGACCCGTGCTCTGACCGGGTGCGCAAGACTGTGGCGTCGGTCACGCACCACTGCCGTTGGGAGCACGCCGGGCAGCCGTTCTTCAACGGCGAGGTCGAGCCATGCATCAATGGAAGGACCGTCACATTGGGCACCTACTTTGATCAAGATGTGCGTGGCGTGATGGCCCGCCTACTTGGTGAGCAGCTCGAGGACGGCGGGTGGAACTGCGAGGCGGAGAACGGCTCCGTCCGCTCGTCGTTCGCGACCACGATCAACGTCCTGGAAGGACTGTTGGCGCACGAGCGCGCAACCGGTGGCTCTGCGGAATCCATCGCGGCTCGACACCGGGGTGAGGAGTACCTCCTCGAACGAAAGCTGGTCCGACGTAAGAGCACGGGCGAAGTCGTCAACCCGGCTTGGCTCCAATTCTCGTTTCCGACCCGCTGGCACTACGACGTGCTGCGTGCCCTCGAATACTTCCGGTCGGTCGGGGATGTGTCGGACTCGCGGATGGACGACGCAATCGATTTGCTCCGCGCCAAGCAGCAGCCCGATCGCACCTGGCTGCTGGAGAACACGCATCCCGGCAAGGTCCACTTTGCGCTCGAGGACGGCGACGGCCGGCCCAGCCGGTGGAACACGCTGCGGGCGCTGCGTGTTCTCAACTGGTACGACCAGTCCGCTACCTGAGCCGCGGTCCAGGCCCCCGGCAGGGGGTGCAGGGCAGCGCCCCTGCCCTAGCAGCCCGCTAGCGGTCGTGGTTCCGTTACCGTCGCCAACTCACGCCGTCTCCACGACCAGCATCCGTTCCCGCCCGGCCAGGTCGCGCTTGGTCTCGATGCGCGCGGCCGGGAAGGACTCGCGCGCGGCCTCGCGCAGGCGGCGTCCCTGGTTCCAGGCGTGCTCGGCCAGCAGCAGACCGCGCGGTCGCAGGTGCGCCGTTGCCTGCGTTAACAGGGCCTCGATGAGGGCGGTGCCGCGGCGCCCGGCATGCAGCGCGCCCTTAGGCTCGTGGTCGCGGATCTCAGGCGGGAGCTTCTCGTAGAGGCTCGTCGGTATGTAGGGCAGGTTCGCGACGATCACGTCGACGGGTCCGCGCAGCGGCGCCAGCAACTCGCCCTGGACGAAGGCGACTTGCTCGCCGACGCGGTACGACTTCGCGTTGCGACGCGCCAGCCGCAGCGCCGCACGGGAGGGATCGATACCGACGACTCGCGCCTGCCTCGCATTCGCCGCCAGCGCCACGGCGATGGCGCCGTTGCCCGTGCCGACGTCGACGACGATGAGTCGCGGGTCGCGGGTCCCTTCGCCGTCGCTCAGAACCAGCGCGGGTCGTGAACGGCCGAGCCACTCGATTGCGTGCTCGACCAGCAGCTCTGTCTCCGGACGCGGGACCAGCGCGTCGGGCGTGCAGGCGAGCTCCAGGCCGTAGAACTCGCGATGGCCCACGATGTAAGCGGACGGCTCGTGTTCGAGGCGGCGTTGGATGACGAGATCGTATCGCGCTGGCTCACGCACGGGCTCGTGCAGGCGGGCGAAGAGTGACTCGCGGCTCACGCCGAGCGTGTGGCAGAGCAGCACCTCCGCCTCCAACCGGGCGTCGTCGATGCCGGCGTCCCGCAGTCGGGCTTCGGCGCGGCGGACCGCTTCCGCGATGGTCATGGAGGCATGGTAGCGCGGGGTGGAGGAGGCGCGGGCCAGAGCAGAGCCCCGGCGCCGGAGAACCGGACCGTGGGGCCCGGAAGACGCGAGAGATGCCCTGGCCTCTCTATCATCGGCCGCGGCGCACCAGCCCTCATATCGGCGCGATTCCCAACCTGCGCGCGATGCGATGCTCGAAGATAGGCACGCGGCGCCCTATGCCGGAGGGCCGTCTTCCGTGGGGCCACTGAGCGGACGGTTGTGAGGGCAGGGATCGAGGTGTTAGACCGCCTGCTGCTCGAGCTGGCGGGCCTGTTCGCTGGTGGCGACGGCGTCGATGAGCGCATCGATGTCGCCGTCGAGAATCGCCGGCAGGTTGTGCACGGTCAGGCCGATGCGATGGTCGGTGACGCGGTCCTGAGGAAAGTTATAGGTGCGGATCTTCTCAGAGCGCTCGCCGGTGCCGACCTGCGCCCGGCGGGAGTCCGTGATCTCCCGGTGCTGCTCTTGCTCCCTCAAGGCGAGTAGCCGCGCCCGAAGCACCCCCATCGCCTTCATACGGTTCTTGAGCTGCGAGCGCTCGTCCTGGCAGACGACGACCAGCCCGGTGGGCAGATGGGTGAGGCGCACCGCCGTCGCCACCTTGTTCACGTTCTGGCCGCCGTGGCCGCCCGCGTGGAAGATGTCGATACGCAGCTCGCCCTCACCGATGTCGACCTCCACCTCCTTCGCCTCAGGCAGGACGGCGACGGTCGCCGTCGAGGTGTGGATGCGGCCCTGCGCCTCGGTCTCCGGCACGCGCTGCACGCGATGGACGCCGCTTTCGTACTTCAAGCGCGAGAAGGCGCCGCGGCCGCGCACGCCGAAGATGATCTCCTTGAAGCCGCCGATGCCGGTCTCGTTGAACGAGAGCACTTCCGTCTGCCAGCCCAGGCGGTCCGCGTAACGAGAGTACATGCGGTAGAGGTCGGCTGCGAACAGCGCCGCCTCTTCGCCGCCCGTGCCGCCGCGGATCTCGACGATCACGTCGCGTTCGTCGTGCGGGTCTCTCGGGAGCAGTGCGAGCCTGAGCCGCTCCTCCAGCTCGTCGCGCCGCGCGGAGAGCGCTTCGACTTCCTCCTTCGCGAGGGCGCTGAGTTCGGCGTCGCCACTCTCGGCGAGGACGGAGCGAGCGCCGGCCAGCGCGCGCTCCACGTCGCGCGCCTCGCGATAGAGAGCGACGACATTCTCAATCGCCGCGCGCTCGCGAGCGAGCGCCTGCAGACGCTCGTACTCGGCGGCGACCTCGGGGCGGCCCATCTCCGCCGTCAGCTCCTCGAAGCGCGCTTCCATGGCGGCCAATCGTTCTTGCATGCTCATGGCGATTACAGCGAAAGGCCCCGATGCCTGGGGCCTCGGATACAGTATAACAGGCAACCGCCCTGGGGGTGACAGCGACCAAGGCTTGGTGTATGCTACTGGCGACTGGCAGCCCGTACACCCGACCACGGAGGTGTGGCGTGCGACGAACGTTCCTGCTGATCCTGCTAACACTCCCGATGCTGCTCTGGCGCGCGGACGGCTGGGCGGAAGGTGGGCCCGACCGGCGAACAAGCCCCCACACCGCCGGCCAGGCGGCGCCGCCTGCCCCGCCTGCGCCGCTCCGCTGCGAAGGGCAGGCCGCCATCGTCTGCCAGCAGCTCAGCGAGCTGGCGCAGCCCGCTGGCAAGCCGGAGCGCCTCGCGTGGCCGCTGGCGAGCCTCGCTGAGGCCGCAGGGCAGGCCCAGGGCGCCGAGATCACCGCGTCGCGGACCGGCTCCTTGCCGAAGCCGCTGCGGGACATGATGGCGGCGAACCGGCTGCGACTCGACGAGCAGGGGCGGGTGCAGGTCTTCATCCACAGCGAGGCTGTTCAGGCCGTCGCGACCGAGCTCGAGCGTCTGGGCGCAACCGTGCAGCGCGTCGCCGACGAGCAGGGGCTGGTCCAAGCTTGGCTCCCCATCGACCAACTGACCACCATCGAGCGCTTGCCAGGCGTGACCTTCGTCGGCCTGCCGGACTACGGCGTACCGCGGACCGGTTCGGTGACCACGCAAGGCGACACGCTGCTCAACGTCGCAGCGGCCCGGTCGACGTTCGGGTTCGATGGCAGTG
This sequence comes from Dehalococcoidia bacterium, assembly GCA_040882355.1. Taxonomy (GTDB): domain Bacteria; phylum Chloroflexota; class Dehalococcoidia; order DSTF01; family RBG-16-68-14; genus JBBEBM01. The sequence continues at coordinate 1,756 of JBBEBM010000006.1, read as the reverse complement.
GCGTGCGGGTGGGAGTCGTATCGGACGGCGTGGCCGGCCTGGCGGCAAGCCAGTCGAGCAATGACCTGCCGGCCGTGAACACTGCGACCTGTGACGTCGGCAGCGGCTCGCCGACGGCCAGCGCGGCGGGCGCGGAGGGCACCGCCATGCTGGAGATCGTCCACGATCTGGCGCCGGGCGCCGAGCTCTGGTTCGGCTACGCCGGCCTGACGATCGACGGCACGATCTTGGATTTCATGGCAGCGGTGAACTGTTTGGCCGACAACGTCGACGTCGTGGTGGATGACATTGGCTGGTATAACGCCGGACCCTACGACGGAACGAGTTTTGTGTCCGTGAATGCGACGCGGACGATGGAGAAGTCGAACCGCGCGCGCAGCTACCTGACCGCTGTCGGCAACGATGCGCTGAGCCACTACCAGGGGAACTTCGTGGACGCCGGTGGGGCGTTTCCTGGCCTTTCGGGCTTCCACCTCTTCCAGCGCGTCAGCGGCACGACGAGCGACGCTTTCAATGCCGGCCCGGCTCCAGCCAACCCCGTGGCAATGGCGACCGGCGCGACTGCCTGCGTCTTCCTCCAATGGAACGATCCGTTCACCGGATCGGCCAACGACTACGATCTGTACTTCTTCGACGACGACCGCCTTGCCGCGGGCGATCCGAACGCCCTCGTCGACTTCAGCACCGGACCACAGACAGGATCGCAGCCACCGGTGGAGGGCTTCTGCTACGTCAACCCGGGACCCGCCGGGTTCTTTGACATCATCATCGACAGGTTCTCCGGCCAGACGCGGAACCTCGACATGTTCGTCCTGTGTAGTCTCTGCATGCCGCTGCCCAGTGGCACGTTCGGCCAACCGGAGCTGAACTACAACACGGCCTGCAGCAGCGTCAGCAACAACTCCGACGCCAAGCCGCCGGTGATCAGCGTTGGCGCGCTGGATGGCACCGTGCCCCCCGCGAACGCCATCGAACCGTACAGCAGTTGCGGTCCGACTGAGGACGGCCGGATCAAGCCGGAAGGCGCGGGCGTCGATGGCGTTGACGTGACGGGCAACGGCGGCTTCCCCGACCAGTTCTTCGGCACGTCGGCCGCGGCTCCGCACGCAGCAGCTATCGCTGCGCTGCTGGTTGATTGCCAGCCCAACCTCTCGCCCACCGGGATCCGGTCGATCCTGATGAGCACGGCGACGGACCTCGGCCCGTCGGGCACAGACAACCGTTTCGGCGCCGGACGGTTCCACGCGCTGAACGCCCTCTCCGCCACGACCTGCCTCGTCGCGAAGGACGGCGGTGCTGATACAGACGGTGATGCGCTGCTCAACAGCGCCGATCCCGACGACGACAACGACGGCTGTCTCGACGCTGCCGAGACGGCGCCCTACGCGCTGCAGGGCGGTCGGCGCGATCCGCACAACTTCTGGGACTTCTCCGATGTCCCTTCCGGCGGGGCCCTCACGCGGGACGGCGGCGTCACCGTCGGCGATCTCGCGGCCGTCGTGGCGCGCTTCGGGAGCTCCGACAGCGGCCCGGGCGTTTTCGATCGCAACAGCGACCCGCTGTCCACGCCGAACGCCGCTGTGCAACCGGCTTCGACTCGCCAGAACTACCACCCCGGCTACGATCGCAGCGGCTCCATCGCCAACCAGAACCAGTGGAATCTGCAGCCGCCTGATGGCTCGATCAGTGCAGGCGACATCGCGGCTGCGGTCTCCCAGTTCGGCCATAGCTGCGCGTAGCGGCACGCGGGGGTCAG
>JBBEBM010000005.1:0-46271 GCA_040882355.1 Dehalococcoidia bacterium | reverse complement strand
CATCGCGCCGCTCGAACAGCGCGCGCGTGGCGGCGTGGCGCAGCTTGTCGATCTCGTCGTTGATGTCGGCGTCCTTGGCGATGTAGGTGTCGGTGCGGGGGATGTACGCCTCGGGCTGGTAGTAGTCGTAGTACGAGACGAAGTACTGGACCTCGTTCTCAGGGAAGAACTCCTTGAACTCGGAGCAGAGCTGGGCGGCGAGGGTGCGGTTCGGCGCGAGCACGAGCGTCGGGCGGTTCACCCGCTCGATGACGCTCGCCATCGTGAACGTCTTGCCGCTGCCCGTGACGCCGAGCAGCGTCTGATAGCGGGCGCCGCTGCTCAGGCCCGCGACCAGGTTGTCGATCGCCTCGGGCTGGTCGCCGGTCGCGCGGAAGTCGGAGACGAGGGTGAAGTCAGGCATGGCCAGCTTGCCAGCCTTCGACGGGCACGAGCCTCTTGGCGGACGGGTCAACGCCCAGCTGTGATACTTCGAGAGTAACAGCGCCGATCGCGGGAGGCGAGTCGGGTTCGCCGAAGATGACGAAGGTGAGTTCCTCAACGCCGTCCAATTGCACGAGGACGCGACCCAACTGCCGAAGGTGCGACCTGCCATCGGCGAGGCGCAGCCTCACCTCGCGGCGAGGCTCGACGCCAAGCTTCGCCAGTACATCACGCGGGATGCTGGTGAACGTCGATCCTGTGTCGACCAGCGCATCGAGCGTCTCTCGCTCGCCGGACGGCCCGATCAGTGTGATGGGGTGGAAGAACGTACCCACGGCACCCTCATCTTATCACGGGCCGTGACAGCGGGTTGTCAGGAGTGGGGTGGCGAAGGCGGGTAGGCTAGCGCGGCGCGCACATCGTCGTCCGTCACGGCGTGGCCCTCACAGACCTCTGCTACGGTTGAGCCGCCGGCGAGCGAACCGACGATCACCTGGACAGGCACGCGCGTGCCGGCGATCAGGGGCTTGCCGCCCATGACCTGCGGGTCGATCTTGATGCGGTCCTGCCAGCTCGCGTCCATAGCACCTCATCTTAGCATGAGCCGCCTACCCCGTAGCTGCAGGGCTTTAGCCCTGCCAGGAGCAGACCTGAAGGTCTGCAGCTACGATGCTGTTGTCTCCCAGGCTCATGCCGCCGACTTCAGTCGGCGGTCGAGTCCCTACCGCTACCCCTGCGCCGGCGGCGGCGCACCCCCCTCTGGAGGGGGCTGTTGCGCCTCGGGCTGCGGGAGCACCTCGAGCGGGACGCGGGCCTTCGGGTCGCCGTTCACGAGGATCTCGATGCTGTACTCGCCCGGGCCGGGGAACGTCATCGTCAGCGGCAGGACGTGGTCGATCTTGAGCTGTCGGCCCGATGGGCCTGCGGGCACTGTCATCTTGCCGGTGGCGGTGCCCAGCTTCTTGCCGTCGAGGTCCAGCGTGATGATCTCCAGCGTCTTCTCCGACCCGAACTCCGCCGGCGTAACGACGAAGCGCATCACGAGCACCATGCGCGGCCACACCAGCGGGAACTGCGAGCCGTGGATGCGGTCGAAGGCGCCGAGCACGTTCAGCTTGCCTTCCCGCGAGAAGTTGGCGGCGTCGGCCAGCAGCGCGAATGTTACGTCCATAGCAGGCGTTCCTTCGTGTCATGCTGAGTCCGCCTGTGGCGGGCGAAGCAGCTTATGTCGCCCACAGGAAGGCGGGTTATCCTAGCGGACTGCGGTCGTGGCTTACGAAGCGCATGCCGCCGACTTCAGTCGGCGGTCGGCTAATACTACCCGATCTCCTGGTTGCGACGAGCGAAGACGGCGCGTATGATCTCCTCTACTTCGGCGGGCTCGCCGTCGCGGGTGACCTCTTCCACCCAGCGCGACGCCTCGCTTTCGCGATAGCCCAGCCGCGCGAGACCGGCGACCGCCAGCTTCTGCACCTCGGAGAGCGAGGGCGGGCCCTCCTTCGCGGGCGGCGACGCGAAGCGCTCGTCCAGCAGCAGCGCTTCTTGGACGACCTTGCCCTTCAGGTGCGCGACCATCGTTTTCGCGAGTCGCTCGCCGACGCCGGGCAGCGTGCGCAGCGAGCGCTCGTCGCCCTCCTCGATCCACGTCGCGATGGTGGAGACTGAGAAGACGAGCGCGCGGATCGCCTTCGTCGGGCCCAGGTCGGGCACTTCGATCAGCTTGCGAAAGAAGTCGCGTTCGACGTCGCGCTGGAACCCGACGAGCAGCGGCGTCGGCTGGCGCTCCGGCACGTGGTAGTAGATCTCGAGCGACACCTCCTCGCCCGTCGTCGTCTCTTCGAGGGCGCGCCAGACGAACGTGGGTAGGAGCACCTCGTAGCCAACGCCGTTGATCCGCAGCTCGATCGACTGGCGGTTCTCGTGGCGCTTCGTCAGCGCGCCGGTCAGGTGCGAAATCACGTCGCGAGCTCCAGCCGCAGCTCCGCCCGCCGCCGTAGGTGGTGGCACAGCGCGACGGCGAGCGCGTCGGCGGCGTCCACCGGCTCAGGCGCCTCGACGAGCCCGAGCTGAATGCGCACCAGCTCCTGCACCTGCGCCTTGCCGCTGCGCCCGTAGCCTGCGACGACGAGCTTCACCTCGGCCGGCGCGTAGGGTCGCACCGAGAGGCCCGCCTGCGCCGCCGCGAGCAGCGCGACCGCGCGCGCCTCGCCGATGGCGAAGGCGGAGCGGGCGTTCTGCGCGACGAACGGGTCTTCGACGGCGAGCTCCGCCGGGCGCCAGCGCGCGATCACCTTGCAGAGCTCGCGATAGATCTCGTGTAGCCGCTGCTCGGTCGGCAGGTTGACGCGTGGAGCGATGACGCCGCTCTGGACGGCGCGCAGGTCGCCGCCGTCCGCGCCGACAAGGCCCCAGCCGGTCACACGCAGCCCCGGATCGACGCCCAACACGACGAACCGCTCAGCTACGCTCGTCGCTCGCCTCCTTGCTATCGTCACACGATTAGTTCTGGAGCTCAGGCGTAGGCCGCCAGCACTTCGTCCGGGAAGTCGGCGTTGGAGGAGACGCGCTGGACGTCGTCCAGGTCGTCGAGCCGGTCGAGCAGACGCAACACTTGCTCGGCCTGGCGCGCCTCCAGCGAGACTGTCGTCTTCGGCAACTGCACGAGCTCGGATGAGGCGACGGCGATGCCACCTGCCGCGAGCGCCCGACGAACCGCTTCGAGCTGGTCGGGCGCCGTGTATATCTCGACCGAGGTGCCGTCGACCTTCACGTCGTCCGCGCCGCTGTCGATCGCGAGCAGGCCCAGCTCGTCGGGATCGGCGCCGTTGGCGTCGACGTTGATCAGGCCGCGCATGTCGAAGATCCAGGCTACGCTGCCCGACTCACCCAGGTTGCCGCCCGCCTTCGCGAAGGTGTTGCGCACCTCGGCGGCGGTGCGGTTGCGGTTATCGGTCAGCGCCTCGACCAGGATCGCCGCGCCCCCCGGGCTGTACCCCTCGTAGACGATCTCCTGCAGCTCGACGCTGCCCGCCTCGTGGCCGGTGCCGCGCTTGATCGCGCGCTCGATCGTCTCCTTCGGCATGTTCGCCTCGCGCGCGTGGTCGATGGCGAGGCGCAGGCGCGGGTTGCCCTCAGGGTCCGGGCCGCCGTGCTTCGCGGCGATGGTCAGTTCGCGCCCGAGGCGCGTGAACACCTGCGCGCGCTTGGCGTCGGCCACGCCCTTCTGGCGCTTGATCTGGCTCCACTTTGAGTGACCTGACATGAGTGTGGCGACGGCCCCAACGCCGTCGCCCCATTGTACCACCGGCCACCTGAGCGACAAGCCGCTTGACAGAGCGGCGGGTTCGACATAACCTGATCGTGATGGCGGCTGTCCCGGCAACACGCCGGTGATGGCGCGGGCAAGGCAGTCCGTATCCAGGGGAGCCCTTGACCAGGCACGAGGCCACGCCGCGCCTGCGCGGTGGTGGAGGAGGTGCGATGCTATCACGACGAACGGGACTCTCCTGGCGCCCCGCGATACTCGCCTTGGTTGCGGCCCTGCTCGCGTCGGCCGGCGCTGGCGTCGACTTGGCGCAGGCGGCGGTCCCGTCACCGGACCTCTCGATCAGCATCGACGCGAATGGCGATACCGTGCCCGACTGCACGACCCAGCAGTCGCCGCCTGCGGGCTCGTGCTCGTTGACGCAGGGCCAGCAGTTCACGGTTCGGGCGCGCCTGACCAGCCTCGCTGGCCTGCCGAACCCTGACGGCGATGCCGCCACAGGCTACTTCGGCGTTCAGGTCCGGCTGCTGAACAGCGCGGGCCTCGTCCGTAACGACCGAGCGGCGATGAACGAGTGGGGCCCGGCGGCCTCGCCGTTCTGGCCGGCCTGCTCGTTCCGCGCCGAGTCGATCGCATCGTCCACGGACTACCTGGGCGGGTGCACGGTGGGCAGTACGACCGAGTCGATGTACATGGGGCTGCTGATGGAGGTCGACTACACCTGCACGGGCTCTTCCTCCACGCAACGGGTGACGCTGGTGCACGGTGCTCCGCTCGACAGTCACGTGCTAGGCGAGACGGTTGCGCCCGCGATCGACCAGAACGACAACGCCGTGGCGGAGGTGCTCACGGTCTACTGCGGCGCCTTCCTCTGGGACGTCGATGGTGACGGCGTTGTCTCTGTGAGTGACATCGGCTTCGTCGTCGTGCGCTTCGGCGGCTCCTCGCCTGAGGCCGACTTCGATGGTGATGGCATCGTCTCCATCGGCGACATCGGCCAGGTGGTGGCTCACTTCGGGGAGCAGGCGCCGGTCTAGCGAGGCTAGGCGCCCGAGAGCTGCGCGAACAGCGCCTCCGCAGACGCCTCGAGCTCTTGGGTGTGCGCTTGGTGCGACATGGTGGTGTCGAGCGGGCTGATCGACACGTAGCCGTCCACGACGGCGCGGATGTCGGTGCCCGGGTGGGCGTGGCGCAGGTCCGGCACGATCTCGCGCTGGAGCCGCTCGGTGACGCCGTCGCCGCGCTCGGCCAGGTGCATGTAGCCGCCGGGTGCTGTCCGCGTGATCTGGATCCCCTTGATCCGGTCCAGCGGCAGCGCCGGGATGTTCGCGCTGAGGAACGCTCCGTCGGGGATCGCGCCCTGATCGACGCCGCGCGCGAGCATGCGGGTGACGGCTTCCGCCGTCTCCCAGCGCGGCACGCGGCCCCCGCCGTCGCCCGTTGGCTCGAGGTCGAGCGAGACGGCGATGGCGGTGATCTTGCGGAAGGCGGCCATTAGCGCCGCGCCGCAGGTCCCCGAGAGGAAGAGGTCGGCGCCCAGGTTCGCGCCCGGGTTGATCCCCGCCGCGACGACGCTGATCCAGCCTTCCTTGAGCCGTCGCAGCCCGATCAGGACGCAGTCGGCGGGCGTGCCGTCGACCATGTACGCCTTCACGCCGGGGAGCCGCTCCGGCACCTGCTGGACCTGTAGGTCGCGGCGGTAGGTGACCATCGTGCCTGAGCCGGACGCCTCGGCGGCGGGCGCGACGACCATCACCTGTCCGATCTCCGACATGATCTCGGCCAGCTTCCACAGGCCGGGCGACTCGATGCCGTCGTCGTTGGTGACCAGGATGTGCCGCTCGTCGCTCATGGGCTCACTTTCGACTTATTAGCCACAGCTACACACAGATGAAACACAGATTTGGCTCACCAAGGTGATGCGGCCATCTGTGAAAATCTGTGTCTATCTGTGGCAGAACTCATTCCAGTGTGACGTTATCGATCAGCCGCGTCGCGCCGATGCGCACGGCGAGCGACGCCAGCGCGGGCCGCCCGATGCGCTCCAACTCGCGCAGCGTCTCGCCGTCGGCGACGCTGACGTAGTCTACCTGGGCCAGCGGCTCCTCGCCAATCAGCGAACGCATCGCCTGCCGCAGGCGTTCGGCGTCGCGCTCGCCCGCGCCGAACAGCTCGCCGGCCCGGCGCAGCGCCCGCGAGAGGCCGAGCGCGGCTTCGCGCTCGGCGGGCGAGAGGTAGGCGTTGCGGCTGCTCATCGCCAGGCCGTCCGGCTCGCGCACGATGGGCAGACCGACGACCTCGACGTCGAGCCGCAGGTCGCGCGCCATGCGCCGGACGACGAGGAGCTGCTGGGCGTCCTTCTGGCCGAAGTAGGCACGTGTCGGCTGGACGATCGCGAACAGCTTGGCGACGACCGTCGTCACGCCGCGAAAGTGGCCCGGCCGGTGCGCGCCCTCCAGCACGTCCGTCAGGCCGTCGACTTCGACGAACGTCGACGCGCCCTCGGGGTAGATCTCTTCCACCGGCGGCATGAAGACAGCGTCGACGCGCTCGCCGCGCAGCAGCGAGAGGTCGCGCTCGGTGTCGCGCGGGTAGCGGGCGAAGTCCTCGTTCGGGCCGAACTGGGTCGGGTTGACGAAGATGCTTGCGACGACGTGCTCGTTCTGATCGCGGGCGGCGCGGACGAGCGAGAGGTGGCCCTCGTGCAGGTAGCCCATCGTGGGCACGAACCCAACGTCGCCCGCCATCGCGCGACGCAGGTCGCGCATCTCCCGCACGGTCGCCGCGACCCGCATCCGGCTAGCGGTGCGTCAGCGCGTGCGTCTTCCGCTCGTTGCCGTTCGAGCCGCCGTTGGTCTGGCCCTCGACGCGATCGTCGCTGGTCGTGAGCTCGGCGAGCGCGCGCTCGTCCATCGCGAAGCTGTTCTCTTCGGTCGGGAAGCGCCCCTCGCGCACATCCGCCACGTACCCGGCGATCGCGTCGCGGATCGTGTCGGCCAGGTGAGCGTACTGGCGGGCGTGCTTCGGCACGAACGTCTCGTAGAGGCCAAGGATGTCGTGGTAGACCTGCACCTGGCCGTCGCAGTGGGCGCCCGCGCCGATGCCGATCGTCGGGATGCGCAGCCGCTTGCTGATCAGCCGGGCGAGCGGCGCCGGCACGAGCTCCAGCACCACGGCGAACGCGCCCGCCTCCTGTAGCGCCAGCGCGTCGTTGAGCACGCGCATCGCCGCGGCGGTCGTCTTGCCCTGCACCTTCCAGCCGCCGAACGTGTGCACCGACTGCGGCGTGAGGCCGATGTGCCCCATCACCGGAATGCCGGCGTCGACGATGCGCCGCACGGTCTCGGCCATCTGAACGCCGCCCTCGAGCTTCACGGCCTGAGCGCCGCCTTCCTGCATGAAGCGGCCCGCGTTGCGCAGGGCGTCCTCCGGGTTCGTCTGGTAGCTCATGAACGGCAGATCGGCCACGACGAGCGCGTGCTGGGTGCCGCGCACGACGGCCTTCACGTGGTGGAGCATGTCGTCCATCGTCACAGGCACCGTCGTATCGTAGCCGAGCACGACCATGCCCAGCGTGTCGCCGACGAGGATCATCGGCACGCCGGCCTGCTCGACGAGGCGCGCCGAGGGGTAGTCGTAGGCGGTGAGCATGACGATCGGCTGACCTTTCTTCTTCATCGCCTTGATCTCGCTGGTGGTGACTCGCGACGGCTTCGACATGGCTCTGCCTCCTGCCTCGGAATGGCCTAGGCGGACGCTGCCCCCACGACGGCGCCCGGGGTGATGGTGTGGCCGGTGCGTTCGATCCGGTTCGCACCGTCCACGTAGATGAGGCGGGGTTCGTGGCTACGGGCCCGGTCTTCGGGCAACTGGACATAACTCAGAATGATGATCGTGTCGCCACGGCCGATCAGGTGGGCCGCCGCGCCGTTGACGACGACTTCGCCGCTGTCGCGCTCGCCTTCGATGGTGTAGGTGGTGAGGCGGGCGCCGTTGTCGATGTCGAGCAGGTGTACCTGCTCGAACGGCAGCATGTCGGCCGCCTCCATCAGTATGGGGTCGATGGTGACGCTGCCCTCGTAGTGGAGGTTGGCGCCGGTCACGCGCGCCCGGTGGATCTTGCTCTTCAGCATCGTCCGCATCGTGTCGTGCTCCGCAAAGCGAAAGCCCTCTCGGCGCCGGCGGCCGAAAGGGCACAAGCACTTCTCGATGTGCGCCGTCTCGGTCCCGGTGGATCCAAGCAGCGATGGCTTTCGCTTCGTCGCTGGCTCACCGCCCCTTCGGGTCGATGGCAGCCCAAGTGTATGCAGGCGCCGCCAGGTTGTCAAGGTCGATTTCGGTGTGAATCTGGTGCGGCTAGGCGTCCGTAGCTGCAGGCCTTCGGGCCTGCCCGTCGGCGTCCCCTGACTCGCTGACTATGCCGCCGACTGGAAGTCGGCCCTGTGAACTACGAGCCAATGGAGCCATCGGGAGACAATGACGCCGAGAGGTGACTTCCGCCGCACCAATGCCATCCCGGCATCTGTGCCAATCTGTGTCAATCTGTGGCCAGCCATTTCGCTTGACAACCGCCTTGCGCTCCTCTATCATCTCCCCAAACGCAATCGAAAGGAGGCCCGAGACATGGCACAGGTGCTTGCGACGAAGTCCGTATTCGCGCGTCCTCGGGCCTGCGTGTCCTAAGAGGGGACTCGGTTCCCTCATGCTGAGCGGTCGGGGACGCCCCGACCGTTTTCGTTTGTTCAGCGTGAGGAGCTAACTGTGTCCCATAAGCTCACCGACCGTCAGGTCAAGTCTCTCAAGAAGCACTTCCAGCACAAGGAACAGCGCCAGCAGGTCGGGGAGGCGCAGCGGCAGCGCGTGCTGGACCGATCCCTCCGCCGCGGAGCGCCGCCCCGGCGCAAGGGCTGGGACGCGGAGGACGACGGCTACGCCACCCGCGAGAAGATCCGCCGCCAGAACGCGCTGGACCTGCCACCGCCCGCGCCGGCCGCCGTCGAACAGGAGCCGTCTTCGGCCGCCCTCACGGGTACCGTCATCGAGGTGCGCTCCCGCGACTCGCTCGTCTCCTGCGAAGGCCACGTTGTGCGGGCGCTGCTGCCGCCCGGCAGCCGGCTCGTCGACCCGGTCATGCGGAGCCCGCTTGCCGTCGGCGACCGCGTCGAGCTGACGCCCGTCTCTCGGGGCGAAGCGCGCATCGTCCACGTGCTGCCGAGGCGCAGCGCGCTCGTCCGCGACGTCTCCGATACGAGCCGACGCGACCCGTTGCACAAGGGACAGGTGCTCGCCGCGAACATCGACCAGGTGATCGTCGTCTGCTCGCCTGCCGCTCCGCCGTTCCGCCCGCGCCTGATCGACCGCTACCTCGTCGCCGCCTCGCGCGACGCGCTGCCCGTTGTCGTTTGCCTCAACAAGGTTGACCTCGGCGTCTCCGCGGCAGTGGAGGCGTACCTCGCAGGCTACGCCGGTCTCGGCGTCGACGCGCTCCGCGTCAGTGCGCTGTCCGGGGCCGGCCTCGACGACCTGCGGGCGCGGCTCGAGGGGCGCGTCTCGCTGCTCACCGGCCACTCGGGCGTCGGCAAGAGCTCGCTGCTGAACGCGGTCGAGCCGGGCCTCGCGCTGCGCGTCGGCACAGTGACCGAGGCGACGGCCGGGCAGGGCAAGGGTCGCCACACGACGTCGTCGGCGCGGCTCGTCCCGCTCTCGCTGCCCGACACCTTCGTCGTCGATTCGCCCGGCATTCGCGCGTTCGGCATCGGTGGCGTCGCCGCCCGCGAGCTGGCGTCGCACTTCCCGGACATCGCGTCGCTCGCGCCAGGCTGCGCCTTCCACGACTGCCTCCACCGCCGCGAGCCCGACTGCGCCGTCGCGACGGGCGCCGCGCGCGACTCGTTCCTGCACGAGCGGCTCGCCTCCTACCGGGCGATGCTGGGCGAGCTCGCTTAGTCTGCGGGTCGGGCATCTCGCCGCAGCGAGTCGGCCTCTGGCGACAGCCCGACGGCGACAGACGCGACGAGTTATCCGTAGCTGCGGACCTTCAGGTCTGCCTGCATCGTCATCTTGCCATCGCACTCCCAATCTGCGACGATCCATCCGTAACGCACTGAACGCCGTTCAGTTTCCCGGGAGGCGCCCATGCGAGCCAGGAAGACCGATCCCGAGCTGCCGATCCTCCTCCCCTTCCAGCCCGGCCCCGTCAGTAACGGCGAGTTCGTCCCGCCGGCGCCGACGCGCGCCCACCGCATGATCGCCGCTCTCGCCATGGAGCGGGCGGAGGAGATCGCGCGCAAGCAGCGCGTGGACAGGCGGCGCTTCCTCGCGGGCCTCGGCGGGCTCGCCGTAACGCTCGGTGCGGTGAACTTTGTGGCTTGCCGGGGCGACGACGACAAGGAGGTACGTCCCGGTGGCACGTTCGCGGTGCCGACCGAGCCGGACCCGGAAGCCGTCTGCGAGCTGCTCGACGGCGAGGAGTTCATCTTCGACATCCAGACGCATCACGTCACGCCCGAGGGGCCGTGGGTGCAGACGAACCCGGGCATGGCCGCCTTCCTCCAGAACGTGCCCGATCCGGGCTGCAGCGAGTCGGACCGCGTCGAATGCGCCAGCCGCTACTACTACCTTAAGGACATCTTCCTCGACAGCGACACAACGATGGGCGTGCTCTCCGACACGCCCGCGCCGACCGACAACGTCGACCCGCTCACGTTCGAGGAGTCGCGTCGAACGCACGAGATCATCGACCGCCTCTCGGCCGGCGGGGCGTCGCGGCTGCTGCTGCACAGCATCGTCATGCCCAACGTCGGTCGCATCGAGGACCAGCTCGACCTGATGCAGGCGCGCGCTGAGACGACGGACGTCGCCGCCTGGAAGGTGTACACGCCCTACGCCGGCACGACGGGCCAGGGCTGGTTCCTGGACGACGAGCAGTACGGCATCCCGATGATCGAGAAGGCGCGCGAGACGGGCGTGAAGATGATCTGCACGCATAAGGGCCTGCCGCTCTTCGGTTTCGACCCGTCGTATGCGTCGCCGCGCGACATCGGCGTCGTCGCGAAGGCCTACCCCGACATGCAGTTCGTCGTCTACCACTCGGGCTGGGACCCGATGAACGCCGGTGCCGAAGGGCCTTATGACGCCGCGAACGCCGTTGGCGTGAATGCGCTGATCAAGAGCCTGGAGGACAACGACATCGAGCCGAACAGCAACGTCTGGGCGGAGCTGGGCTCGACCTGGCGCGGCGTGATGAGCAACCCCACGCAGGCGGCGCACGTGCTCGGCAAGCTGCTCAAGTACGTCGGCGAGGACCGCGTCGTCTGGGGCACCGACTCCATCTGGTACGGCGGGCCGCAGCCGCAGATCGTCGCGTTCCGCGCGTTCCAGATCGACCCGGAGCTGGCGCAGGAGCACGGCTACCCGGAGCTGACGCCCGACCTCAAGGCGAGGGTCTTCGGCCTGAACGCAGCGAAACTCTACGGCGTCGACGCCGAAGCCCAGCGCTGCGCCCTGGACACCGACGAGCTCGAACGGCTGCGCAGCGCCTACCACGAGCTCGACCCGCGGTCGCACGAGATGGTCTGGGCGCCGCGCGGCCCGGTCAGCCGCCGCGACATGTTCCGCTGGTTCATGGAGCGCGGCGGCCGCTGGAGTCCTTACCGCTAGCGAAGCGGGGGTGCAGGGCGCCAGAGGCGCCTGCCGGGGGCCTGAGGCCTGTCCTGAGCGGAGCCGAAGGAGTGTCCCCCAGACTCCATTTTCCTTCCTGGGCGGGCGGGTAGACAACATCTGTTCTCTTCGAACGTTCAGATGCGCCCGCCGTAGGCGAACCCGCCTAGCCCATATTCGAACACCCTGTTATAGTAGGCCCCGATGCCCTCGCTCTGGTACGGGCGCCCACCGCCCCGCCGCCGGTCGGACCGGCTGTGGTGGACGGTCGTCCTCCTGGCAGGTGTCCTCGTCATCGCCGCGCTGGCCTACCGCTCCTTCTCATCGGCGGGAACGTCGGACGGATCCAGCGTCAGCGCCCCGCCCACCGCCGAATCGACCGCCACGCCGCAGTCCGTCGTGCTCTCGGACGGCTGCGCGCCGGGCGACGCGTGCGACAATGCCACGACCGAATGCCAGGGCTCAGATTGCAGCGGACCCGGGGCGCCTCCCCAGGCAACGCCGACGGCCGTGCCCGCGCCGCAAGTGAGCGCTCGCAGCGTCGTCGTCATGGAGCCGTCGTGCAGCGCCCTCCTCTACACCAAAGAGCCGCATCAGCGCGTCGCGCCGGCGAGCCTGACGAAGATCGTCACCGCCCTGGTCGCCGATGATCACGCCCTCTTCGACGAGCTGGTGGACATCGACGTGAACGGCGCGCTCATGAAGGCGTCGAACGGCTCGTCGGTGATGGGCCTGCAGCCCGGCCAGCGCCTGAGCATGCAAGACCTCCTCTACGGGCTGCTCCTGCCGTCCGGCAACGACGCGGCGCTTGCTATCGGTCAGCACGTTGGCGGCACGGTGCCTGCCTTCGTCCAGATGATGAACCTGAAGGTGACCGAGCTCGGCTTGCACAACACCCACTTCACCAACCCGCACGGGCTCGATGAGCAGGGCCTCTACACGTCGGCCTTCGACATCGCCGTGCTCGGACGAAAACTCCTCTCACGGCCTGAGCTTGCGGCGATCGTGAGCACGAAGACGTATCAGCCTGGCTGGGAGGCGCCGCCCGTGTGGAACGGCAACCAGCTCCTCTACCAGTACCCCGGCGCCATCGGTGTCAAGACAGGCTATACGGCCGCGGCGGGCCAGTCGATCGTCGCGGCGGCCGAGCGCGACGGGCGCACCGTCCTCCTCTCGCTGCTGGGAAGCTGGGACCGCTATGCCGATGCCACCGCCCTCTTCGACTGGGCATTCGCCAACACGACGCCCGCCTGCTCCGAGCCACGCCCACCCAGCCGCCTCAGCGAGTCCCTGCCCTAGATCAGACGTTGCTGGTGATTGGGGGCCCACTCTGCAATCGCAGATACGCGATTCGCGTGCGCAGGCGGAGGTGCAGGGGGCGGCGCCCCCTGCCGGGGGTTTGGGGGTGTCCCCCAGGATGTAAATTGCGTCTTTGGGCGGGATGGGCGGGTAAGAGAACTCTCCTTCTTGAGGATGTATCCACCGCCTTCTACCCCATCGACTCCGCCAGCCACTCCTGCGCCGACGGCACGCCCGCGAGCGCCGTCGCGCAGAGCACGCCCCGCACGATCGCGCGTTCGACTGCGCGCGCGGCCAGCGCCTCGACCGCGCGAATGAGGCGCGGCTCGTCGACGGGCAGCTCGCCCGTCGCGAGCGCGAAGACGGTGTCGCCGTCGACCATCGTGTGCGCGGGGCGCACCGCCCGCGCGAAGCCGTCGTGAGCGACCGCCGCGACTCGGTTCGTCTGCTCCTTCGTGAGCCGCGCGTTCGTTGCCACGACGGCGAGCGTGGTGTGCTCGCCGGGCTGCGGTTCCGGCGTCGCCGCTGTGCGCACGAGCTCCCAGCCGTCCATGAAGCCGCCGCCGTCCGCGCGCGGCGCCGCGATGACGCGGCCCGTGGCGGGGTCGAAGATGTCGGCGGCGGCGTTGACGGCGGCGAGCGCGCCCACGAGCAGGCCGCCCGGGCCGCGCTCGCACGCGGTGCCGACACCGCCCTTCAGTTGGCGCTCGCGACCGCCGGCGTGCGCGACGGTCGCACCGGTGCCCGCGCCGACGCTGCCCTGGTCGACCGCGCCGCCCTTCGCCGACTTCGCAGCGCGATAGCCCGAGTCGGCGTCCGGTCGCGCCGTCGCTCGCCCGATGCCGAGGTCGAAGATGCAGGCGGCGGCGACCATTGGGATGCGGGCCACCCCGACGCGCGGGGTGCCTGCGCCGAACGCGTAGCCGACGCCCTGCTCCTCCAGGTAGCGCATCACGCCGCCAGCGGCGTCCAGGCCGAACGCCGACCCGCCCGCGAGCACGATCGCGTGCGCGCGCTCGACGAGGCGGCCCGGCCGGAGCGCGTCGGTCTCGCGCGTGCCGGGCGCGCCGCCTCGCACGTCGACGCCGCCGACCGCGCCCTCGGGCGGGCAGAGGACGACCGTGCAGCCGGTTGCGCCGCGCCTGTCGCTCCAGTGGCCGACCTTGACGCCGGTCACGTCCGTGATCGCGTCCAGCGAGAGGTGATCGTGCTTCATGCCGGCTTCTCCGCGACGACGAAGAGGTGCCACGAGTCGTGGTCGTCGTCCTCCTCGATCGCCGACTCGAGCACGCGGAACCCCGCGCCCTCGATCATCGACCGGCTCGCCTCCGCGTCGAAGTGGCTCCAGAACATCGTCGCGCCCAGGTCGAGCCAGTCCTCGTCGACGCCCTCCCACGCGTTCGCGCCCAGCACGACGAGCGCCCGACCGCCCGGCCGCAGCAGCGTGTGCAGCGCCGCGAGCAGCGCCTCGTGCTCCTCGCGCGGCACGTGGATGATCGAGTAGATGGCGGTGATCGCGTCGAACGACGCCGTCGCGAACGGCAGCGACGCCATGTCGCCGAGCACCAGCGACGCCTTCGGCGCGTGCACCTGCGCCAGCGCAAGCTGCGCCCGCGAGATGTCGATGCCGAACGCCTCGAAGCGCTCGCTCAGGTAGGCGGTGTACGGCGTGCCCGCCCCGCAGCCGAGGTCGAGCACGCGGGCGCCCTCCGGCAGACCCTCGGCGAGCCGCTCGATGTAGCCGAGGTCGCGCTTCTCACGCCCGAGCGTCGTGCGCCAGAGCAGGTACCCCTCCGCGATGCGGTCGTACCCGCGCGCGACGGTCAGCTTACTTTTCATGCCAACGGATGCTCCCTGGCTTGAGTGGCGAGGAATCTATCTAGAGCTTCCGCGAATGGGCTGTCTGGAAAGACGAGCTTTGCCTGCTCAAAGAACTCGCGATTACGCTGCACGGCTTCTGGTCCCAGCACCTCAAGGAAGCGGCGCGACAAGGTGCCCGATATCTTCAGGCCGATTGCTGCAGCCTCTTCGCCACGAATAACTTCCTTGCGATCTACCGTAAGTGGAAGGCACAAGGGATCTGATAAATCTATGTCATAGTGGATCGGAAATGGAAAGGGCGTGAGCGGTGTAAAGCTCGGAAACTCGAAGGCGTTCATATAGAGAATGTCGAACAGCCTGTCTGGGACAGTGAATCCCTGCTGACTCCATCTGCCGTCGGTCGAAACCAGATCGGGAACATAGGAGCCCACGGCGTCCTGCCGATTCTTGTAGACGATGCTGCCATCTTGCAAATCATGCCGCAGATGGAGGACCTCATCCCAGGAGGATGCCTTCGTCTGGCCACTGAGAGTCATCCTTGATACGAATTTCCCGCCCGAAGTCAGGAGAAAGACACTGGCCCTGCCGGTTAGGCCGTGGAGTGCGTGAGGGCCAGTCATATCCAGGTCTATGCGCCGAGTCTGCCCTGCCGTTGTATCAAACGCTAGCCACGACATCTTCAGGACGAAAGTCTCACCGCCCACATGAACCTCAATTGGAATCTCGACGTGAGGCGCCAAGCGTGAGACAGCGTTGACTAGGGCGTTGGCGCTGTCGTTGCTCGATCTAGGACCCAGTAGCTGGCTAATTGGCATGTAGCGGAACAAGTTGGCATTTGCCAACAGTCTCTCCAAAGATGAAACCAGACGGACTGAGATCCGAGTCCCCGGAGCATTGCGATGTCCTTTGCGGAACCAGAAAAGGGATCCCTCGCTGGCGATCTCCGTAGCTACTGGCTGGGAGTTCTCACCGAACCTCAGCGTTTCCACCTCCAATAAATCTCCGGCCATGAAGACTGATAGAACGCCGATCCCAAACTGCGAGATTGGCTTGAATGGTAGGCCCCACCGCGCTCTCTCTTGGAGGAAGGAAGGCGATGAGTAGTAGCTTGTGCCTATCCTCGCAAAGTAGCGCTGTATTATCTCTTGGCTCATGCCCATTCCGTTGTCGTCAACTTCCAGGAACTCCCGGCCGCCGTCTCGCAAGGCACGGACGATCACGCGCGGCTCGTACTTGCCGAGATCAGGTCGCCGGGCATGCAAAGCAGCCCGGTGCCGGCATGCGTCAACAGCGTTCTGCAGCAGCTCACGCAAGAAGAGCAGGCGATTCGCATACAGGCGAACTCCCATTAATAGGCCTTTGACGCTGTCCTGATCGAGCTCGAACGCCACATCGACGTATGTATATGGCGGACCATCGCGTCCCTCAGCTGCGCGGATGTCGCCGGTCTCGACGTTGGGAGGGAGATTCAGGCTGTACCTGTCGCTAAGGCCGGGCTGCCTCTTGTCGTGCATTCCCGCGATCGTGGCTCGTGCCGCGGTCAATTCTTGATCGATTAGCGCTACGAAGTCTCTAATGGTCTTCTCTATGACCGGATCTGGGCACTGGGCCGAGAATGCGATCCTGCCTGTGGCGACGTCCCAGCCAGTGATAGCGCGGTGCTTGCGCCACTCTCGCACGCTGATTGGGTCTCGCACACCAAGGTGCTCGAAGAGCACGCGCGGCGTGCGCTTCGGATCGAAGTCGAGGATGTCGGCGAGGCGTAGCAAGACTGCGACGAAGCGCCAGTTGGCATACTCGCCGGGCGGCGCGACGAGCTCCCAGCATGGGATCTCTTCAAGCGTTGCCACGTCCTCGGTGTGGCTGGCGCACACCTCGGCCAGGCGCCCTGCGAGGTGGAAGTCGCGGTACTTGAGGCGGTTGTCGAAGCGAGAGAATATCACCTCGCGTGAGCGGGCACCATGGTCTTGCCGCAGGTACTCGGCGAGAAGGTATGCCTCTACTTCCTGGGCCTCTGCGTATCGGCGTTCTGCACGCAGTCGTTCCTGCCTTCGAATTAGGGGACCGTATGCTTGCCTGAATGAGGCGTAACGGAGCTGCGCCTCATCCTCTACTTCGCCCTCTGCGGCGCGCAGCAGAGACCGCACCTCGTCCTCGGGCGGTGCCATGCCAATGTCATGAAGCGCTGCGCTCATGATCAGCGCCGCAAGCTCAAGAGGCTGGAGGCGCTTCAGGATAGACTCAGGTAGGAGCCGGTCCATGAGCTGGACCACGTTCGTGAGATGGACCTCGTCGTGCAGCGTGTACTCCCGCATGTGCGTGGTGACCGTCTTCGTGATGTTCACGCAGTCCTCAAAGACATGGTCAGTCACTCCCAGCAAGTCGCGGATAGCCGTATCCTCGCGGGCCAGTTGTGCTAGTCGCTTGTAGATTTGGGTGGTCTTCATGCCGCCTCCATTTCTAGCCTATCGGCGGTAGCTAATGCTAGCGCCGTCCCTCGCTCAGCGCCCGCAGGCGCGCCTCTTCGTCCTGGAGGGTGAGGTAGGCGTAGATCAGGTTCGACGACACGCGCGTCATGCAGTCGATCGCGTCCACCACCTCCGCGAGGCGGTCTTCGTCCACGGGCACCGCCTGCACGACGAGCATGCGCCGCCGTTCGTCCAGGACGAGCGTCGCGACCTGGTCCGCCCGCAGCCCGTTCTGCGGCAGCCACGACGCGTGTTGCGTCAGGGCGGGGCCCGCGCGCACCTGGTCGGCCAGCTCGCTCAGCAGCAGCGCCGAGGCGCTTCGCTCCGCGGTCAGGCGCAGGTCGCGCACGAGCGCCCGCAGCGAGAGGCCCACCTCCCGCGTGTCGACCGCGTCGAGGCCGGGGTAGCGCCGCGTCAGCTCTTCGGGCGCGGGCAGGCCGAGCGCGGCGAGCATCTCGTCCTCGGACGAATCGATCAGCTCGCTGAAGAAGTCGGCGGAGGCGTCGGCGTCGAGCTGGAACGAGAGGAAGGAGCGCATGATCGGCTCGCGGTCGCGCTCCTTGAGGGCGCGGTACAGGCCGATCAGGTCGCTGCTGGCGAGCAAGAACTGCTCGGTGATCGCCATCGCCAGGATCTTGCGCGCGGGCGGCATCTCCAGCACCAGCGCGCGCAGGCACGTCTCGGCGACCGTGCGCCTGCTCGTCACGCCAAGCTGCCCGTACGATTCAAGGAAGTCGTGGTCGATGTCGCGAAGGTACGTGTCGAAGCAAACATCGCAGCGCGCGGGGCGCTCCTCCCAGGGGTGGAAGGAGAGGGGGCGGCCGCACTCGCCGCACGTCGCTTCAAGGCTGCGCTCGGCCATCTGACCTCGCCCTAAGGGTGCGCCCGCGGCGAACAAAAGTCAACCAGCGGTGCGTCCGAGGCGTCCGTAGGGGAGGCCTTTCCCGCCGAAGGCGGGTCCGCCCCCGGCGGAAGGCCTCCCGCGACGGTGCGCTGTTCGACAACGCTGCGGGAGGCCTGGAAGGCCTCCCCTACGACGTCTCCGCCGTTCGTGTGGCCTTCGCCTTCGTCGCCTTCTTCGCTTTCGCTCTCGACCGCTTCCGCTTGAGAATCGCGCGCGGCTGGCAGCGAGGACAGAAGTGCGCGCTGCGATTGCTCAGCTTCAGTCGCTCGATCGGCGTGCCGCACGTCCGGCAGGGGCGCCCTTCGCGGCCGTACGCGACGAGGTACTCCTGGTTCCCGCCGGCCTCGCCGCTGAGGTTGACGTGGTCGCGCAGGCTCACCTCTTCGCCGTCCGCGTAGCCGATGCTGCTCCCCAGGTTA
The DNA here is from genome assembly GCA_040882355.1 of Dehalococcoidia bacterium. Taxonomy (GTDB): domain Bacteria; phylum Chloroflexota; class Dehalococcoidia; order DSTF01; family RBG-16-68-14; genus JBBEBM01. Next base: position 28,013 of record JBBEBM010000005.1, on the reverse strand, counting down.
GCCAGCCCCTGCTCCAGCGCCCGCACGATGCTGTCGCGCAGGCAGGCGACCTCGTCCGGCGTCAGACCGTTCGCCGGCCGGAGCGGGTGGACGCTGGCGTAGTGGAGCGCCTCGTCTGCGTAGAGGTTGCCGAGGCCGGCGATCGCCGTCTGGTCCAGCAGCACCGCCTTCACCGGCGCCGACCGCTTCGCCAGCACCGCCGCGAGCGTTTCGACCGTGAACGCGTCGTCGAGCGGCTCCGGGCCGAGTGCGGCGACGACGGCCTGTGGGTCGTCGGTGAGCCACATGGTGCCGAACTTGCGCAGGTCGATGAAGCGCAGCTCGTTCCCGTCGTCGAGTCGAAAGCGCGCCCGCAGGTACGGCTCGTCCGGCGCGCCGGCGGCTCGATGGATCAGGTTGCCCGACATGCGCCGGTGCACCACCCACCACAACCCACTGGTGTCATCCTGAGCTGAGCGGGGCGGGGATGGCGGCGGCGGGGTGGAGGGCGAAGGATCTGTCGCAGCTTCCGCAGAGAGGCGTATCAACAGGTACTTGCCCCGCCGCGCGATCCCGTCGATGCGCCGCCCGCGCAGGCCGGTCGTGAACACATCGACCGGCATCTCCTGCACGAGCCGCGGCGCGTCCGGCGCCACCCGCGCCTCCGTGATCGTCCGCCCGACAACCGCCCGCTGGAGGTCGCGCCGCAGCGTCTCTACTTCGGGCAGCTCAGGCATGGTGACTGGTCGCTAGTCGCTCGTCGCCGGCCTGCCCTCGAGCGAAGCGAAGGGTTGCTGGTAGCCATCGGTGCCGGCGATGCCGCTCGCGGGTTCCGGCTCCTCCGCAATCGACAGGATGCGAAACCGAACGTCGTTGGGCGCGTTGAACGAGAGCGAGCGCCTGCGACCGCCCACGAAGCTGTCGATGTATTCGGCGATCGTCGTCTTTCCCGAGAGGAACCAGCCGTGCAGCAGAGGCGATCCTCGCACCGGCCGCTCGAGATCCACAGCGACGTTCTCGCGCTTCACGAAGGCCGTGATTGCGTCACGAGCGCCGGGAGCCTCCATCAGAACAACCTCGCGTTTCGGAAACATGTCCTTCGGCATCGGCACGAACCACAGCACCGGCGCGCCGCGCGCGCTCCGTCCGCTGCGACTGAACGTGATGCGGTAGTGCGGCACTAATTGACATCCCACAGCGCAACCAGGTGCCAGTCGAGCAAACGACTCAATCTGCCGGGTGCGCGATCGCGATGTCCTCCAGGATCACCTGGCGGAAGGCGTCCTTGCCGCCGAGACGCTTTGCCGCGTCAAGAATCTCGATGCCCGCGAGTTGGCCATCCGCATCGTAGTCGGCCGCTAGGCCCTCGCCAAGGTGTTTCGTGGTGACGGTCGCCTCGCGGAAACGGATAAGGAGCGTATCGACCTCTCGATCATATGTGATCTTCATGCCCGGATCTCACGGAGGATTGTAGCGCTTTCTAGGAGGGCCAGATGCTTCGCTTCGCTCAGCATGACAGAAAGGGCCCTCACCCGCCCGCGCTGGCGACGGCCGGCATCACCTCCAGCTCGCCCCAGTTGGTGCCCACCTTCACGTCTACCTTCAACGGCACCGCCAGCTCGAGCGACTTCGGCATGATGCGCAGCACCATCTCCTGGACGGCGTCGCGATCCTTCGCCGGCCCCTCAAAGATCAGCTCGTCGTGCACCTGAAGGATCATCTTCGTCGTCAGGCCGCGCTCGATCAGCTCCGTGTCGATCTTGTTCATCGCGATCTTGATGATGTCGGACGCAGTGCCCTGCGCGGGCATGTTGACGGCGATGCGCTCGCCGGCAGAGCGCACCTGGAAGTTCGACGAGCGGATCTCCGGCACGAAGCGCTTGCGGCCCACCATCGTCTCCGCGTACCCCAGCTCGCGACAGCTCTTGATCACGCCCTCGCGCCACTCGCGCACCTTCGGGTACTTCGCGAAGTACGTCTCGATGAAGCCCGCCGCCTCCTCGCGCGAGATGCTCTCTCGGGTGGAGAGGCCGAACTCGCTCAGGCCGTAGAGCACGCCGAAGTTGAACACCTTCGCTCGCCGCCGCATGTCGGACGTGACCTCGTCGATCGGCACACCGAAGACATCCGACGCGGTCGTCGCGTGGATGTCTTCGTCCTGACGGAACGCCTCGATCAGGCGCTCGTCGCCTGAGAGGTGCGCGAGGATGCGCAGCTCGATCTGCGAGTAGTCGGCGGCGAGCAGCACCGGCTCGGGCCCGTAGTCCCGCGCGACGAAGCAGCGCCGGATCGCGTTGCCCAGCGGCGTGCGCACCGGGATGTTCTGCAGGTTCGGGTCCTGCGACGAAAGCCGTCCCGTGGCGGCGACCATCTGGTTGAAGTTGGTGTGGATGCGGCCCGTCTTCGGGTGGACGAGCGCCGGCAGCGCATCGATATACGTGGACTTCAGCTTCGTGATCTGACGCCACTCCAGCAGGATGTCGATCACCGCGTGGGTGCCGCGCAGCCCTTCGAGCGCGGTCGCGTCGGTCGTGTAACCCTGCTTCATGCGGCGCGTCTTCGGCAGGCCCAGCTCCTCGAACAGCACCTGCGAGAGCTGTTGCGGCGATCCGAGGTTGAACTCGTGCCCGACCGAGTCGTAGGCCTGCTGCTCGAGCTGCGCGGCCTGCTCGCCCAGCCCGCGCGACATCTCCCGCAGCGCGTCCGTGTCGACGGCGACGCCGGTCTCCTCCATCCGCGCGAGCACGGGCACCAGCGGCATCTCGATCTCGTTGAAGAGCGGCCAGAGGCCCTGCTCCTTCAGCTCGGCTTCGAGCAGCGGGCGGAGGCGGCCCGCCATGTCGGCGTCGGCGCACGCGTAGGGCGCCGCCTGTTCGACGCTCACGTCGGACATCGAGAGCTGCTTCGCGCCCTTGCCGATCAGCTCCTCGATCTCGCTCATCTCCACGTTCAGCACCTTCGAGACGATCCACTTCAGCCCGAGCGACCCGCTGCCTGCCCGCGCCGACTCGGTCCCGGCGCCCTCACCCAGCAGGTAGGCCGCGAGCATGGTGTCGAACGCGACGCCGCGAACCTCGATGCCGTGGTTGTGCAGCACTTCCATGCCGAACTTCGTGTTGTGGCCCGACTTCTCGATGCGCTCGTCCTCGAATAGCGGCGCCACCTTCTTCGCGACGGCCTCGATCGAGAGCTGCTCCGGATCGCCGAGGCCCGGCCGGTGGCCGACCGGCACGTACGCCGCCTGCCCCGGCGCCCACGATAGCGAGACGCCGACGAGCGACGCGCGCATGGCGTGACTGTCGGTTGTGTTCGTGTCGAACGAAAACGCCTTCGCCGAAGCGATCCGCTTCACCAGCGCGTCCAGCTCCTTCTCTGTGAAGACGGTGCGATACTCCTGGTCGGCGAGCACCGCCTCGGTGGTGGCCGTCGCGCGATGGCCGTTGCCCTCCGGCGCCGCTGGCTCGGGCAGGCGCGGCACCAGGCTTTTGAACTCGAGGTCGCGGAACAGCTCGGCGACGGCCTCGCGGTCGTAGTGCGCCAGCGCGCACGCGTCCAGGTCTAGCGTCACCGGCGCGTCCTTTCGGATCGTCGCCATCTCCTTGCTGTGCCGCGCCTCCGTTTCGTGTCGGCGCAGGTTCTCGCGCAGCTTCTCCGGCGTCACGTCTTCGATGTGTTCGTAGAGCGCCTCGACGCTGCCGAACTGGTCGATCAGCTTCACCGCCGTCTTGTCGCCGATGCCCGGCACGCCCGGGATGTTGTCCGACGTGTCGCCCTTGAGCCCCTTGAAGTCGGGCATCTGCTGCGGCTCGATGCCGTAGCGCTCCTTGGCCTTGGCCGGGTCGTAGATCACGACGTCGCGCTGGTAGGGGCGCATCATGAAGACCTTCACGCCGTCCGTGATGAGCTGGATGATGTCGCTGTCGAGCGTCACCAGGTACGTCTCGATGCCCGCGTCGTCCGCCTGCTTCGCCAGCGTGCCGAGCACGTCGTCGGCCTCGTAGCCGTCGAGGCGGTAGATCGGCAGGTTGAATACGTTGATTAGGTCTTCGACTCGTGCCGACTGCTGGCCGATCTCGCGCAGCCGGTCGAGCGGCTGCATCGACTTCAGCAGCTCGCGCTTCACCGGCTCCGGCACGTCCATCTCTTCGACGGCGGTCGTGATGCCCGATCGCATCTGGTCGGGCGACGCGGCGGGCGCGACCGCCTCCGCCAGGGCGCTCTTGAATTCGTCGGGCGCCGACAGCCCGGCGATCGTGTTCGCGACGCGGCCCTTGAGCGACTCGAAGCGCTGCGCCTTGTACGTCTCGTCCTTCACGTGACGGAACGTCGGGCCGTGCGGGTCGAGCGCTACAGCGACGTGCGTCGGCTTGAGCTGCTCGATCACCGTGAGCAGCGAGTTAGCGAAGCCGAAGACCGCCGTCACCACCTCACCGGTCTTGCGCACCGTCAGCGGCTCGCGGAAGGCGTTGTAGGCGCGGTGGATGATGCCGTGCCCGTCCAGCAGCACCAGCCGGGGCGCGCCGTCGCCGTGGTTCTTCGTAGGCTTCTTGGGGCTCACGCTGCGATTATAGCGCGAGCGGGAGCAGGGCGGCGCTTCTGCCTGGCGTGATACAATCGCCGTGCCGAGGCGGGTGAGCGTGGCCGGTGCCCTCCCGAGCACGCGTTGAAGAAAGGAGTCGCAATGGAATCGCTGAAGCGAACGGACCTCTCCACGCGGGTAGAAGGAGGCGGCGTCGATTTCCGGACCAAGGAAGTCGGAAGCATGACCATCGGGTGGGTACGCCTGTCCAAAGGGGTTGACCTTTCCCCGGCAACGAAGGGCCTGCCTGACGACCTGTGCCAGTGCCCGCATTGGGGTTACGTGATCAGTGGCAAGGTACGCATGAAGACGAAAGGTGGGAGCAGCGACTACGAGGCTGGTCAGGCGTTCTACTGGGCTCCCGGCCATGCTCCGGAGGCCCTCGAGGATTCCGAATACATTGACTTCTCCCCAACTGCGGAGATCGAGAAGGTTATCGCGCACCTGACAAGTCAGGGCTGAAGCGAAAGCCGGCCGCCGCGTCTCACCCTTTACGTGCCGATTTCAGATGGTCCACGCAATTGGCCACTCAGGTCCCGTCTATTTGGCGGCGCCCGGCACACCTCGCCCGTCTTGCGCACCGTGAGCGGCTCGCGGAAGGCGTTGTAGGCGCGGTGGATGATGCCGTGGCCGTCCAGCAGCACGAGGCGCGGCTTCGCTATCGTTCTTGGAGGCCTTCTTGGGGCTTGCGTCGGGATTATAGTAGCGAGGGTGACGGCTACTCGCCCTGCTCCCGCTCGCGCAGGCCGCGCACGATCGCCTCCATGCCCTCGCGGGAGTCGTACGGGCCGGGCTCGGACTCGCGGCCGACGCAGATCACGCAGTGAGGCGCGTTGACCGTTACGGTCGTCTCCTCGAACTCCGCGACCGCCATGAAGAGATCGAAGGGACGCTCCCGGCAGCTCGTGGCGTCCTGCGCAGCGGGCCCGGCAGTCGGGGCGGGCGTCGGGGTGACATAGGGAGCAACCGTGGAGCCTGGCGGCTGGGGTGTGACTGGTTCCGGCGTCGCCGGGGGAGGCGGCCGTTCCGGCTCGTGGCTCATGTAGATGACGCCGCGCCCGCCCTCCAACGCGATCTCCTGCTGTTGCGCGCAGGATGAGGCGAAGGGCGTGTGCATGATCACGGCGTCCCGGTACTCCTGCCACGCGCCCGGCTCCCAGAGCCAGACGCTCACGTCCGCGGCGCTGCCGTAGCCGTCTGGTCCATACGTCAGAGACGCGCGGTAGCCTGGCCCTTCGCCGCCCCTGTCCGACTGAATGAGTCGGACAGGCGGCAGACCCGCTCCGGTCGAGAACTCCCGGCCCAGCCAGTAGACTCCCACGCCTAGGTCGGGCTCATCCAGCACGAGGGCGGGGTTGGTGTTCGTTGGCGTCGGGGCGATGTAGCCGATCGATGCGGGCTCGAAGAAGTCGGCCGGCAGATCACCGGCGTCGACGTACTCGCTTTCGAACATGAGCCGGACCGTTCCCTCAAGCTGGCCGTCCTCCGTGCGCGACTCCACCACCCAGGCGAGCGGCACGAGGCTTCTCGCGTCGAAGTAGAATACGCCACGCGCGTCGCCTTGGTCGGCCTGGCCGGCCTCCTCACTCGTCGATGTCCCGCTGGAGACCAACGCCAGCGCAGGCTCGCCTTCGTACTTGAGGCCGGTTTCGATGCTCATGTCGTCGCTGAAAATTGTGGACTGGCCGCAGCCCGTTGCCAAGAAGATGTTCAACACTTGGTCGATGCCGCCGCAGTGCTCCACCGCACTCGTCCAAACCTCCGCGTCGTCGTTCATGTGGGCGGTGTCCCCCACGATCACGTTCGTCGTGTGGTTAGCGATATCGACGTCCCACGACGGGTCCTTGCGAAACTCATGGCGGCTGGTGTCTCTCGGCCCCAGCCACGTTTCCATGGTGTAGGCCAGTTGGGCCTCTCCGTTGACATCCTCGGTGACGAATTCCGCGGTGGTATGAAAGACCTCCCCCTCTTTGGCCAGCGCCTGCCGCAGCTCATCTGCGAAGTTGTCCGTTGTTAGGCCTGCTACGTCGACGGGTTCGCGATCATCCGTGGCGCTGAGCGCCCAAATGAAGAGTGCAATCCCAGCGGCGAGTGCGATGGCCAGGACGGCTGAAGTCAGCGCCGCGATCTTGGTCGGGGCGCGCCAGAAAAGCACCGGCGCGAGCGCAGCCTGCCACCACGGGCGGCGTCCCGGCTCCCACGCCGCCGCCTCTCGCCGGTTGCGCACGCCCAGCTTGCTCAGGATCTCCGAGACGTGGTACTTCACCCCATCCAGGCTGATGCCCAACCGCGCCGCGATCTCATCGTTCGAGAGCTCATCGCGGATGAGGGCGAGCACCTCTTGCTCGCGAGGCGTAAGCACGTCGGGGTGTGGTGGCCGGCCACGCTGTCTCATAACGAGACTAGCATAGCCCCCTCCGCGTCGAATTACACTACACTTTTCGACGCGGTCGCGAGGCTAGTCCACGCAGATCCGGCCAAACGACTGCACGAGCACGCCGATGTCAGTTATCGCTACGACGGCATCCCCGTTCAGGTCGGCTGTCGGTGGCGCAGGGGGGACGGTCTGCCCGAAATAGGACACCACGAAGCCAATGTCGGTGATGGACACGACGCCGTCGCCGTTCACGTCCGGGTAGCATGGCCAGGGGTCGAAGCCGCTCGCCCCGCGCGCAGAGCCGGCGCCCGCCGCGCCCGAGGCCGCGAGGAACATCGTGCAGGCGAGAGCGATTGCCGCGAAACGCATCGCTGCCCTCAGTTCGACTGGCTCCCCTCTCGTCGCGGCCCCAGTATAGCGCCGGCTGTCAAGGTAGGCGCGCTGCTGGAGCACGCGACCGCGCCAGCCTACAATGATCCGCATGGCCCGCCGCCGCCGCTCCCGCCGCAAGCTGCCGCCCATCGTCAAGACCCCCTTCCTGCGCCGCCGAAGCAACCTCTGGCTCGTGGGCGCGCTCGTGCTGCTTGGCGTCGCCTGGCTGCTGAGCCGGCTCTCGGGCGCCGGCGACGAAGCGGCCGTGCCCACGCCCACCGCCGGCGCGCTCGTCTCGCCGGTCGCCGGCACGCCGGTCCCGACGGCGACGCTGCTCCCTTCGACTTCGCTCAGGGCAGGCGTCGCCGCGCCGGACATCTCGCCCGATCCGGCGCTCCTCGAACGGGCTGACGTGGTGCACATCGTCGATGGCGACACGATCGACGTGCGCATCGACGGCCGCGAAGAGCGCGTGCGTTACTACGGCGTCGATACGACCGAGCGGGGCGACGACTGTTTCTCGGAGGCGACCGACCGCAACCAGGCGCTCGCCGGCGAGCGTGTCCTGCTCCTGCCGGACGCTCGCGAACGAGACCGCTACGACCGCCTGCTGCGCTACGTGTTCACGGAGGGCGGCGACTCGATCGAAGCGCTGCTTATCGCCGAGGGGCTCGGCCATGCCTGGCGCGACGACGGCGCGTACCGGGACACGCTCGTCGCGCTGGAGGGTGAGGCGGAGGCGGCGGGCGTCGGCTGCCTGTGGGAATAGGAGCGGTTCTGGCAGGGCGCCGTTAAGGGGGTGGAGGGGGCAGCGCCCCCTGCCGGGGGGCCTGGGGCGTGTCCCCCCGACTCACCCAAACACCGCTGGGCGGGTGGGTGGGAGTGAAAGACCTTGGTTCTTGGGCTCTTTCACCATCCTGCTACGCGTCGCCCGTCGATTTCAGCCGGAAGACGTTGAGCGTGTTGTCGTACTGAACCAGCCAGTGCTCCGGCGAGTCCGAGAACCAGGCCTTCTGCTTCGCCCCGCCGGCTTCGATCTCCACGACCCAGGTGTCGAACGTGCCTGCCGGCACAGTGATCTCTTCCCTGTCAACGACCCTCAGTGTTACCGCGGCGTTGCGTCCCAGGTTGAGCACCGCGGCGTGATAGCTGGCCTCATAACCCTCGGCGAACGGGATCGTCCGCCACAGGAAGACGGACGACTCGTTGTCGTAGTAGTGCTCCTTCAGGCGTCGCACCGTGCTCTCTTCATCATTGTCGTCTTCCTTCAGCGTGATGTTGGCCACCATCTCCTCAGCGTCGTAGTCGCCGTCGAGGACTTGGTCGGTCGTGTCGGTGTGCACCTCGCGGTGGAGCGTGAGGGGCTTGAGCGTCGTCGCGTCGACGACGACCTCGCTTTCATCGGTCGATAGCTCGCCCTCGTAGTTGAGAGAGAGTAGGTAGCGATCACCTTGGAGTGTCGCCTCGTAGACGCCTGTCCCCAACTCGTCCTCACCCTCGTCGTCGAATACCGCGTACTCCGTGCGCTCGCCGTCCACCCACGGGATGTCCGTCACGATGTCCTGCGTAACGACGTCCTCGCCGTCGCTGCACGCCGCGGCGAGGAGCAGCGCGATGCCCAGCGCGGTGAGGGCGAAGGCCAGCCGCATGCTCAGACCGGCGCCGCCGCTACGTCCCGCGCGCGCTCCAGGGCCTCTTCGACGTCGCCGCGCGTGATGCCGTAGTGCGTGACCATGCGCACGCGCGTCGGGCCCATGCCCGTTGCCCAGACGCCCGCCCGGTAGAGGGCGCGCCGGAAGGCGGAGGCGTCGTCCACGTCGAAGAAGACCAGGTTCGTTTGCACGCTCGCCGGGTCGATGCGCACGCCCGGGATCGAAGCGAGGCCCTGCGCCAGAAGGCGCGCGTTCTCGTGGTCCTCCGCGAGGCGCTCGATCATCGACTCCAGCGCGACGATGCCCGCCGCCGCGATCACGCCCACCTGGCGCATCCCGCCGCCGAGCTGCTTGCGGGCCTTGCGCGCTCGAGCTACGAACTCCGCCGACCCGCAGACGAGCGAGCCGATAGGCGCCGACAGCCCCTTCGAGAGGCAGAACGTGACCGAGTCGACATCGGTGGTGAGCGCCGTGGCCGGCACGCCGAGGGCGATGGCGGCGTTGAAGATGCGCGCCCCGTCCAGGTGCACGGCGATGCCCCGCTCGTGCACGAGCCGCGTGAGGGCGCTCGTTTCATCAACGGTGATCACGCCGCCTCCGCAGCGGTTCTGCGTGTTCTCGAGGCAGACGAGCGCCGTGCGCGGGAAGTGGATGTCCCTGCCGCGAATCGTCGCCTCGACGGAATCGAGGTCGAGCATGCCGTTCGCCAGGTTCGGCACCGAGCGGAGCTGGATGCCGCCGACACCTGCCGCGCTCGCGACTTCGTACTGGAGGATGTGCGCCTCCGTTCCGACGATCGCCTCGTCGCCGCGCTGGCAGTGCGACAGCAGGCAGACGATGTTGCCCATCGTGCCGCTCGCGACGAAGACGGCCGCCTCTTTCCCCATCCGTTCAGCGGCCATCGCCTCGAGTCGCTGCACGGTGGGGTCGTCGCCGAAGACGTCGTCGCCCACCACCGCCTCGGCCATCGCGCGACGCATGTCGGGCGTGGGCTGGGTGACGGTGTCGCTGCGCAGGTCGATGATGCGTGGTTCAGTCATGCGAGGGGCGCCTCAGTTGACGAAAGGCTGCTACTGAATTCTATGTACGTCCTGATTGGCGCGCAAGCTGCGCGGCGCGACGGTACTTGACAGCGTATGGCATAATCTTTGCAGGTGGCATTCCCCTTGGGTGGGTGGAACTTGCCTGACTTGTAGACGGGAATCGATGGAGTCGGCTGCCCAGGTATTGGTAGTCAGTCCGGATGATGCTGTGCTCCGCGCTGCGGAGGGCTGCCTCATGGCGTCCGGCTATGCGCCGCTTACCGCGTCGACGCTGCGCAAGGCGCAGCGCGCCCTCTCGCGCCTGCATGTCGACGCGATCTGTCTCGACAGCCTGTTCCCGACCGGCGAGGTCGAACGTCTGCTGCGCTGGATCTGCGACAGCCAGGGCCGGCCCCGTCCACCGATTGTGATGTTCGCGCCCGCGTCCGCGAAGCTCGTTCCGGGTGCCCTGCCGGGGTGCTTTCAGGAGGGCTGCGATGGTGTGGTCACCAAGCCCGTCGCCGCGCGCGACCTGACGCGCGCCGTGGCGAAGGTGATCGCGGCCGACTCCAGACGCCGGCCCGACGATCTGCTGAGCGTCGGTAGCGTGGCGCTGGACGGCGTGACGCAGCAGCTCCTCTTCGCCGGCGGCGGCGTCCTGGAGCTGACGCCCACCGAGTTCCGCCTGCTGCGCTATCTCATGCAACGTCCGGGCCAGCTTGCGCCGGCGGAGGAGCTGTTGGAGGAGGTCTGGGGGTACGATGGCGGCCTGGGCGGCGCGCAGCTCGTGCGGGCGCACGTGAGCAACCTGCGACGCAAGCTGCGCGCGTTGGGTCAGGACGGCCAGCTCATCCAGACGGCGCCGTACCGCGGCTACGGTGTCTTCGTCGACGGCTCCCTTTCGGCGCGACAGCCCCATCGCAAGGCGGGCTAGTCACCTTCACGTCCCGCCGGCCCTTTGATCTCGTTCGCGAGGCCCGCCACCACGAAGTAGACGCGGTCGGCCGCCGCGGCGATACGCTGGTGCGCTAGCCCCAGGATGTCGCGAAACGCCCGGCCGAGCGGGTACTCCGGCACGATGCCTAACCCCACCTCGTTGCTGACGACGATCAGCCGCGCGCCCGACTCGCTCCGCCAACCGAGCAGCGCATCGACCTGCATGAGCGCGTCCGCCTCCGCCGCCTCGATCGCGTCGGGCGCAACCTCGTCCCCGAGCGAGCGCTGAAGCAGGTTCGCGACCCACAGCGTCAGGCAGTCGAGCAGCACCGTGTCGGGCGCTCCGTCGCAACGACGCAGCGCGTCGACGACGGCGAGCGGCTCTTCCAGCGTGCGCCACTCCGGCGGCCGTTCTCGCCGGTGACGCTCGATCCGTCGCCGCAGCTCGTCGTCGCCCGGCTCCATCGTTGCGACGAAGAGGACCGGGGTCGGCCCCTCCGCCGCGAGCCTGCGCGCGAAAGCGCTCTTGCCGCTGCGGGCGCCGCCCAGCACCAGGATCAGCTCGCTCATGGCGCGCCCAGCCTAGCCCAGTCCGCCCCAGGCGGACGCGTCCACCCAGCCTCGCGCGGCGGCGGCGCCCAGCGCCAGCAGGGCCACCGCCTCGACCAGCTCGGTGATCGCGCCGTACGTGTCGCCGGTCAGGCCGCCGAGCTTCGCGGCGCAATACCAGCCGACCAGGAGCGCGGCGATCGTCATCGTCGCGGCAAGCACGAGGCCGCCTGCGCCCAGCAGCAGGCCGCTCGCGGCCAGCGCCGCCACCCACGCAACTGGCACGCTCCACGGCCACGAGTGCGCACGAAACTCGTGGCCCATGCCCTCGGGTCGGGCGTAAGGGAAGACCGCGATCGCCGTGACGAGCGCCCAGCGCGAGAGCACCGGCGCGAGGAGCAGCCCCTCGACCCGAACGTCATCGGGCAAGGACTGCAAGCCCGCCCACTTAAGCGCGAGCACGCCCGTCAGGCCCAGCCCGCCGTAGACGCCGATGCGCGGGTCGCGCATGATGGCGAGCCGCTCCTCCCGCGTCCGCCCGCCGAAGAGGCCGTCGCAGGCGTCGGCCAGCCCTTCGACGTGGAGCGCGCCCGTGAGGAGCACCAGCGTGACGACAAGCAGCACGTCGGTCGCGTCGGGGGGCAGCGCCTTCGAAAACGCGCGGTCGAGGCCGACCAGGATCAGTCCGAGCAGCAGCCCTACCAGCGGGAACAGCCCCTGCGCCTGCGCCACATGCGTCAGCGACCCTCTCGGTGTGCGACGCAGCCGGAGCGTCGTGAGGAACTCCAGCGCGGCGAGCGGCGCCTGGAGCAGGGCGGCGGCACGACTCACCGCGGCCCGCTCACTCCTGCCTCGTCGAACGTGGCCATCTGGTCGTGGAGACGCGCCGCGGCGTCGAGCAGGCCGAGCGCGAGCACGCCGCCGGTGCCTTCGCCCAGCCGCAGCCCCAGGTCGAGCAGAGGTGTCAGGCCGAGGTGCGCCAGCGCGACCATGTGACCCGGCTCCGCCGACATGTGCGAGGCGATCAGGTAGTCGCGGGCGGGCGGGCAGAGCGCCGTCGCGACCAGGGCCGCGGCCGTCGTCGGGTAGCCGTCGAGAATGACGGGCGTGCTTAGCCCCGCCGCGCCCACCACCACGCCGGCCAGCACCCCTAGCTCGAACCCCCCGACCGCCGCCAGCACGCCGACCGGATCGGACGGGTCGGGGCGGTTCGCGTCGAGCGCCCGTGTGATCGCGCGTATCTTGCGCTCGATGCCGTCTTCGTCGAGTCCCGTGCCCGGCCCGCAGACCGCCTCGGGCGAAGCGTCTGTGAACGCGGCCGTGAGCGCCGCGGCCGCTGTCGTGTTGCCGATGCCCATGTCGCCGAGCACAACAGCGTCGGTGTTCAGGTCTGCGGCCAACCGCGCGCCCGCCTCCAGGCAGGCAATCGCCTGCTCGCGCGTCATCGCGGGCCCCTGCGTCATGTCCTTCGTGCCGGGCCCGATGCGCAGCGAGACCAGGCCCTCGCTCGGCTCGATCGGTTCGACGACGCCCGCGTCGACGACGATGACGTCGGCGTCGCTCTGTCGGGCGAGCGCGTTGATCGCGGCGCCGCCGCGTAGGAAGTTGCGCACCATCTGCGCCGTCACGCCCTGCGGGTACGCGCTCACCCCCTGCCGCGCCACACCGTGGTCCGCTGCCGCGACGACGACCGTCTTGCGTTCGAGACGCGGCCGCGCATCGCCCCGGACGCCGGCCAGCCAGACCGCAAGGTCCTCCAGCCGCCCCAGGCTTCCCGGCGGCTTCGTCAGCGTCGCCTGCCGCGCTCGCGCAACCGCCATCGCCTCCGCGTCCGGCGCGCGCACGCGCGTGGCCGCGTCGTCGATCAACGAAGAGCCGTTGCTCACAGCGGCGTCCCGGCGGCATGGCCGTTGCGGGATATGTCGGGCAGGACGACCGGCCGGCCTGTCGTCGGATGCGCCATGACAGCGACGGGCAGCCCGTAGACCCGCTCGATCGTCTCGGGGCGCAGCGCCTCCTGCGGCGTGCCCTCCAGCGTGATGCGACCGCCTTCCAGGAACGCGATGCGGTCCGCGAAGAGCGACGCGAGCGTCAGGTCGTGCACCGCCGCCAGCACGGCGAGGCCGAGGTCGCGCCCGAGCTGCGCCGCGAGCTGGAAGGTGCGCACCTGATGCGCCAGGTCCAGGTGCGCGGTCGGCTCGTCCAGCAAGAGGATGCGCGGCTCTTGCGCGAGCGCCCGCGCCAGGACGACGCGCTGACGCTCGCCGCCGGACAGCTCCTCGACCGGCCGTTCTGCGAACGGCCAGCAGTCGGTCAGGAGCATCGCCTTGCGCGCCGCGGCGATGTCGTCCGGGCCCTCCGACCCGATCAGCCCGACGTATGGCGTGCGGCCGAGCAGCACCTGCTCGAGCGCCGAGAAGCCGGGCGGCAGCGCCGCGCCCTGCGGCACGACGGCGAGGCGTTGCGCCCGCTCGCGGCTCGACAGCGACCGCAGCTCGTCGCCGGCGAGGCGCACGTCGCCCCGCTCGATGCGCAGCACGCCGCTGACCGCGCGCAGCAGCGTCGTCTTGCCGCAGCCGTTCGGCCCGACGAGGGCGACGACTTCGCCAGCGCCCACCTTGAGGTCGACGCCGCGCAGGACAGAGCGCCCTTCGTAGCCGGCCCAGACGTCGCGGACGCTAAGCATAGAGGCTCGCCCGTCGCTGCCGGCGCAGTAGGTAGAGGAAGAACGGCGCGCCGGCGAACGCGGTGACGATCCCCACCGGGATCTCGTGCGGCGGCGCGATCGATCGCGCGACCAGGTCCGCCAGGATCATGAACGACGCTCCGACCAGCGCCGACATCGGCAGCAGTCGCCGGTAGTCCGGCCCCCAGAGCAGCCTCGCGATGTGCGGCACGACGAGCCCGACGAAGCCGATGATGCCGCTCACGGCGACGGCCGCCGCCGTCGCGAGCGACGCGACCACGAGCAGGCCCACCTTCAGCGCTTCGACGTTCACGCCGAGCTGTCGCGCCTGGTCCTCGCTCAGTTGGAGCACGTTGAGCGCCCGGCCGAAGGGCAGCAGCACCAACCCGCCGAGCAGCGCGTAAGGGACGAGCAGCCAGACACGCTCCCACGATGCCGTGTTGAAGCCGCCGAGTAGCCAGGAGAGCAGGGAGAGGGCTCGGTTATCGTCGATCAGCATCAGGTAGGAGACGGCGGCCGTGCCAACGGACGAGACAGCCGTGCCCGCCAGGATCAGCGTCACCGTCGGCACGACCGGCCCGACGCGCGCCAGCAGGTACGTGATCGTCACGGCGGTCATCGCGCCGAGGAACGCCGCCGCCGGCACCGGGCTCAGCGGCCCGAGCGTGTAGGGCAGCGGGCTCACGATCACGAGCGCCGCCCCCAGGCCCGCGCCCGCCGCGACGCCGATCAGGTACGGGTCAGCGAGCGGGTTGCGGAACACGCCCTGGTAGGTCGTGCCCGAGTAGGCGAGCGTTGCGCCGACGAGGCCCGCCAGCAGCATGCGCGGCACGCGCACTTCCCAGACGATAGCGTCCCAGCTCCTGGGCCAGTCGACCTCGACCGGCAGGCCGAGGTGGTAGAGCAGGATGCGCACCACAGTCATCGGCGGGATGTCCGCGGCGCCCCAGAGCAGCGAGAAGACGCCGATCAGCGCCACGCCGCCGAGCCCGAACGCGAACGGCCCGAGCAGCGGCCGCCGCAGCGATGCCGCGTCGACGCCGCTCAGGCGGGGGCGGCGAAGCACGCCGAGCACGGCGCTTCCCTCCACGAGGACTCGTCGGGGTAGAGCAGGCCGGCCAGCTCCTCCAGCGCATCGACGATGCGCGGCCCCGGCCGGCTGTAGATGTCCGCGTCGATCGCGTAGACGCGGCCGTTCGTTACCGCGGCGATCGCCTCCCATCCCGGCCGCGCCGACACCACCTCCGGCGTCTGCCCGAACTCCGCGTCCGCGAGCAGGATCACCTCCGGGTCGCGGTCGATGATCGCTTCCTGCGTGAGCGAAGGGTACGCGCCCTCGCCCGCCTCGACGATGTTCTCGGCGTTGAGTTTGCTGTAGAGATCGCCGACGAAGCTCTCCGGGCCGACGCTGAAGAAGCCGCCCGTCACGTCCAGCTCGTGGTAGATCGTCGGCCCGTCGAGGCCGGCGGCGTCCTCGACGACGGCGTCGACGCGCTCCTGGAGGCCATCGACCAGCGTCTCCGCCTCGTCGGCGTGGCCGGTCGCGCGGCCCATCTCCTCGATGCTCTCGAAGACCTCCTCGATCGTTGTGATCCGCGTGTCGATGTCGTCGAACAGCACCGGGATGCCCAGGTTGTCGAGCGCGGCGACGATGCCGTCGAGGTCGTTTGAGATGATGACGAGGTCCGGGTCGACCGCCGCGATCGCCTCGGCGCTCGGCTCGAAGGCGCTCAGCTTGATCTCCATCGCCGCCGCTTCGGGCGGGTAGTCCGCGTTCTGCTCGACAGCGATCACCTGGTCTCCGGCGCCGATCGCGAACAGCATCTCGACGTGCCCCGGCGAAAGCGCCGCGATCCGCTGTGGCGCCGCCTCCAGCGTGAGATCCTTGCCGTCGGCGCGCTCCAGCGTGACGGGGAACTCACCACTCGCGCCGGGCGTCGCCGGGGTCCCGCCGCCGGTATCGCCGCTGTTATCGTCGTCGCAGGCGCCGCCCAGAACGAGCAGCCCGAGCAGGCTAGCGGCCAGTATCTGCCGAATGGAACGCATCATGCGTGTGCTCCTCTCTCCCCCCGTCCGTTTGTTCGGCGCCCCACGGAACAGGCGAGAACTGCGCTCCGGCAACAAAAAAGCCCTTGCCTCAGCAAGGGCTTGGACGCTGCGTGTTCGCAATGACCGCGCCTCTTCCGCGAAGGCTACGTGACATGTGGCGGAGGCAGGCGACCTGGCTTATCCGCGGTGGGCGGAATCACAGTTGCGCGACAGCGCCGGATTCGCACCGGCTTCGCTCTTCCCGGGAGACGGCTCCCGGGCACCTCCGCACGCGCTCTTCAGTTGTCAAGGCGGAGCATACCAGGGCTAGCGGCTCGCGTCAAGACGGCGGGCTTGACACAAGGTGTATACTAGGCACGCTGGCCGCATGGGTCACTGGCGAACGCTCGCAGGACAGCGGGAGGTGGCGCACGATGAGTACGGCACGAATCACACTGACGCTTGGCTTCGCGACAGCGGTCGCAGTGGGGTTGGCGCTACCGCTCATCCTGAGTTGGGGTTCTCAACCGGCGGAGGCGAACACCGTCACGCCGGAGCTGTCCATCGCAGGAAAGAATCGGAACTGCGACACGAACCCCAACACCGGGAAGCCCGACACGTGCCGCCTGCCCCTCGGCGGGCAGTTAACCGTCGAGGTATACATCGACAAGATCGCCGGCCTGCACGACAGCGACGGCGACACAATTGCCGGCTATGGTGGGATAGGGCTGCGCCTGCTGACGTCGCCGGCGCTGTCGCTGAACAACCGGCCGCAGCAGACGGAGCTGGGCCCTGCGGCCGCGCCCTACTGGCCGGACTGCGGGATCCGTGCCGAGTCCAAGGTCAGCCCAACAAACTACCAGGCGGGCTGCGGCCTCGGTATCGGGTTGTTTGGCTCCATCCACCTGGGCAAGGTGGCCGAAGTGGACTATACCTGCACGACACTTGGCGTATTCTCAGTCACTCTGCCGAACGGCCCGCCGCCGGACAGCTTCCTTGATGGGGAGAGCTATTACGTCCCTGACGGCAACGAGCTCGACATCCTCACCATCGACTGCGCGTTCATCTGGGACGTGACGGGCGATGGCTGGGTCTCCGTGGGCGACATCGGCCGCGTGGTGCACTTCTTCGGCCAGACCGTGCCGCCTGTCGCGATCGAGTTCGACGTGACGGGCGACGCCACAATCAACGTCGGCGACATCGGCGAGGTCGTCGCCCACTTCGGCGAGCAGGCGCCACCGTAGCGCGGCTCAGGGGATGGAGGCAGGACAATGACAACGCGGTTCGTTCGGTCGATCTTCGTGGTACTCGTAGTTGCGTTCGTCGCGCTCGCTGTCGCGGGCGAACAGCGGGAAGGCGCGCGTGCCGCCGGCCCCAGTCCCGACATCGTGCTCAAGGGCCAGGGCATGGTCTGCGACACGGACCCGGCCACTCCGGTGGGCTCGATGTGCCGGGTGGCGCTCGGCAAGATGTTCACGGTAGAGGGCCACATCAAGAAGCTGGCCGGGCTGATCGACGACGACGGCGACACCGTCGCCGGCTACAACGGCGTCCAAATCCGGCTGCTCACCTCGGCAGCGCTCACCCTCAACAACCGGCCACAGACGACCGAGATGGGTCCCTTTGCCGGGCGGTTCTGGCCGGACTGCGAAATTGCGGCGGAGTCCAAGGGCGCCATGGACTACTTGATTGGCTGCGGCCTCGGCATCGGCGTGTTTGGCTCCACCTACACAGGCAAGTTTGTCGAGGTGGACTACACGTGCTCGGCCATCGGCGTGGAGACCGTCACCGCACCCAACGGCCCGTCGCCGGACGGCCACATAACGAACGAGAACAACCAGGCGGTGCCCGATCTCGGGCCCGCCGAGGCGCTCACCATCGACTGCGCGTTCGTCTGGGACGTGAACGGCGACGGCTGGGTCTCGATCGGCGACGTCGGTGAGGTCCGGCAGCGCTTCGGCCAGACCGTGCCGCCTGCGCTACCCGCGGCAGACATCGATTGGGACGGTACAGTCAGCATCGGCGACATCGGCCAGGTCGTGTCCCACTTCGGCCAGCAGGCGCCGCCGTAGCGCTCAGACGCCGCGCAGCTCGCGGAGGGTGCGCGGCAGCTCCGGCAGCAGGTCGCCCGCGAGCAGGCCGGCGTCGCCCGACACCGCGCGCAGCCCTTCGGCGGCGGCGGCGTGCAGGTACGCTCCGCAGCACGCCGCCTCGAACGGGGAGAGGCCTTGCGCCATCAGCCCCGCGATCGCGCCCGCGAGCACGTCGCCCGTGCCCGCCGACGCCAGCGCCGGGTTCGCGTACGGGTTCACGCCCGCGCGGCCGTCGGGCGCGGCGACCACCGTGTACGCCCCCTTCAGCACCACCGTCTGCCCCCACGTCGCCGCCGCATCCCGCGCCGACGAGAGCCGGTCGCGCTGGACACCGGCGACGGCGCGTCGGGTGAGACGCGAGTGCTCGCCCGGGTGCGGCGTCAGCACGCACGGCGCCGCGACGCGTTCCCACCAATGGGGCAGCGTCGCCAGCGCGTTCAGCCCGTCCGCATCGATGAGCACCTTCGGCCCGTTCGCCGCGAGCGCGCACAGCAGTTGTCGCGCGAACGACTCCTGCGCCGCGCCCTGGCCGAGCCCCGGCCCGATCAGCAGCACGTCGTACGAATCGAGCGCTCGGGCGACCTCCACCGCCGCCTCCGGCGCGACGAAGCCATCGCGATCGGGCAGCGGCAGGTACGTCACCTCGTGCATGCCGCCCGCGACGAGCGGTTGCACGCTCGACGGGCAGGCCAGCGTGACCAGCCCGGCGCCGCTCCGCAGCGCGCCCAACGCCGCCAGCCGCGCCGCGCCGACGTAGAGCTTCGACCCGGCAACGACCAGCACTCGCCCGAACGTTCCCTTGTTCGCGTTCGCTGGCCGCGCTGGCAACCGTTCGCGCACCCAGCGCGCGTTGAGCAGCTCGACGGGCAGCGCCTCGACCGCTTCGCGCGGCAGCCCGATGTCGATCACGTCGACGCGTCCCGCGTACTCCGCGCCCGGCAGCGTGTGCAGCCCGACCTTCGAGCAGCCGAGCGCGATCGTCGCGTCGGCGGGCAGCGCGCGCGGGTCGGCGGCGCCGGTGTCGCAGTCGACGCCCGTCGGCAGGTCGACCGCGATCACGCGCGGCCCGGCCGTCGCCGCGCGCGCCTCCGCGACCCGGTCGAGCACATCGGCCATCGCGCCTTCGAGCGGTCGCGCGCGCCCCGTGCCGAGCACCGCGTCGACGACCGCATCCGCGCCGGCCAGTGCCTCGTCGAGGGGCGCAAGGTCGTGGTCGGTCAGTGTCCGCACCGACACATCACGTTCGACAACCTGGCGCAGGTTCGCGTCGTGTTCGCCGCGCGGCGTCAGCAGCAGCACGACGACCTGCCCGCCCAGGTCGTGCAGGTGGCGCGCCGCGACCAGACCGTCGCCGCCGTTGTTGCCCGGCCCCACCAGCACGACCACCTTCCGCTCGGGCACCGCGCCCAGGTTGATCCACACCTCCTGCGCGACGCCCAGCCCCGCCTCCTCCATCAGCGCGTCGGGCGGGCGTCCGGCGGCGGCCGCGGCCTCCTCCAGCGCGCGCATCTCGGCGGCGGTGACCAGCTTCACAGCAGCCCGCGCTCCTTCAGCCTCGCGACGAGTCGCGCCCGACTCTCCTCCGGCGGCTCGACCGGCGCGTCGCGCACGCCGACGACGGCCGCGATCGCGAAGTCGCGCTCGTGTGTCAGGCTCACGTCCAGCGCGCGCAGGCCGATGCGTTCGGCGCGGGCTTGGGCGCGGCCGTACAGGTAGACGAGCGGCTTGCCTCGACGGTTCGGCAGCACCTCGATCTCGCGCCAGGCGACGCCGTGCGCCCCGGTGCCCAGCGCCTTCATCACCGCCTCCTTGGCCGCGAAGCGCGCCGCCAGCTCCGGCACCCGCCCCCGGCAGAACGCGACCTCCTCCGGCGTGTACACGCGTCGCAGGAAGCGCTCGTCGTGCTTGTCAAGCACCGCCTGCACCCGCGAGATCGCGATCAGATCGATGCCGACAGCGTAGTTCTGCATAGCAGCAGGCAGTGTAACATGAGGCCCTTCGCCCACCGCCCGCGCGCGTCGACGTAGGGGCGACCACCTGCCAGCGTTAGGCGGGTCCGGCCGCCCCGGGCTCACGTAGGGGCGAGAGCCTGCCCTGAGCGAAGTCGAAGGGTCTGGTCGCCCTGGGCGACGTAGTCGCCGCAACGCGCGTCGCCCCATCGAATGCGATCCTCGCGCTGGCCACCCGCGCCCTCACGTCACCCTGAGTCCGCCGCGGCAGCCGAAGCGTCTGCCCCTCGCGATGGACGCTGCGCCTTCACCATCGCCAAAATCTGTGTTCCATCTGTGTGAATCTGTGGCTAGGTCCTCGACACCGCCCACCCGCACGCGCTCTTACAAGCGAAGTGCCTCCCGCACCGCCGGCACCAGCCGCGTGTGCAGCTCGATCTTGTCGATCAGCACGATGTCTAGCTCCCGCGCCCGGTGCACCACATACGAGTACTGCGTCTGGCCCGTCTGCATGATGATCGGCAACGACTCGCCGCGATGATCGCGAAAGGCGCGGATCACGTCCCACCCCGTGTTGTGCGGCATCTCCATGTCCGTCACCAGCAGGTGCAACTCGCGCGACACGTCTCGCGCCACGCCAATCGCCTCCCGCCCGTCCACCGTCGCGATGCTCTCGACCGCCAGCTCTCCGAGCATCGCCACGATCCGCTCCCGAAACTCCAGGTTATCTTCAGCGACGAGCGCGGTCAGGGAGGGCATGGTAGGTGTTAGTATAGCCTGAGAGGTGAAGGCATGTCCTGCGTGCCTTCCGGCATGCATTGTCAGGGTCCGCGGGCGAGACTAATCGTCGCCACCACCCACGTGAAAGTCAGGATCGTCGGCACTAGTACCTTCACCAAAGTGTTCGTCGCGCTGCCTCCTGTCGATCTTGAATTGTTCCAGTCCTGGGTACGGGGATAGCGTGCGCTCGTGGCCACGATATTCGGGGCGGTGGTGATGGTAGGTCAGATCCAGGTACGGGCCTGATCCTGCTAGGACGAGCCCTTCGCGCAGCCGAAAGCGAGAATCGACAAGCTGGCGCACGCGGTCGCACACGTAGTTCGCGGCGCGAGTAAGTTCCAGCATCAAGTCCTCTACAAAAGCGACATGGAAGTCGTATTGGCGTCCAAGTCTCTTGTACAGGGGAGGGTCCCACCTATCAATTCGATAGAATTTTCTCGTCACAAGAAAATCCCCGTTCCACATTGGTTCCGCATATTCACGGAATGTTTCGTGAAGGTCTTGAAGCACGCGACGGTAGTTCTCAAACGCTGCCTCTAGCTCCGCGTAACGTTCGGGCCATACTCTCGAAAAAAGCCAAACCCTCAGCTCTTCGAGTTCGGCGTCACGATGCGCCGACATCTTGGGTTGACCTCCTCCGAGGACAGATGAACTCCACCCTAGCCACTGGTCTAGATCACTGCGCGCGGCCCATTGATCTATGTAGTCCGCGTAAATCTCATCATCCCGTTGCTTAGCAGGGTCGAATTCGTCTAGCGATTCGGCCACCCAGGCCTCGTGTTGTCTCTTTATCTGGAAGAGACGCTCCACGCTGTATTCACCGGGCTGATCATCGACTAGCTTGTGATGCACTTTGCACAACAGGATCAGATTGTTGTATCTGTCGCGCTCATCTGAGGTCAGCTGAGAGTGGCCTCGCGCCGCACTCGACTGTCTTGCCACCATGTGACAGGCGTCTCCGACGAGAGACTCACCATCCATCACGGTCGCATCCTCCACAAGCTGTCGGCGACAGTCGGCGAATGCACATCTACTCGCTGCGCGTCCCCACAGCATCTTGTGACTCTTGACTGAAATTGCCATTTCATGTTCAGTCTAGCCGAACAGCGCTTCTGCTGTCCTCCCCGAGGGCGCTGTGCGCCACACCGCCCTCGGGCGATGATTGGACGAGTGGCTACGGCCTTACATCGACACGCTGGGCGCGCCCTGATGGGAGGTCCGGTAGTTTGAGCGGAGATCTGCACGCCTCACGGCTCTACACCGTGAGCGCCATAGTCGTTCATGCCTTCGCGCCTCGCCCGTTTCCAGCGCAGAGTGCATTGCTCCCGTGTCCGAGGGCGAGCCTTTTGCTGCAGTTAGTTCACCAGATGCTTGCGCCTAACTGAGTGATGGCAGTTCGGTCCAATCGGGATTGAAAGCGCGTCTGGTCTGGCGACGGGGTAGTATCTACTCCGGTGGCCGGCGTAGACATCAGCGACCGATAGGACGTGTCCCTCAAGCGCGCGACACTCCTCGCGCGGCTCGTAGGCTGGCGCCGCACGGTACACCTCGCAGGCAGCGATGCCCTCGGCGGCCAGACGTGCGCACAGACCGCGCACATACCAGGTATTGAACTCCGTCAGGCCGAAGCGGTTTGCGCGCACGTTCGCAGGGATGGCGCGAGTACTCGGTCGGCCTGATCGCGTGGTGAAGGCCTCGGCGGCGTGCCAATAAGCTGGATTCGCCAGGTCCAGTGCCAAACTCTCCTCGTTACCCTCCATGATGGCACGCTCAAGCACCGCTGCGTAGATCGCGCGGCCTTCCTCTGTGAGATTGGCGGGCTGGAAAGGTGGTACGTCTGCGCTCTGCTGTTCCGCTCGGAACTCCAGAAGCATATGTTTTCGCGTCGTGGCGTCAAGTTCCTCAAAATGGAGCATGTGTCGCCTCCTTTGCTCAGATCAGATCCAGTATACCTCAGACCAGGAGGCGACGGTAGCGACCGGGCCCTCTCCTGGAAAGCAAGGGAGACCTGACGCCTCCCGCGTAGCCCCGCAGCGAGCGTCGCAGCGGGATGAGGCCGACGTTCACCAGCAACCAGTAAGCGCCACCACCCCCTTCGCGCTCTCCCGCTCGACCCGTATCCTCATCCTCGACACCTCGACGTGCGCATGCCCTGTCCGGCCGCGTCCCGACAGCTTGGCGCACTGGGCCAGGATCGGGCCGCAGTCGGCCAGAAAGGCGATTTTGCAAATCCAACTGCCACGTGTCGCGCAGATCGGCCATACTGCCCTCGGAGGCGACATGACGGCGCAGATCATCGATGGCAAGGCCATCGCCGGGCAGGTGCTGGGCGAGCTGCGCCCCCGCGTCGAGGCGTTGCGCGCGCGCGGCGAGACGCCAGGGCTCGGCATCGTGCTCGTCGGCGAGCTGCCAGCCTCCGCGACGTACGTGCGCGGCAAGGTGCGCGACTGCGAGGCGCTCGGCATGGTGGGCGAAGTCGTCCGCCTGCCGGCGGAGGCGTCGCAGGGCGAGGTCGTCGAAGCGGTGCGCCGCCTCAACGGCGATCCGAACCGCCACGGCCAGATCGTCCAGCTCCCGCTGCCAGACCATGTCGACGAGGAGGCCGTGCTCGCCGAGATCGACCCGCGCAAGGACGTCGACGGCGCCCACCCGGTCAGCCTCGGCCGCCTGCTGCGCGGCGTGCCCACCTACCTGCCGGCGACGCCGCACGGCGTCCAGCAGCTTCTGGTGCGCAGCGGCCACTCGCCGGAGGGCAAGCGCGTCGTCGTCTGCGGCCGCTCCAACCTCGTCGGCAAGCCGCTCGCGCTGCTGCTCATGCAGAAGCGGTCCGGCGCGAACGCGACCGTGACCGTCTGCCACACCGGCACGCCTGACATGGGCGACATAACGCGTAAGGCCGACATCGTCGTCGCCGCGATGGGCCGCGCCCGCTCGATCACGGCCGGCATGGTGCGCGAAGGTGTCGTCGTGATCGATGTCGGCACGAACTCGATACCCGACGCGTCGAAGAAGAGCGGCCAGCGCCTCGTCGGCGACGTCGACTTCGAAGCGGTGAGCGAGAAAGCCGCGGCGATTACGCCCGTGCCCGGTGGCGTCGGTCCGATGACCCGGGCGATGCTCCTCTGGAATACGGTTTTGGCTGCCGAGGGCGGCCCGCGTGTGGAGTAGGCTCGTGCCGCCTACGCGGCTACCCGGGTCTGGTTCTTGCCCGCCCGCTTCGCCTCGTACAGGGCCAGGTCGGCGCGCTGCATGAGCGTCGTCGCGTCGTCACCCGCTCCCAGCACGGCAGCGCCCGTACTCATCGTGAGCGGCACGGGTCCCGGCATCTCGGGCACGCCGAGCGGCTCCATGCTCTCCTGGATGCGAGCGAGCACACGCCGCAGGCTGCCGGCGTCGCAGTCGGGAAGCACCGCCAGGAACTCGTCGCCGCCGATTCGAGCGGCGATGTCCGTGACGCGGACAGCGTTCCGAAGGGCGCCTGCGGAACGCTTCAGCACCTCGTCGCCGATCGCGTGGCCGTACCGATCGTTGAGCTTCTTCAGGCTGTCCACGTCGGCGAGGACGATCGCCAGCGGCCGGCCGCCGCGACGCGCGAGCCGGACCTCCCGCTCCAGCGCTTCGAACGCGTAGCGGCGGTTGTACAGGCCGCTGAGCGCGTCCGTCGTCGCCATCTCGCTCAGCTCGCGATGCAGCCCCTCGATCGACGCCGCCATGTCGTTGAAGCGCGCGCTCAGCTCCATCATCTCGTCGCTCGACGTGGCCGGCAGCGGCCCCTCGACTCGGGCGGAGTAGTCTCCCTCGCCCAGGCGATGCGCCGCGCCGAGTAGCCTGCGAAGGCGACGGAGGAGGAAGACGCGGAGCGGCAGGTAGACGACGACCGGGATCAGCAGGAGCGCAATGCCCACGGAGATCACCTGCGACACGAGCAGGTCGTGCAGCGCTTCGTCGCGCTCCGCGGATGAGAGGTAGACGCCCAGGACCAGGTCCGGCGTCGCTTCGTCTCCCTCCGTGGATGGTGGGTCGACGCCCGAGGCCGTGTCATCCGGAATGGCGAGGTGTATCTGCACGTAAGCAGCGACAGCCCCCGCGCCCGCGAGCTCCGTATGCCGGAGCACCGCTTCCGATGCGATGCTCGCTCGCGCGTCCTGTGCGGCCTGCGGGAATCTCTCATCACCGAGATTGCTCGCGTCGGCGCTGGCGATGATCGTTGTGCCATTGCCGTCCAGCGCATAGACATCAGCAGCCAGGACGCCCGTGTCCGTGTCGGCCAACGCCGCGAGCTCCTCCTGCAGCTCCGCCACGCTGGTCTCGGCGGACAGGAGCCCCTCCATGCTGCGCGCGATGAGCAGGCCACGCTGCTCAAGGTCCGCCTCGAGCTGTGCTGCCCGGCTCTGATAGACGCCCCAGGTGAACAGCACGCTCACCAACGCGCCCATGGTCAGGAAGATGAGCGCCAGCTTGTGGCTAATGGAGAGTGCGCCATCCAGGCGTGTGGCTAGACGGTGGAGCGGACTCGATCTGGATTGCCCGTCCTGCGGGGCCGGCGAAGCGGTGTCTGGCATGGCATGTCCCGGGTGCTCCGGGGCGCTCCCTACTGTGTTCCTACAACTAGTGTCGGTCGAGGGAGGCCAGTACCTTCGCGGCCAACTGACTCGCGTGTGCGGGCGAGCGTGGGCTCCGAGAACCAATGAAAGGTATTGATCCTTTACCCTATGTCTGCTACGCTACGCCCGAACTAGTCCAGGCTTGCTGAGAGGGACGCCGGCTTCGGCGTGGTTGGCAGAGCAAGGAGGCTGAGTCATGGCCATTCAATTGGGATTCGAGCCCGGCGACTTCACGATGAAGACCTGGCGGGCCGTCGCGGCGGAACTC
The DNA here is from genome assembly GCA_040882355.1 of Dehalococcoidia bacterium. Taxonomy (GTDB): domain Bacteria; phylum Chloroflexota; class Dehalococcoidia; order DSTF01; family RBG-16-68-14; genus JBBEBM01. The sequence goes on along the minus strand of JBBEBM010000005.1, from coordinate 2,139 downwards.
ATCGCGACGGGCATGTTCGTGTTCATCGGCGTGGGGTCGGTGATTGCCGCCAGTTTCGCTGGCGCTGCCGATGCGGCGTTCATCGTCTCGGTCGCCATCGCTCACGGCCTCGGGATTCTGCTTGCGGTGACAGTCGCCGGGAAGATATCGGGAGGGCACATCAACCCCGCGGTAACGTTCGCCATGGCGGCGACGGGGAAGATGAAAGTTTCGACGGCGCTGCTCTATGTGGGCGCGCAGTTGGTGGGCGCCATCCTGGCCGTGCTCCTGCTGAAGGCGATCATCGCCGGCCCTGCAGAGGTAAACCTGGGAGCGCACGCCCTGAGCGTCTACGATCCGGAGATCGGCGGCGGCCTGCTGGACGATAGCGTAGGGAACGGCGCTGGCGCGGGCCTGCTGGTCGAGATAGCGCTCACGTTCTTCCTCGTCTTCGTCGTCTTCGCGGTCGCAGTCGATACGAAGGGCTTCACCTACCTGGCGCCGGTCGCCATCGGCCTCGTCATCATGGCCGATCATCTTGTCGCCATCCCGATGACCGGCGCATCGATGAACCCTGCTCGCTCTTTTGGCCCGGCACTGGTTGCAGGCGAGTGGGCCGACCACTGGGTCTACTGGGTCGGGCCGCTGATCGGCGCTGCTATCGCTGCGCTTGTCTACGAGTACGTGTTCCTCAATCGGGAGGAGTAAGCCGCTTGCCCTCCGGCCTGCGATTCGTTACTGATCGGACTGGGCGATGAGGCTCGCCTGACCGCGCGAGCGGTCGACCCGCCGGACTTTCGGCTGATGGCCTCTACACCATGCGTGTAGAGGCCATGCTGCATTCTTGGAGGAGGAAGCATGTTGGAACGAGCGTTGATGGTCGCGCTGGGCGGCGCCCTGGGCAGCGTCCTGCGCTATACAATCGATGGAGCGGTTGTCGACCGGCTCGGGCCGACGGCACTGGGCACGTTCGTTGTGAACGTGACGGGAGCGCTGCTCCTCGGGCTGTTCGTCGGCCTTACTGAAGATCGATGGCTGGCCCCGCCGCTCGCCCGGCCCGCCATCGCCATTGGCCTGCTCGGCGGCTATACCACGTTCTCGACCCTCATGTTCGAGACGGTGGACCTGGCGGAGACGGGATCGTACCTCGCCGCGCTCGTGAACATCGGCGGCAGCATGGCGGCCGGACTGGCGGCGATGTACGCTGGTCTCGCGCTGGGACGCGCGCTGTGAGCGCCTCATGAAGATCGAAGGCCCGGGCAAGCTGCTGCAAATCTTCATCGGCGAGGCGGACCGCTGGCACGGTCGCTCGCTGGCCGAGGCGATCGTGCTCATGCTGCGTGAGGAGGGCCTCGCGGGCGCGACAGTTGTGCGAGGCGTGGAGGGCTTCGGGGCGGACAGCCGGATCCACTCGGCGCACGTCCTTCGTCTCTCTGAAGACCTGCCGATCATCGTCGAGGTGGTGGATCGCGAAGATCGGATCCGCCAGATCTTGCCGAAGCTGGACGAGATGGTCACCGAAGGGCTGGTCTGCCTCGCCGACGTGGACATCGTGATGTACCGCCATAGCGGAAAGGGCGACCCGTCCGGCTAAGATCCCGTCGAGCCGTGACCCGAGGCGCCACGCCCGCTAGCGGTCAGCTCGTCCACTTCTACGACAGGCAGCTCTGCCAGGCGCGACACAACGAGCTGGGCGATACGGTCGCCGTGGCGAACGACGTGCTCCGTCTTCGAGCCGAAGATCCACATCGTAACCAGCACCTCACCACGGTAGTCGCTGTCGATCGTGCCGAACGCCACGCCCACGCCTTTCAGTGAGAGGCCCGAGCGGGGGCGCACCTGCACGTCGTAGCCCGGCGGGAACTCGATCGCCACACCGGCAGGCACGCGCACAGGGTCAGGCCCGAGCGTCACGTCGCCATCCGGCAGGCAGGCGTAGAGGTCGAGTCCCGATGCGCCCTCGGTTGCCCGCGCTGGCAAGCGGGCATCGGTGTGCAGGCGGCGGATCTTAAGCGTGAGGCGGTCGTTCGTCACGGTGGGAAGATAGCGCAAAATACAAGTGGCGGGATAGGCTTTAGCGCAAGTCAGCCCGGAGATCTAGCAGGCCGGTGAAGAACGGGGGTGCAGGGGGCGGCGCACCCTGCCGGGGGGTGTTGGGGG
>JBBEBM010000004.1:0-181818 GCA_040882355.1 Dehalococcoidia bacterium | reverse complement strand
GGCCCGCGAGCACGGCATCCGCGTGCAGGCTGCAGTGAGTCCGACGCTGCCGCACGACCACCCTCGGTTTGCCGACCTCCTGGCGGATAGCGCGGACCGGGTCATCGTCGACACGTTCTTCGGCGACGGGTCCGGCGGCAAGCGGACGGGCCGCCGGCCGCTGCCGGCGCGCTTCCGCGAGCTGGGCTACGGCGACTGGCGCGACGAAGGCGCCGCGGAACGGCTGCTCGCGGCAGTTCGCGAGCGCATGGGGCCAGACCACGCTGGCTGGTCTCGCGACGGCTTCAACGACCTAGCGGTGGTCGCGCGCGAAGGCCCTGCTCGTCAAGTAGCCTCCGCGCCAGCGTGATCCACGCGCTGGTGTTGTCTGCTTGACCAAGATGTGCTATGAAGGTGGCGCAAGCAAAGGAGGAGGCGCTGGCGAGAAGATGAAGCGGGCGATCGCAGACGATTCCTTCAACCGACGTGAGCCAGAAGGCCCAGCCTCGTAGTGTGAGTAACGAAGATCTTCCTCCAGCGGTTATCAGCTGGGTTCTCCATGTCTTTCAGCAGTGCAATGCCCGGATTGCCGAGAAGCTCGTTAACAACCCCAACGTTCCAGAGGAGTCGCTAGACCTCACCTGGATCGAACATTTGTCACGCTATTCGTCTCCCATCGCGCTCGGCAATTCGTGGTTCGCCAAGATTCAGGCGCACTACTTGGGAGGAATGCGTCACTTTTACCGCTGGGAGATTGCCGATATTGGAGTCTTGGTGTTCCTGAAACGCGCAGGCGAAATGCGGAGAAGCAAAGTCGGACTTTTGCAGTCGAAGAGGCTCTATCCCGCCAGTCAGAAGGTGGCAGAAGAGACACTCGTGGATTATGAAACTGGTTTCGCCCGTCTCGCCGATCCCGAGGATTGGTCTCGATCCATCGCGACTGAGACAATGTTCGAATTCAATGATGAGTGTCGATACGGTGCTCTACTAGCTGCATCGAATCAGGTCAAGGCGATCAAGCAGTACGAGAGGAAGAGTCGGCTTCAAGTCTATTATCAACTCTACAATCCGCCTGCTCTTCCACTCACTCGCTTCGTTCCGAGCGAACACATCACGATCAACGAAGTGGGGATTGGCACAAGGATTGTAGCCGCGAGCCAGGTCCACAAGACGTTGGCAACATTGAAGTCAGGCGAGAGTCCTTCTCTGAAGTTATTGGCTAAGACTGCTGGTGGCGTAGAAAGTTTGGGTTGGCCATTGGAGCGGTTTGTATTGGAGATGCTCGAGTGTCGCGAAGGTTCCTCATTTGCTGCACTTGATGATGACCGAATTCAATCGATGTTCTTCAGGCGAACTGGCGCGATCGCGGCAGCGATTGCGATCACGATCGAAGGGCCGCAGTGACCGCACGCGCCTTCGCGTGCTCCATCGCGGCGCCCGACGTCGAATCTGGAGTGGGAGAAGGGACTCGTCGCAACGTCGCCGGCGCCGACGACCATCGACCGCTCAGGGCCTGTTCAGTCTCTCCACGCCACCGCAAACACGCGCTGCGTGCCCGATAGGCCCTTCAGCTCGAGGTCGCGCGGCTCGCCGAACAGCGATTCGTCCAAGCTGCTTGCGACGGACTGACGGAGTATCGACGACACCATGATCTCGCCCCCCTTCGCCTGTCCGGCCACGCGTGACGCCAGGATCACGTTCTTGCCGTAGAAGTCGTCGCCTTCGCGGATCGTCTCGCCCGCGTGCAGTCCGATACGCACTTTCACGTGTTCGCCCTTCGCGGCGTCGCGCGCTGCGAAGGCCCGCTGGATCGCGACGGCGCACTCGATGCCCTTGCGGGCGCACTCGAACGCGACCATGAAGCCGTCGCCCATCGTCTTCACCTCGTAGCCGCCGTGCTTCTTCAGTTGCTGTCGGATCAGCGCGTTGTGCTCGCGCAGCAGCTCCTGCCATGCCCTGTCGCCCAGCCGCTCCGTCAGCTCCGTGGAGTCTTCGATGTCGCTGAACATGATGGTCACGGTGCCGTCGGGTGCGGCGTCGGCGCTCACGTCCGGTCGGACGCTCCCGGCGAAGCGACGGGCCTTCGTCCGCGCCAACTTCTCAGTGATACCGAAGACGGCCACGTTACAAACCTCCTCTATCTGCATTCCACTGCATGAGGACTCGATCACGGCGCACTGTTGGCCACAGGCTGGAAGAGCTCGATCAGATTCCCAGCCGGATCACTCAGCAAGATTTGGCGTCCGCCCGGGCCGGCCACTATCTCGCTGCGGAACGACAGGCCCCCGCTCCGTAGTCGCTCGATCTCGGCATCCAGATCGTCAACGATCAGTTCAATACGATTTCGCCCGGCCGTCTTCAAGTCGTCGGGGGTGGCTCGGGTGCCCGAGGTAGCTGGACCGGACAGCAACAGGCGCATCGGACCACGTGTCACCTGGGCGATGGCGGGCGCGACATTCATGTCCACCGTGAAGCCGAGATGTGCGGTGTAGAAGTCGACGGCCGCCTGCACGTCGTCGACCAGGTATCGGACCCTCGCTGTGTCATTGGGATTCATCGGGCGGTCTCCTTTTCCATGTGTACGATCAACTCACCGATCAAGAAGGGGATCCGCGATTCAAGCTCCTCAGCCGTGCGCTCGAATGCGGCGTAGCTCGCTTCGTTGCTGCCACCCTCGGACGCCGGATCGGGCATGCTCCAGTGAGCCGTCCGCGCCGCCCCAGGAAACTCCGGGCAGATCTCCCGCACCTTGTCGCACAGCGTGATGACCCAGCCGAATCGCATCTGCCTGAACCGGTCCAGGTGCTTCGTCGCGTTCGTCGAGATGTCGATCCCGCGTTCGGCCATCACGCGCACGGCGTTGGGATGGAGCGGCCTCGGATGGCTGCCGGCGCTGCGCGCGCGGATCGCACCGCCGGAGTGGCGCTCAAGAAGCGCTTCGGCCATTTGAGAGCGAGCGCTGTTTCCGGTGCAGAGGAAGAGCACGCTGGGCTTCCGGCGGGGGCGACGGCCCTCAGGGGCGCGCGGAACGACCCAATCGACGCGCAGGCCGGGCTCGAGAGCCGGGCCGACCTCGCACAGCAAGTCGGCGCAGCGACGCAGGTCCATGCGGTAGTAGCTATCCCGCCTGTCCGCAGAGCTGCGCCGAGCCGATACGATCCCCGCGTCACGGAGCGTAGCCAGGTGGTACGACAACAGGTTCTGCGGCTTGCCGAGGAGCTCGGTTAGCTCGCTGACCTTACGATCGCTCCGCGCCAACTCCTGGAGCAGCCGCCAGCGTTGCTCATCAGCCAGGAGCTGAACGAATCGGGAGGGCGTCACGGCCGCTGCGTCTCTAACCATCGACGGCATGATACATCAAGTGCCATTGGTATGTCAAGAGCCATTGATGCATAGCCGCCCTGTCCTTACCGCGTGGGAGGTGTGTAACCGCGGCGCGCCGGGCCGGTGCGCCGCGGTGCCTATCGGTGACCGCGGTGTGCTCCGAGCGACACGTGCGCTTCTAGATACGAACAACGGGGGTTCTGGAGCGGGAGAACGGACTCGAACCGTCGACCCTCTGCTTGGGAAGCAGATGCTCTACCAACTGAGCTACTCCCGCTCGACTGCATGCTAGCATAGGCCGCGAGCGCCCGCACCGACGCGCCTCCTTGTTGAAGCTGCGGCATCGTGTTATGCTCGTGCTCGCTCACACCAGCCGGGTCGGCCGGCGCAAGGGGCGCCGACGGCGGCTGCCGCAAGAAGGGACGCTCGCTCATGGCCGGAATCGTCGCGCTCGCTATCGTCCTCGGGATCCTCGCGGTCATCCTCTTGCTCATCGTCGCCGGAGGCATGCTGATCGCGGTCGGCGGGCAGCAGGTCGGCATTCTGGAACGGCGCTACTTCGGCCAGCCGCTGCCGGAGGGACGCGTGGTCGCGATGCGAAACGAGGTCGGCGTGCAGGCGCGCGTCCTGCAGCCCGGCCTGCATTTCATGGTGCCCTTCATCTACGTGGTGCAGAAGGTTGAGATGCTCGTCATCGGCGAGGACGAGATCGGCCTCGTCGAGGCGATCGACGGCCGTCCGCTCGAGCCAGGGCACATCTTCGCCCGGCACGTCGAAGGCCACGACATGTGCCAGGACGGCGAGGCGTTCCTGCGCAACGGCGGCCAGAAGGGGCCGCAGGTCGACTTCCTGCCGCCCGGCAAGTACCGAATCAACACCTACCTCTTCAACATACGCAACCAGCCGGTCGTCACCATCGTGCCAGGGCAAGTCGGCGTCGTGAGCGCGCGCGACGGCGACCCGATTAGCCCCGGCCGGCTACTCGCCTGGCGGGTTGAGGGCTCCCAGGCATTCCAGGACGGCGAGGCGTTCCTCCGCAACGGCGGGCAGATCGGGCCGCAGATCGATGTCGTCCTGCCGGGCCGCTACCGGATCAACACGGACCTCTTCACCGTCGACATCCGGCCGGCGACTATCGTCAGCGCGAACCAGGTCGGGCTCGTCACCGCGAAGGACGGCGCTCCCCTGCCGCCCGACGAACTGGTGGCCATCAGCGTAACCGCCCACAACGACTTCCAGGACGCCTCGGCATTCCTGGCGAACGGCGGCCAGCGCGGCCCCCAGTACGATCTGCTCAAGCCGGGCACCTACTACATCAACCCGCTCATGTTCGACGTTACGCTCGACGACGTTGCCATCGTTCAACGAGGCGAGGTGGCGGTCCTGGTCTCCAACGTCGGGAAGGAGCCGGAGGACCTGCTCCAGGAAGAGCGGCTGGCAGGGAAGGAACGCTACGTCGTGCCCGCGGGCTTTCGCGGCATTCAGGCTGAAGTCGCCGGGCCCGGCGTGTACTACCTCAACCGCTGGGCGTACATCGCGTACATCATCCCCACAACGAACCTCACCATCGACTGGGCAGAGGAGGGTCAGAGTGAAGACGATGCCACCGCTGCCCAGCCGGCGGGAATTCAGCGCGCGCAACTCTTCAACCCGCTCGCCGTCATCAGCCGCGACGGCTTCGAGATGCGCGTCAGCGTGAAGGTGATCATCCGCGTCCGGCCCGATCAGGCGCCGCTGATGGTGGCGAAGATCGGCTCGATCGAGAACCTGATCGATCACGTCATTCACCCGATGATCGACTCCTCGTTCCGCAACCAGGCGTCGTCCACGGAAGCGATGAACTTCATGCAGGACCGCGCGCTGGAGCAGACGAAGGCCGAGCAGCGCGCGAGCGACGAGCTGCAGAAGTACCACGTCGAGTGCGTCTCCGTGCTCATCTCGCAGATTATCCTCCCGCAGGAGCTGATGGAGATCCAGACGCGCCGCGTCATCGCCGCGCAGCAGCAGGCGATGTTCGTCGAGCAGCAAAAGGCGGAGCGCAAGCGCATCGACACCGAGAACACGCGCGCCACGGCGGACAAGCAGATCGACCTCGTCGCCGCGCAGATCGGCGTCCAGGTCGCGGAGCAGACGAAGAAGAAGACAGTGATCGAAGCAGAGGGCCGCGCCCGCGCCGTCCAGCTTGAAGGCGAGGCCGAGGGCAAGAAGATCCTCGCGATGGGCACCGCGACGGCTGAGGCGTATCAGAAGCAGGTCGCGGCCGTCGGCCAGCTCAACCTCTCCGCCATCGAGGTGACGAAGTCGATCTCGGAGGCCGGCCTCAAGATCACGCCGGACATCATGGTGGGCGGCGCTGGTGATGGGGGCGGCAACGTCTTCACCGCCTTCATCGCCCAGCTCCTCGCCGCCAACCACGGCATCGTCCCACCCGCGAACGGCGGAAACGCGCCGGGACAGGCGCCCGGCGCGCAAGCGACAACCAGCTAACGCCCTTGCGCGCTACCCCCTTGTTCCGCTTTACTCACAGCGCTGAGGAGCAGGGAGGGACCGCATGGAGGCGCACGGGACGCTCAAGGGGATGGCTGATTCTCTTCGGCACACCGGCATGAGCCAGTACGAGACCTCGCAGTGGGCGCTGGAGCGCTACCGGCGCTTCCGGGCCACGCTGGAACGGACGCGCCAGGCAAGAACGACCAACGGCGCGCACGCCGAGACGAACGGCCACGCCGGCCCACCCCTTCCGCCCGCCTGGGCGAAGTAAGCTCCCCTTCACGAACCTACGTTCCTGTGCTATGATCGCCTAGCCTGGTGGCATCGTTCGGCGACTCTCGTCGCCTTTGCCTGCTAGGGAGGGAGGTAGGCATGCACCGCTCACTCATTCTCGTTGCCCTGATCGCTGTCGCCATATTCGGCGCGCTCCTGGCTGACGGCCTTCCGCCGGTCGCCACCGCCGATCCAGGCGCGGTCACTGTGCGCGAGCCCGCCTACGGGCTCCCCCACATCTACGCCGACACCGACCTGGAGCTGGCGCGGGAGAACGGCCGCCAGATCGCCCGCGACCGGCTGGGCCAGATGGTCCTGATTAGCCGCGTGGCCCGCGGCACGCTCTACCAGGCGTTCGGCGTGCTGGACGCCAGCACGTTCAACGACGACGCGGAGGTGCGGCGCGACGCTTACACCTCGTCCGAGCTGAACAGCATGTTCGCCAAGCTGCCGGCCGATATTCAGGCGCTCCTCCTGGAGTACTGCAAGGGCGTGAACGACACCATCGAGGCGATCTACGCCGGCACGCAGCCCAAGCCGTTGGAGGTCTCGCTGCTGCAGCTCCTCGGCCTGGGCAACGACCTCTTCGGCAACGCGACCAACATCTCCGACCAGGTCGACCCGAACTACCTGGCGCCCGGCGGCGCCGACCCGCAGCGCCCCAACGGGGGCTTCCAGTTCACGCCGGAGATGGCCGTCTCGATCGCCGTGCTCCAGGTGCGCAACTTCGGCGATGCCGGCGTGAACGAGGCCTCGCTCCTGGGTCAGCTCAATAGCCTGCTCGACAAGTTCCCCTCGGACGGCGACGAGATCTGGGACGACCTCAACTTCCTGGTCGACCCGCTCGCTCCCGTCTCCGTGCCCGACCCGACGACGCCGGGCTTCGGCGGTCCGCTCGCCCAGCGCCAGGGCTCGGACAGTCTGCGAGAGTTCCTCTCGCAGTTCCCGGCGTACGACTTCGATGAGGCGCTTGACCCGATCCGGGAGCAGCACGCTCATCGCGAGGAGCTTGCGAAGCGGCTCGGCGCATGGCCGAAGCTCGGCAGCTACGCGTGGATGGTCGATGGCGAGCGCTCGGCGACCGGCAACCCGTGGATCGGCGGCTTCCCGCAGACCGGGATCCAGACACCCTCGATCATGCACTTCGTGGAGAACCGGAGCGCGGAGGGCAGCGACCACCGCATCCAGGGCATCGGAATGGAGTTCATCGGGGCGCCCCTGATCCTCATCGGCCAGACGGACGACGTGGCGTTCACCACCACGACCGCCGCCCTCAAGAACAACGACACGTACCTCGATCAGCTCATCCTCGAAGAGACGGACACCCTTCGCTACAACGATGAGGGCACGCCGGCCCTTATGAACAAGCGGCTGGAGCTGATCCAGGGCACGCCGCCGGGTTCGATCGTCGTCTGGCGCACGCACGAACGCGCCAGCAACAAGGGTTCACGCACCGTGCCCGCCTTCCAGGGCGACAAGACCGGCACTACGGACAGCGCGGCCTCGGACTCGCTCACTGACGCGAGCGCCTTCACGGGCGACTACTCGGCCGGATACGTGGCGATCACGGGCGGCACCGGCGCCGGCCAGATGCGCCCGATCCTCTCGAGTACCACCAACACGCTGACGCTCGACGCGGGCGACGCCTGGACCATAACGCCCGACAACACGTCACAATACGTCGCGGCGCGCGCCGGAAGCGACATCATCGCCATCTCACAGGAGCGCGGCTTCTGGCTGGAGGAATCGACTTCCGCGCTCGGCTTCTCGTACTTCCAGCGCGCCGAGAGCGTCCTGGACATCCGGCGCGGTGTGCGCTTGATGCCGAGTACGCACAACTTCCTGGCCGCGGACAACAACGCCTTCAACGGTATCGGCACCGATATCGCCCCGGCCACGGGGAACGGCAACACCGGGTACTGGTCGTCCGGCTTCTTCCGTATGCGGCAGGGTGCGCCTGCCACGGACACGCGCCTCCCCATGGACGGCACGCAGCCGAACGAGCTCGTCTTCCTGAGCGGGACCGTCGGCAGCGCCGGTACGGATATACTGACCAGCACGGGCTCGTTCACAGGGGAGGACTTGTCTCCGCCGCCCTACAACTACCGCCTCGACGACCCCAGCCAGCTCGGTAGCGAGTACATCGTCACCATTACGGGCGGCGACGGCTACCGGCAGACACGCCGCATCGCCAGCAACACGGACGATACGCTCACGCTGGAAGAGGACTGGGGCGTCACGCCCTCGGCCGGCGACCTGTTCGAGGTCTACGAGATCGTGGCGATGCCGGAGGCGATCAACCCGTCGCAGGGCTATACCGCGAACTGGAACAACAAGGCCGCCACGCTGGACCCCGGTCCGTTCGGCCGGCAGCACCGCGTCACGTTCATCCTGGAGCGGCTAGCCGCGGACCTCTCCGTCACGCGCGACGACGTGCGCCAGCTCAACAAGGACGTGGCCGGCCTGGACGGCAAGGGCCGCTTCGGGCAGTTCCTCATCCCGCGGCTGCGGCTCGCTGTCGACGGCGTCGGCAACGGCGGCAATCCGGCTGTCGATACCGTGCTGGCGGCGCTCGAGACCCACAACGGCAGCCCGTTCTTCGGACGGAACTACATCGACCCCGTTACTGCTACGACGATGGAGGGGGAGGTCGCGTTCCTCAACGCGCTGATCACCAAGCTATCGAACAACATCTACGCCGACGAGCTGTCGGGCACCGGCATTCCGCCGCGCACCGGCACCGCAGGACTCGACCTGGTGCAGCACGCCATCGACTCCGCCGCCGGCGGGCCGTCCGGCTCGTACGGTCAGGCATATGCAGGCGATTACTTCAACGGCACCGACTGGCGCGTCGTCGCGCGCGACTCGCTCGCCCAGACGATCAGCGATTTCGGCGGCGGGCTGCCGGCTGACGGCTCGCGCCCGAACTCGACGTACGCGCACCCGCTCTCGGCGCTCTTCGCGCACCTCGTCTTCCCTCCAACGCCGTCCGGTAACCGCGGCATCTGGGAACAGAACGTCGAGGTCGGCCCCACGGTGCTGGGCGAGTTCATCTTCCCGCTTGGCCAGAGCGGCTTCATCGACGCCGCCGGCTTCCCGGACCGCAACGACAGCAGCCTCCACTCTACCTGGCGCGACTGGCGCTTCGTGCCGATGCTCCACGTCGGGGAGGACCTGGCGACCGATCCCGACGGCGACGTTGACAACGACGGTGTTCTGGACGGCTTCGAACGCTGGTACTTCGGCTCGAACAGCCCAAGCCCGACGAGCGATGCGGACGCCGACGGCCTGACGCTCTTCGGCGAGTTCCTCTCCGGCACGGATCCGACCGACCCGGACACCGACGATAACGGCACGCAGGACGGGCCGCAGGACCTGGACCTGGACGGCTGCTCGAATCAACGCGAAGCGGGCACCGATCAGGCGCAGGGCGGCCGCCGGGACCCGCTCAACTTCTGGGACGTGATGGACCAGTTCACGGGCGCGCCCTTCACACGCGACAAGATCGTGGGAATCGGCGACGTTGGGGCGGTGGTTGGGCGCTACGGGGCCAGCGGCGACGTCAACGGCAACCCCCTTACCGCACCGGCCTCTGTGAGCGGTTACCACACTAGCGCCGACCGCAACGGCAGCATCCCGGGCGGTGATGCTTGGGACCTGCTGCCGCCGAACGGGACCATCTCCATCGGCGATATCGGCGCCGTGGTCGGGCAGTTCGGGCACAACTGCATGTAAGCCACCGTAGCAGCCCGTGCTGGCTGCTTGCGGGGCCCCACAGCTTCCTCATGGGTTGTGGGGCCCCGCTCTCGTACAGTTATGTCAATCATCCGGACGACAGATCGCCGCGCTTCTGGCCGTTACTAGTAGTGAGGCTTTGGAACGAATGGACGCGCAGAGCGCTACAATGCAGGCCAGCGGGCCGGAAGGCTGGAGCAAGGACTTCTATCAAGTCCTGCGCCTCCAATCGGGCGCTGACGCGGCCGCCGTGGAGCAGGCCTACTGGTACCTGGCCCGTCGATACAACGCCGCCCTGCGGCACGACCCGGAAGCAAAGGAAGCGCTCGACGAGCTGAACGAAGCGTACGGCGTCCTCGGCTCGCCCGTGCTGCGGCGGGAGTACGACTTCCGACGCACAGGCATCGCCCAACCGGAGTGCGACGATCCGCAGCCGAAGGCCATGCTCTCGTCCATCATGACCATCGCGGCAGACCGGGCCAAGTGGCGCCAGGGCACCGAGGCGTCCACGGAGACATCGGCGCCCGCCCTGCCGAGCATCGACCTGCCGGACCTGCAGACGCTGCCGTGGCGCAAGATCGTTGCCGCGTTCGTCGTCGTTGTTCTGGGCGTGATCGCGCTGATCGAGGGAGCGCACACGGGCCTCGTGCTGGCGCTGATGGTGCTCGGCCTCGTCTTCGCCGGCATGCCGCTGCCGTCGGATGACGCGGAGCTCCCTGTCGACCTAAAGGCGACGCGCGTGCCGCGTCAGATCGCGCGGCCGGAGAACCTGGGTGAGGTGCTGATCCCGCGCGGGACAGCGCGCGGCGTGCGCAAGCTCGTCTACCAAGTCTACGAGCAATGCCCCCACCTGGGCCCGGCCGACGTCCGCGCCGTGACGCGGTACGCCTTCCTCAGCCAGCGCTTCCTGGAGTGCGAGCGGCAGCTCTCCCGCCTGGAGGAAGCGGAGCAGGCCGACGAGGCCCTCCGCACCGCGGCAGAGCAGCGGGCCCTGGCCGCCGAGCTACGCTTGCATGAAGCGGCGCTGGGGATGAGCAGCATCTCCAGATCGCCCCACCGCGCTAGCAGCGCGCCTGCCATCGTCGAGCCGTCTGAAGAGGCGCGCGAGGAACAGCCCGCGACCCCGGCTCCTACTGATAGATAATCACCCTGGGCCGCGGCTCCAGTGAGAGCACCTCCTCCTCCGACATCAGGTCCGGGTCGTACTGGAAGAAGAGCTTGAGCGCGGCGTTCGTCGCGTACGGACGTAGCGCGTAGCGCAGGTACGTGACGCGCTTGATGGCGGCCGGGCCGAAGCCGTCCATATCGATGATCAGCTCCACGTTCGCGTACCGTTGAATCGCCCAACCGTCGGGCACCATACTGTCGGTGAACTGGTGCACGATGAGCAGCTTGGGCGGAAGGCGCTCCTCTCGAACAAGGTCGCGGAGCACCTCCTGCGCGCGATTGATGTCGGCGGCGGGCAGGCTGCCGAGATCCACGCCGGGCACCTGACCCGGCGCCATCGCGAACTCCGGATCGAGCGCGAGGTGAACCTGAGGGTTGCGCAGGTAGGGGAGCACCTGCCGCAACTCTTCATCGATAGCGCCGTGGCCGATCTGCAGGTCCAGGAAGAGCAGCAGCCCCCGCTCTCGTGTGAACGCGATGAAGCGGTCGACCGTGGCCTCGTCCGTGTACTGAAGGAAGCGGCCATTCGGCGTGGGCTGACCCTGCGCGACCGCGTACACCAGATGGAGCGCAGGGATGACGCGCGTTTCGCCGTTGAGCTGATCGTAGCGGGTCGCCTGCGCCTCGAGCTGAGCGGTGACCGTGTCAAGGTCAGCCGCGCCCAGCACGCCGAGATCTGCCGTGTACGGATTGCCGTAGTAGCTGACGATCTGTGCCTCCTCCAGTAGCGGCGCTTCCGGCACAAGCAGGGCGGCGAGACGAGGCAGTCGTTCGCCGAGCGGCGCGATGAGGCGCGCCTGAGAGAATGGATGCCCCGCGGGCAGCGCCGCCCGGTCCCCGCCGCGCGACGCATTGCCCGGCGCCTCGGACACGGCGGCCACGTCGGATGCGCGCGCATCCTGGCTCTCGAGGCCGCGATCGGCAAGCGCGCCCAGCGCCGCAACGGCGGCGAGCGCGCAGGCCAGCAGCAGCATGAAGCGTCGCTCGGAATGTGTCACTATCGGCTCGATGGTCCCCGGCCACCAGTTTGGGCCTAGCTTACTCCAGCGCCCTGCGTGGGTCGAGAGCACCCAGGTCGCTGGCCTTGCTTGTCCGGCTGATGTAGTATCTGCTCGGGACGGCTGACGCATCCCTGCGGTGGCCGGCTCGAAGGAAGGAGGCACCGCGTGTTCAAGAAGGTGCTCGTGCCCGTCGATGGCTCAGACCTCTCTGAAGAGGTGCTGCCGGTCGTCGCCGAGCTGCTGGCCGGTACCACGGCGGACGTGACGCTCTTCATCGCCGGTGAGGAGCCGCAAGCCACGCGCCGACGGCGGCCCGGCCTGAGGCAGGCGCTGCCCCTTGGGGGCATCGCCGCGCCCGGCGGCATCTCGCCCGGCGTGCTACCCGCTGCCCCGCCTGCCTACGCCGAGTCGAAGGGCCAGGCGATCGCGCGACGAGAAGACGAGCTGCTCGGGTACCTCGACAACGTGGGGAAGGTGCTCTTGAAGACAGGCCGGCCCGTTCACGCCGCCGTCCACTTCGGGAACCCTGCGGCGGAGATCGTCGCCTTCGCGAAGAAGGAGCGCTTCGACCTGATCGCGATGGCCACGCACGGCCGCTCCGGCCTCAGCGAGACGCTTCACGGCAGTGTCACCGCAGAGGTCGTGCGCAGCGGCGTCGCCCCCGTGCTGGTCGTGCGACCCAAGCGCAAGCAGAGGAAGAAGCGCGCCTAGTACGCGCGACCGGCCGTTCGACCCCAGCGGGCTAACGCGGCCCCCATGACGATCACGGCGGCGCTCCCCACAGTGAAGACGATCCCGTTGCGGATGGGGGCCCAGGTCAGCTCCTGCCCCAGCTTCAGGTACTCCTCCACAAACGAATCGCCCGTGGCGTCCGCAGCAAGCCGGAACGCGAAGCGCACCGCGATGGCAAGGACGAGGAACGGCAGCGACCCCAGAAAGACGCCGATGCCCAGACCCAGCAGCCCGGCGTATCCGCGCGCGATGAGCAGCAGGCCCAACGCCAGGACACCAGCGCCAGCGGCGAGAACGATCGTCGCGACAGTGAGCCCATCGTGCTGCCGCTCCCGGAGCACGTTCATGCCGTCGCGAACGGCAGCCTGCGTCGAAAAGTCAGAGTCGTTGTCGTTCTCGCTCACGATCGCGTCCGTCCCTTCCGCGTAGAGGGCATCCGCGGAGCGATCGAGTAGCATGCCGCGGAACTCCTCGCGGTCGCTCGCGAGCACCTCGTCTGCTGTGAACGTGACCGCGATCGGGTAATCGGGCGGCGTGAGCGGGCGGTCCGGCTGCTGCTCCGCCTGCTGGCGCAGCGAATCGTACTGGTCGTCCAGGTAGGCGTCGACCTCGGTCAAGATCGCGGCGCTGTTGCGAAGGGTGCGCTTGGCCGGCCCCTCGGCCGTCACATTCGCGAACGACAGCGCGAACAGCAGCGCGCCGATGTCCAGCAGCAACAGCACGCCCAGCACCCAAACGGCGACGCCCCGCCACGAGGAGCGCGGAGGCTCCAGCATCGGCAGGTCGGCGTAGGGGTCGCGTTCGACCTGGCTCACGGCTGTTCGAGGTGGATGACGACCGTGCGGGCCAGCCGGTCGTGCAGGGCGCGTCGCTCCGGGTCGGTGATCAGCAGGGCCAGGTTCGCGGCAGGCGAGACGACGCAGAGCAGGACGAGAGCGACCGTCACTACGAGCACGAGCTGGCTCACGATGAGCGAGACAAGCAGCAGCGACAGGAGCGCCCAGAGCGGCAGCAGCAGCGGGTGGAAGAGGAGCGGATGGAGCCCAAACCAGCGCGCGAGGAGCTGGCCGGTGGTCAGCCGCTGGCCCTCGCTTGGGACGACCTTGATGCCGATCACGTACATCCCCGCCGTCTGGCCGCGCCAGCGCACGAGCGCCAGGTTGACAAGTGTCCACGAAAGCAGCACCCCGCCGAGGAAGATGGCGACGAACGCGTAGAACGCGGAGTCGGGCGGGTCGCCATCAGAGCGGCTGTTGGCCACGAGCAGCTCGGCGCCCGCGAGCACGAAGAAGACGAGGATGAACGCGACCAGGATCACGGAGTCGGCCAGGTAGGCGGAGATGCGGGCGTTGAGGCGCGCGATGGGCCGGGCGGCCGTCGCGGGCGGCGCGTCAGCAGTCGAATCGTGCGCGGCCGTTTGTGAGGCGGAGACCATCCGCCGCGATTATAGCACGGCCGGTCGTGTAAGTCGGCTGATGCTACGCGTACGCCGCGACGACGGCGAGCACCGCGATCAGCACGATGACGAAGAAGGCGTAAAGCAGATAGAGGACAACCGCTGGCGGCTGGCCGGGCTCGGGCGGAGCGTCGCCGCTCATGAACCTTCGCTTTCCGCAGGCGGGTCGGCAGCGGCGGCGACGACGGGCTCCGGCCCGGACGGCTTCGCGCCGTTGGTCGGCCTAGGGCCCATCACGGCCTGCTCAAGCAGCTCAGCGATGTCGTAGGCCTTCATCCGCTTCGATTCGTCCTGCTCGACGGACGGGATGCCGTCCTCGAACATCTGGATGCAGAACGGGCAGTTCGCGGCGAGCATCTTGCAGCCGCTCTCCTGCGCCTCTTCGGTGCGCAGGTGGTTGATCCGGCGCCCCTTGCTCTCCTCCACCCACATGTGCGAGCCGCCCGCCCCGCAGCAGAAGCCGTTCTCCTTGCAGCGAGGCAACTCGACGAGCTCGGCGCCGGGAATCGCTTCGATGATCTGGCGGGGCGGGTCGTAGACGCCGTTGTGGCGGCCCATGAAGCACGAGTCGTGGTAGGCGATCTTCTCCGCGAGCTCGTGGTCGGCCTTGAGCTTGCCTTGCTCGATCAGCTCGGCCAGCAGCTCCGTGTGGTGCTTGACCTCGAAATACCCTTCGAGCTGGCGGTACTCGTTCTTCATCACGTTGAAGCAGTGCGGGCAGGTGGCGAGCACCTTCTGCACCTTCTTGCCCTGGAGCACTTCGATCGTTTGGGTCGCCTGCATCTGATAGAGGTACTCGTTGCCCAGGCGACGGGCGGGGTCGCCGGTGCAGGTCTCCTCTTCGCCCAGGCAGCCAAAGCTCACTCCGGCCTCGTGCAGCAGACGCGCGACTGACTGCGTCACCTTCACGTTGCGCTCGACGAGGGCGCCGGTGCAGCCCACCCAGAACAGGTACTCCTGCTTACCGTCGAAGCGAGGGATCTCGAACTCCATCTCGTCCATCCACGACGTCCGGGTAAGCGGCGTGCCCTTCCACGGATGGCCGCGCTGTTCGAGCTGCATCAGCGTGCTCGCGGCTGTCTCCGGCATGTTCGCCTCGTCCATCACCAGATAGCGGCGCATGTCCATCAGCGCGGGGATGTGCTCGATGAACACAGGGCACTGCTCCTGGCAGGCGCCGCAGTTCACGCAGTCCCAGATCGCGTTGAAGCCGACGGCGTCGATCAGCTTCAGTGGCTCGCCGTTCGCGCCGGGCGCGACGAGGCCGACGCGCTCACGCGCCTCCTGCTCCGCCACGGCGCGCATGTCGTGCATGATCTTCTTGGGCGAGAGGTCCTTCCCGCTGATGAACGCAGGACAGTTGATCTCGCAGCGCCCGCACTCGGTGCAGGTGTAGAAGTCGAGGGTCTGCTTCCAGGAGAAGTCCTGCACCTTGCCTACGCCGAAGACTTCCCGCTCCTCCAGGTCCGGGATCGTCTGGAGCACGCCCGTAGGCGTGAGGCGGCGGAAGAGAACGTTGATCGGCGCTGTCAGGATGTGCGAGTGCTTCGAGATCGGCAGGTAGCAGAGGAAGACCAGGAAGTCCAGCAGGTGGAGGTACCACCAGCAGGTGTGCAGCGCCTCAGCCGTCGCCCGGCTCATACCGATGCTGTCCCACAAGTTCGCGAGCCCGAACGCGAAGAACGAGAATGCGTCGCGGTCGCCGCGATCGAGGTAGATCGCGAAACTGTGGAGGAGGACGTCGCTCACCATCAGGAACCACATAAGGAAGAGGATGAACCAGGCGTCCCAGTTCAGCGTGAGCCGCGCCGGCTTGACGAATGCGCGTTGCGCCGCGGCCATCGCCACACCGATGATCACCAGCACGTCGAACGCGTCCATGATCGGGCGGAAGAGATCGTAGAGCGTGCCGAAGATGCTCTGGAGGCTGATGTTCTCGTTGAAGCCGTCCAGGATGAAGTTGAGCGTGCGCACCTGAAGCGCGATGAAGCCCCAGAAGATCATGGTGTGCAGGAGGCCGGCGTACCAGTACCGCGGCCGGTTCACTCGACCCGTCGCCAGCACCAGGCTGGGGAACGTAACGATCCGCTGCCAGATGTCGCTCGGCGAGCCGAGCCGGTTCTCCCACTTCCCGCCCAGGATCACAGCCGCCCGCGTGCCCGCCAGGAAGATGAACATCGAAACGAAGCCGATGAATAGGGTGTAGTAGGCGGCGTTGCCCGGAAACGATGTGGATGGGGCCACGGATCTCCCTTTCCGCTCGGAATGCTCTCTCAGTCAGCGACCATATCATAACTTTGCGCTGAATGAACGGTCAAACGCAGCCCGCTTATCGGCCTACGCCGGTGAGCCGGAAGGGGCACGGTGGGAGTTAGGCGGCCTTCTTCTTCTCGGCGGGCTGCATGCGGGCAACCACTCGCGCGAATGCCTCGACCGCCTGGGGATCGAACTGGATGCCGGCGTTGCGCTGGATCTCCGCCAGCGCCTCCTCAGTCCGCATCGCCTTTCGGTAGGGGCGGTCGGAGGTCATCGCGTCGTACGAGTCGACGATCGTGAAGATACGCGCTTCCAGCGGGATCGCGTCGCCCTCTAGCCCGAACGGATAGCCGGTGCCGTCGTAGTGCTCGTGGTGGTAGAGCAGGATCGGGAGGGCGCCCTCCAGGAACTCCACCTTGGAGACCATGAGGCCGGCGAGCAACGGGTGCTTCTCCATCGCTTCCCACTCGAGTTCGTTGAGCGCCTCGGGCTTCTGGAGCACCGCGTCCGGCACACCGATCTTGCCCACGTCGTGGAGCAGCGCGCCCCGCTCGATGTCGACCAGGCGCTCCTTGGGAATACCCATCTCCTTCGCCATAACGACGGTGAGCTTCGCCACGCGCTCCGAGTGTCCCTCAGTTGCCGAGTCCTTCGCGTCGAGCGCTGCCATCAGCACCTTGAGGGTCGTGTCGTAGCTCAGCTCCACTTCGGTCGCGTAGTTGCGCATCTTGCCGAAAAGCACCGCCTGTTCGACCGTCATCGCCGCCTGCGACGCCATCTCTTCAATCACGTGCACTTCCTGCGAGCCGAACTTGCCCAAGGCCTTACGCCGGATGAGCGAGACGACGCCAATGGTGCTCGAATGCCCCGGAATGGGTACGGCGACGATAAACGAGGGGCCGTGACTCGGCGGCTCGTGACCGATCAGGTTCCGGTACGGCAAGCGGTCCTGCCGCGCCAGCACCGTCTCGCCGGTAGCCGCGCAGCGACGCAGGAACCACTCCTCCACTTTGCGGTGGTGCTGTGAGATCGTGTCGCCCTCGCGTTCGAAGCTGGCCTTGAGGATCAGGTCCTTGCCGTCCTCTTCGACCAGCGCGGTCAGGCCGACGTCGGCATGAGCGAAGGTGGATGCGTCACGCGCGAGCTGGCTGAGCACGTCCGAGACATCCAGCGTCGATCGGATCGACTGCCCCGTGCGGTAGAGGTAGAGCAGGCGGCTGTACTCCGTGTTGAGGCCGCGGCCGGCCGCCCAGAGGATCCCCGGCAGCAGGACAAGGAGGCCGACACCGCCTGCCACGGACAGTAGCAGGAAGAGCAAGCGGCTTTGCTCGACAGACTCGCCGACGGGTGCGTAGTCCTGCTGGACCTCGAGAATCATGCCGGTCGTCGTGGGGGCGTAGCTCACCAGCACCGCACCGCCGCCGGTGGGCTGTTCTTTGAACACGGCATCCTCGCCGCTGGCAGCCTCGCCCAGCGCCTGGGGGTTGAGGAGCAGTTCGTCGCCCCTGTCCGTCGATGCGACCAGATCGCCGCTCGGCAGCCACACCCGAACGGCCGGCAGCGCCGTACCCGTGAGGTCGTCGGCGAGCGCCATGAAGGAGGCGATCTCATCATCGCTCAGCTCGGGCCCGGCGCTCTCCAGCTCGCGGGAGAGGACATCGCTCACGGTCTGCGCGGCGTCCCGCTCAGACTGACGCCGAAGCGTCTCGAGGCGGAAGACGTCCGTGAGCACGCTGACGAGCAGCACCAGCAGAATGGTGCAGATCGCATACAGGACGTAGACTTTGCGTGCTGATTGTTTTCCCATAGTTAGCTTCGGGGAGGTGGGATTCCCCTATCTAACGTATCGGCTCCACGGCAAGGCGCTTTAGGAAGGCGCTCATTGGCGAGGCGGGGTCGCCGTGCTAAAATCGAGCAGTCAGGAGCACAAATGAACGATCCCCTACAAGCGAAGCTCGACCACCTCCGCGCCATCCTGAGCGAGATGAGCTCAGCCGTCGTCGCCTTCTCGGGCGGGGTCGATAGCACGTTCGTCGCCGCGGCCGCATTCGACGCCCTCGGCGAGCGGGCGCTGGCGATGACCGGTATTTCGCCCTCTATACCCGAATCTGAGGTGGCGGAGGCGCGCGATCTGGCCCGGCTCATCGGTATCGCCCACGAGGGCCTCGAGACGCACGAGATGGACCGCGATGGTTATGTCGAGAACTCCGCGCAGCGCTGCTATCACTGCAAGACCGAGCTCTACGGCCTCCTGGCCGGTCTCGCCCGCGAGCGCGGCTTCGCCTATGTCGTGGACGGCTGCAACGTGGACGACCTGGGTGACCACCGGCCGGGCCGGGTCGCCGCGAGCGAGCACGGGGTTCGCAGCCCGCTCATCGAGGCCGGCCTGACGAAGGACGAGATCCGCGCCCTCTCGCACGAACGCGGCCTGCCGACGTGGGACAAGCCCGCCATGGCCTGCCTCTCGTCGCGCATCCCGTACGGCACCGAGGTCACCGTCGAAGCGCTGCAGCGTATCAGCGACGCCGAGGCGTTCTTACGCTCGCTCGGCATCCGCCAGCTCCGCGTCCGCCACCACGACGACGTCGCGCGCATCGAGCTGGAGCCGGACGACATCGCGGTGCTGCTTGACGCACAGACGCGCCAGCGCGTCGTCGAGCGGCTGAAGGAACTGGGCTACAAGTACGTCACGGTGGACTTGGCGGGCTTCCGCTCCGGTAGCCTGAACGAGGTGCTACCGCTCATCGAAGTGTCTCACTAGGGTGCCGTTCTTCGAGTCGAACGGCGTGCCCATCCACTACGAAGTCTTCGGCGAGGGCCGGCCGATTGTGCTCGTGCACGGGTTCGAGCAGCCTCAAGGCTAACTGTATCGCGACGGGTTGGGGAGAGACGCTGCGCCCGTCCGCTCGGCGAGTGGCGCTATTCCTGGGCAAACCGTATGCTAGCGACGCGGAAACGAAGAAGGCGAGGCAATCTCGCCGATGGTCCCACTCAGGCCAGCTAGTAGATTTGGTCCCAGGAGCAGCTCACCTTGCGGCGACGTTCCGATACCCTGCCAGCGCAACCCCTGCGAATAGCGGTCCTAGGCGCAGGTGAGATGGGCTCGGTTCATGCGACCGCCTACGCCAATAGTGCCGGGGTCGAGGTCGCCGCTGTCTACGGTCGCAACCGAAGCAAGATAGGCCCAATTGCCGAGAGGGTGGGCGCACGCGCCAGCACCGACCTCAGGGCGATCTTGGACGACCCCTCGGTTGGCGCCGTTGACGTCTGTCTGCCCTCCCCAGTGCACCGCGAGTTCGTCGTCGCGGCTCTCGAAGCTGGCAAGTATGTCTTTTGCGAGACACCTCTGGCGCTGACGCAGGAAGATGCGCAGGCCATGCTCGACGCGTCCCAGGCGAATGACCGCCTTCTGTTGGTTGGCCTGCTGATGCGATCCATCGCCGCCTACCAGTACATCAAGAGGGCGCTTGACGCTGGTCAGGTGGGAAAACCGGTGGCTGCGTACGCCTATCGCCTTGGCTCGTATCTTCGCCCCAACGCGGCGGACTTCAAGGAACACTACAGCGACCCCACGACCGAACTGATGACGTTCGATTTCGACGCGCTGAATTGGCTGCTTGGCTCACCACAGGAGCTCTCCGCCACTGCCGCCAGACTTCCGGACGGCCGTCCCGGTCACGTCTTCGCTGCTGTGCGGTACAGCAGCAACGTCATTGCGCAGGTGGAAGCGAGCGGTGTCATGCCCGCCAGCTTTCCCTTCAGCGTGGGCTTCCGTCTTGTCGGTGAGGAGCAGGCTCTCGAGCTGACCACCGTGTTCGGGGGCGACGGGCCGCCGGATTCGAGACTGATGTCGTATCCAGCGAACGGCAAGCCGGAAGAGGTGCAGCTCTTTGACGGTGACCCATATGAAGCCGAATGCCAGTATTTCGTCGACTGCGTCCGGGGCGAGGCTGACCCGGAGCTACTCAGCGCCGAACGAGCCATTGAAGCGCTCAAGCTGTCGTTTGCAGCGCAAACTTCACTCAGGCAAGGAAAGCCGGTTCAGTTGGCGACCGCGTAGCCGCCTCGCCTCGTCACCATTCGACGTGCGACTGCGGGTCGGCGCGGGCGCCGAAATCAGCCCAGTCCTTCTCGAGCCGCGCCCGGCGCTTCGTTTCGCCGGTCTCGTTCCAGGCGTCCCCGTAGGCTGCGGCGATCTCCCGCAACGTCATCCCTCCTCGTGGTGGCGTTGCGGGAGCCCTGAAGGGCTCCCCTACGTCTAGTCGATCGGCGCGCGCGTCATCGTCCAGAAGCGCGGGCCGCGGTCCGGCACCTCACCCGCCGTCACCACCTGGAAGCCGTGCCTGCGATAGAACGCGACGTTGCGCTCGTTCGTCGTGTCGAGGTAGCAGGTCACGCCGTCCGCCGCCGCTCTCGCCAGCACGGGCTCGATCAGCCTGCCACCGATGCCCTGACGCTGGTGGGACGTGTCGACGCCGAGCAGGAACAGGTACCAGTGTCGCGGCGCTACGTCCAGCTTGTGGCGCTCGTCGAGCGCGTTCATCGCGCCGACGGAGCGACGCAGCCAGCCTAGACCGAACTTGAGCGGCGCCAGTCCCATCCCGACGCGGATCATGCCGAGCTGGCTCGGGTGCGGGCGCTCGGGCGGGAGCCAGAGCGCGACGCCCTCCACGGCGGGCGTGACGTACGTCTCGCCATAGCGATGGGCGTAGCGGGCGCTGCCTCGATAGAGCCAGCGCAACTGATCGAGCCGCTTCGCGTCGTCCGGGAAGAGGTAGACGCTAAGCGGATCGTCGAAGAAGGCGCGAGCGAGCACGTCGCCCGCCGTGTCGAGCCGCGACGCGTCGAGTGCGACGACCTCAGCCGCCATCGATTCGCGGCTAGCCGCGGGGCTCGCGCTTCATCGTCCAGAAGTGCGGGCCGCCCTTCGGCAGGTCCGCTTCGACGACGACTTCGAAGCCGTGCTTCCGGTAGAACGGCACGTTGCGCGTCTTCATCGTCTCCAGGTAGCAGGGCAGGCCCTGGGCGTCGGCGCGCGTGACGACAGGCTGGATGAGCTGGCCGCCCACACCCTGGCCCTGCCGGTCAGGGTCGACGCCGAGGATGAAGAGATACCAGTGCTTGGGCGAGACGTCGCGCTTGTGCAGCTCTTCGACGTGGTTCATCGCGCCCATGAAGCGCATGAACGTGCTCAGGCCGAACTTGAACGGCGCGGCGAGCATGCCGGAGCGCAGCATGCGATACGGCGTCATCACAAAGTCTTCCGGCGGCAGCCAGATCGCCGCGCCGTCGACGCTGTCCGGCGTCGTATACACCTCGCCGAACATGTGGCCGTACTTCGCGCCCTTGCCGAAGAACCACGGCAGCACCTTGCGGCGCTTCTCTTCGTCCGGCAGGAGGTACTCGCTGAGCGGGTCATCGAAGAACGCCCGCGCGAGCACCTCGCCGGCGATCTTCTGCTGCGACTCCTGGAGCGGCACTATCTGCGTCTGCGTGGCCATTGAGATACCTCCGGCTGAGCCACCTGCATCGTACGCCGATCCTAGCACCCACGCACGCGGATGCCCAGCCCTCCCGCTAGCGCCGCCCGCCAGCGCGTCCCTATACTCACCTCGACATGCCATCCGCCCGATCAGTGCTCGGGGTTGACGTCGGTGGGACGTTCACCGACTTCCTGCTCTGGCAGGACGGCGCCCTCCGCGTCTACAAGCGCCCCTCGACGCCCGACGACCCGTCGCGGGCGGTGCTGGAGGGGCTGGCCGAGGCTGGCTGGGCGCCGGATGAGGTCGTCCACGGCTCGACGGTGGCGACGAACGCAGTGCTGGAACGCAAGGGCGCCCGCACGGCGCTGATCACGACGCGCGGCTTTCGCGACGTGCTCGCGATCGGGCGGCAGGCACGCCCGAAGCTGTACGAGCTAGAGCCGAGCCGCCCGCCGCCGCTGGTGCCCGACGAGCTGCGGTTCGAGGCGAACGAACGCCTCGACCACCACGGCGATGCGCTGCAGGCGCTGTCGCCGGACGAAGTCGAGGCGCTGCTCGACCGGCTGGCGAAGCGCCGCGTCGAGTCGCTCGCGGTCTGCTTCCTCTTCTCGTTCCTCGATCCCGCCCACGAGCGCCTCGTGCGCGACGCGGCGCGGCGACGCGGGCTCGCCTGCTCCGCCTCCTTCGAGGTGCTGCCGGAGTACCGCGAGTACGAGCGCACGAGCACGACGGTGCTCAACGCGTACGTCGCGCCGGTCGTCGAGCGCTACCTCTCGCGGTTGGAAGCGGGTTTGGCGTCGGCCGGACGCGCCGCGCGTCGGACCGGCCAGGGTGAAGCCCTGGCCTACGCGAGGGGCGAAGCGGCGCGCTTGCGCGTGATGCAATCGAACGGCGGCAGCGCGGGCCCGAAACGAGCCGCCTCGCAGGCGGTGCGCACGGTGCTCTCGGGACCGGCGGGCGGCGTCGCGGGCGCGTGGCGAGTGGCACGCGCGGCCCGTATCGACCGGATCATCACGCTCGACATGGGCGGCACGTCCACCGACGTCTGCCTCTGCTACGGCGGCGTGCCCTTCACCGCCGAAGCGACCATCGACGGCCTGCCGATGCGCATCCCGACCGTCGACGTGCACACGGTGGGCGCGGGCGGCGGCTCGATCGCGCGCATCGACGCGGGCGGCGCCCTGCGCGTCGGGCCGGAAAGCGCCGGCGCCGACCCGGGCCCCGCCTGTTACGGCAGGGGTGCGCTGCCCACCGTCACCGACGCCCACCTGCTGCTCGGGCGCCTTCTGCCCGACCGCTTCCTCGGCGGACGTATGGCTCTCTCCATCGACGCCGCCCGGCAGGCGATGCGACCGGTCGCGCGGGCGTTCGACAACGACATCGAGCAGGCAGCGGCGAGCGTGCTGCGCGTGGCGAACGTGAGCGTGGAGCGCGCCCTCCGCGTCATCTCCGTCGAGCGCGGCCACGACCCGCGGCGCTTCACGCTCGTCGCATTCGGCGGCGGGGGCCCGCTCCACGCGTGCGAGCTGGCCGAGGCGCTGGGCATCCCGCGTGTGCTGATCCCGCCGTTTCCCGGCGTGCTCTCGGCGTTCGGCATGGCTGCGGCGCCCGTGACGAACGACCAGGTGCTGGCGTTCCTCTCGCCGCTACCGCCGGACGCCGGCGACGCGTTCGCGAGACGCATCGATCGCGCCTTCCAGCGTCTCGAAGCGAAGGCGGCGCGAGAGCTGCGCGCAAAGGGCCGCGTCCAACTCCACCGCGCGCTCGACCTGCGTTACGCCGGCCAGTCGCACGAGCTGACGGTGCCGGTCGCGAGCGCTGCGGACGGTTGCTCGCCGACCCGCCTGCTCCAGGCCTTCCACAGCGCCCATCAGCGTCGCTACGGCCACGCCGACGCGTCACGGCCAGTCGAGGCCGTTGCTCTGCGCGTGCGGGCGGAGTCGCCGGGCGCGGCGATACGCCTGCCGCGCCTCGAGCGAGGCGACGGCGACCCTCGGCGCGCTCGGGTCGGCCAGCACGAGGCTTGGTTTGCGGGGCGACGACGCCGGACGCCGGTCTACGAGCGCGACCTGCTGCGCGCTGGCGACCGGCTGCGCGGCCCCGCGCTCATCGTCCAGCTCGACGCGACGACGGCGCTGCCGCCGGGCTGGGCGGGGGTTGTGGATGAAGTGGGGAACGTGGTGATGGAGCGAGAGACCTCATGACCGGCCTGCCCTTCGTCGTCATTCGAGGCCCCGCGCTGGTTGGGAAGACGGCGGTGGCGCGGGCGCTGGCCGAGCGCTTGCCGGGCAACGCGGCGATCATCTCGCAGGACGACCTCTGGTGGCGCGCCATCGCTCGCCACCACAGCGACCTCGCAAGCGAGGCCGAGCTGGTCTACCGCCAGATGAAGCTGCTCTCGTCCACCTACATCCGGGCGCGCTACGCCGTCGTCGTTGACGGCGCGTTCGCGCTCTATCGGGACGGCGCGGCGGCGACACACGACAGCGACCTGCGCGACCTGCTCGGCCTCGTCAGCACCGTGCCGAACGTGCGGCCTCTGCTCGTCGCACTCACCTGCCCGCTCGACGTGCTGCTCGAACGCGCTCGCGAGAGCGAGCGCTACGACGCGCCCGCAGTCGAGGCGCTGCACCGCGCGTTCGAGGCGAGCGGCCTGCCCGCGGCGCTCACGTTCGACACGAGCGAGGTCTCGGCGGACGAGGTGGCCGACCGCATCCTCGACCACCTGGGAGCGCGACGATGACGCGCCGCCCTTCGCCAGGCTCAGGGCGGCCGCCCGACCCGACGGCACTCGCGGTGTTCGACGCGCTGTTCGCGTCGGTGGCCGAGGAGATGGGCGTGACGCTGGGGCGCACCGCGCACTCGCCGAACATCAAGGAGCGCCGCGACTACTCGTGCGCCGTCTTCGACGCGCAGGGCAAGCTCGTCGCGCAGGCGGCGCACATCCCGGTCCACCTGGGCTCGATGCCGCTCTCGGTCGAGGCGACGCTGCCGCTGGCGCCGTTCGCGCCGGGCGACGTCGTGATCCTGAACGACCCGTACCTGGGCGGCACCCACCTGCCGGACATCACCCTCGTCTCGCCCGTGTTCCAGCCTCCGCCGCAGGCGGACGGCCGCCACGCGCTGCTCGGCTTCGTCGTCAGCCGCGCCCACCACGCCGACGTCGGCGGCATGGCGCCCGGCTCGATGCCGCTCGCGAGCGAGCTCTACCAGGAGGGCGTGATCATCCCGCCGGTCCGCCTCTACCGGCGCGGCCGGCGCAACGACGAGCTGCTCACGCTGCTGCTGCGCAACGTGCGCACACCGGAGGAGCGCCAGGGCGACCTCGACGCCCAGCTCGCCGCGCACCGCACCGGCGAGGCCCGGCTGCTGGAGCTGGCGCAGCGCTACGGCTGGCGCGAGCTCGAACGGCAGATGGCAGCGCTCCACGATTACGCGGAACGCCTCACTCGCGCCGCGATCGCCCGCATCCCGCGCGGCACCTACGTCTTCGAGGACGCCCTGGACGATGACGGCGTCAGCGACGAACGAGTGTCGATCCGCCTCGCCCTCACGGTGCGCCGCGACCGTCTCCACTTCGACTTCACCGGCAGCGCGCCGGAGCGGCCGAGCTCGGTGAACGCCGTAGCGGCCGTCACGCGCTCGGCCGTTTACTACGTCGCGCGCTGCCTACTCGACGAAGACGCGCCGACGAACGACGGCTGCCTGCGCCCGATCGCCTTCACCCTGCCCGAACGGAGCGTGGTCAACGCAAGCCCGCCACGCGCTGTCTCAGCGGGCAACGTCGAGACATCGCAGCGCATCGTCGACGTCGTCCTGGGCGCGCTCGCTCAGGCGCTGCCAAAACAGATACCGGCGGCGAGCGCGGGCACGATGAACAACGTCACCATCGGCGGCTGGGACCCCGAGCGCGGCCGCCCCTTCGCCTACTACGAGACGCTGGGGGGTGGAGCGGGCGCGGGGCCGGAGCGCGAGGGCCTGTCGGCGCTGCACACGCACATGACGAACACCCTGAACACGCCGGTCGAGGCGCTGGAGCTGACCTACCCGTTCCGCGTGCGCGAGTACTCGATCCGGCGGCGCACGGGCGGCGAAGGGCGGCACCGCGGCGGTGACGGCCTCGCTCGCGAGTACGAGTTCCTCGCGCCCGCCGACCTCACGCTCGTCACCGAGCGCCGTCGACGCGGGCCGTGGGGCCTGCGCGGCGGGTCGCCCGGCGCGCCCGGCCGCGACACGCTCACGGGGCCCGGTCGTCGAAAGCGCCGCCTGCCGTCGAAGACGCAGCTCTCGGTGCCCGCGGGCGCGCGCCTACGCATCGAGACGCCGGGCGGCGGCGGGTGGGGTAGGCGGCGCAGGACCTGAGCGCGAACGGCGCACCAGCGAAGGCAGGCCTTAGCCAGCAATCAGTGGCGCCTACCTGAGACAGCGGATACTCTTGCTACAGGGGTCGGAGCAAGGAGGCCGTGATGAGAACCAGGCTACTCGCAACCGCGCTGGCTGTCGTCGGCGTGGCGGTCGTGACTGGACTGCTGGCGGCGACGCAGCCGGTGGAGAGCGTCTTTCCCGGCGAGAACGGCAAGATTGCCTTCTCCGACAGCGGTGGCGGAACGAACGATCTCTATGTGATGGAGCCGGACGGCAGCGGCGTGACGCAGCTCACCAGCGACCCGAACGCGGACGAGACTTTCGCATCCTGGTCGGCGGACAGCACGAAGGTCGCGTTCGCCAGCAGCGGCCTCGCCGGCTCCGACGTGAAGGTGATCAACGCCGACGGCAGCGGCGAGACGAACCTCACGAACGACCCCGCCACCGACAACTCCAGCCCGGCCTGGTCGCCCGACGGCACGAAGATCGTCTTCGACAGCGGGCGCGACGGCGATCAAGAGGTCTTCGTCATGAACGCCGACGGATCCGGTGTCACGCAGCTCACGGACAACCCGGCGAGCGACGGCGAGCCCGCCTGGTCGCCGGACGGGACGAAGATCGCCTTCACCACGAATCGCGACGCCGCGGGCAACTACGAGGTCTACACGATGAACCCCGATGGCAGCGACCAGACTCGCCTCACCGTAAGCGACGGCATCGACTGGAACGCGGACTGGTCGCCGGACAGCTCGCAGATCGTCTTCGTGAGCAGCCAGATCGCTAACCCGGCGGACATCTACGTCATGAATGCGGACGGCTCCAACGTCACTCAGCTCACGGACCACCCCGGACTGCAGGCCAAGCCTGCGTGGTCGCCGGACGGCACGAAGATCGTCTTCGCGCGCGATGTCAACGTCCAGATCGATCTCTTCGTCATGAATGCGGACGGCAGCGACGTCACGCCCATCGCCGCCGGCGCCTTCGATGAGCAGTCGCCTGACTGGCAGGCGCTTCAGGTCGCGCCGCCCCCGACAGCAACCGCGCCCGCGCCGACGACCACCGTCGCGCTGCCAACGACCGGCGAGGGCGGCGCGGCGAGCGGCGGTAGCGCGACGATGTGGCTGGCCGGCGCGCTCGCGGCCGCGGTCGCCCTGGGCGCGGTCGCTCTGGGAGCGGTCGCTCTGGGCGCGGCGGGCTTCGTCGCGCTGCGCCTGCGCCGCGGCTAGAGCGAGACGCCCCGCCAGCTCGATTCGCCACTCTCGAGGAGAGCTAACACGCAGGGCGGAAACGTGTCCTTGCCCTTACCATCTCGCGGCGCGTTCGTTAGAATGGGGCGGTACTCAGTCCCATGCCCGAAGACAAACTCCAGCGTGAGATCGAGGACATCCTCAACCGGCTCGACGATTTCGTGCCGGAGGAGGGTGTGACCAGCCGTGTGCGCCGCCGGTCATCGAGCGCCGCCTCCGGCTTCGGTCGTGCCCTGCTGGGTCCGCTCGCCCGCATCTCGCTTCGCCAGGTGATGCTCACGGCGCTCGCGCTGACCGTGCTCTCGTTCTTCTTCATGAAGGTGGAGCCTGACTTCGCCCGCTGGATGCTGATCGCCGGGCTGATACTGTTCTTCACGTCGTTCGGCCTCTCCTTCTTCGTGCGCGGCAGCCCGGCGAGGGTGGAGACGAGATACTGGCGCGACCGCGCGATCGAGTTGGAGCAACCTACGCTCGGCGACCGGCTGCGCGCCTGGTGGCAGGCCAAGTTCGGGCAGCGGCGCTAGCGGCCCTCGGAGTCCATCCCTGAACTTCCGGCAACGCTGGCTCCTCGCGGCCGCGGCGCTCATCGCCGCGCTGCTCATCGCTTGCACCGGCGGCGGCGCTTCCACGCCGACACCCACTGCGACGCCCGCGCCCACGCCCACGGCCACCCCGGTCGACCTCGGGCCGTCGGAGCCACAGCTCGAGCGCATCATGGAACACATCGAAGCGCTCTCGGTCGACATCGGCGAGCGGCCCGCCGGCTCGCCCGAGGAGGGGGCAGCCGCCGATTACGCTCGCGAGCAGTTCGAGCTCTGGGGCTACGACGTCGAGGTCCAGCCGTTCACCGCCAGCAGTGAGATGCTGCGCGAGGCTTCTGTGACCACCGCCGGACGTGAGATCGAGGCGTCGCCGTTCCTCAACGCCGCGGCGGGCACGGTGACGGCACGCCTGGTCGACGCGGGCGCGGGCCACGTCGGGGACTTCCCGGCTGCCGCATCGGGCGCCGTCGTCCTGATCCAGCGGCAGGACGTCACCCACAGCGACATGGCGCGACGGGCTGAGGCGGCGGGCGCCGTCGGCGTGATCGTCGCCAACCGGGAGCCGGGGCGCTTCCTGGGCTTCGTCGACCCGCCGACGGCGCTGCCGATGGCTGGCATCGACCAGGCGGAAGGTGAGTCGCTACGGTCAGCGCTCGCCCAGGGCCCGATCGAGGTGACCGTGACCGTCGAACCCACGCAGGACGTGACCTCGCGCAACGTCATCGCCCGGCCGCCGGCCGAACCGTGCCGGACGCTGAGCGGCGGCCACTACGACTCGGTGCCGTGGGCCGCCGGCGCCATCGACAACGCCTCGGGCGCTGCAACGGTGCTGGAGCTCGCGCGCGCCGCGGCGTCGGCCGGCCTCTCCGGGCACTGCTTCGCACTGTTCGGCGCGGAGGAGATCGGCCTGAACGGCAGCGCCTTCCTCATCGCTCAGCTCTCGGCGGCCGAGCGGGCCGCCCTAACGACCGTGTACAACTACGACGTCACGTCGGGCGGCGACGCCATCGAACTCGTCGGGAGCGGCGAGCTGATCGAGCTGGCCCTCGTCGCTGCCAACGCCAGAGGCATCGGCGCCCGGCGCAGTGAGCTGCCGGAGGGCGCGAACAGCGACCACGCCAGCTTCATCGAAGCGGGCATCCCGGCGCTCTTCTTCACCAGCAACGACTTCGCGCCAATCCACACCCAGGCGGACAACTTCGCGAACCTGGAGCCCGGCGTCATCGAACCGATCGCGAGGCTGGGCTTCGCGCTGCTCCTAGGCCCGGCGGCTCCCTAGCCGCGACCCGCCTTGCCCGCCGCCCAGGCTTGATGTACCATCCTGGCGACCCCGTCTCCTTCGGAGGTATCTTGCGTCCCCAACGACCCCTGGCAGCGCTATCCTTCTCGCTTGCCGCCCTCGTCGCGGTGCTCGCCTTCGCGTGCGGAGGGGGCGGCGGCGAGGATGAGGTCACCTCCAATCCGAACGCGGTTCCGACCGCCACGCTGCCCAACCCGCTGCCCGAGCCGCGCATTCTCGGCGGCTCCGACCTGCCCGTCCAGGGGGACAGCTACACCGTTGAGCGCGGCGACAACCTCGACTCCATCGCCAGGCGCTTCGGCACCACGGTGGACGCACTAGTCGAGGCGAACAACATCGATGACCCGACCAGCCTCTTCGTCGGCCAGGTGCTAACTATCCCGGGCCTCCAGGCGACTCCCGACCAGGACGTCGCCGGCGCCACGGTCGAGCCGAGTGACACGCCCGAACCCAGCGAGGAGACGATCTACCGGGTCCAGTCGGGAGACGTGGCCGCTCTCATCGCCGAGCGCTTCGGCATCACGACGGCGGAGCTGGCCGAGGCGAACAACACGACGATCGACGACCTGCGAACGCTCTCCGTGGGCGACGAGCTGATCATCCCGGCACCAGCTCCAAGCGAGACGCCGGAGCCCTGACGAGTGTTTGCGCCGGTACAGGGCCTGTGCTAGCATTGGGCGCTGTGAAGGGCGGGCCTACCGCCGTTCACGTCCGGAAACCTACAAGCCCGGCTCGGTCCCGATGCATCGGGCG
Source organism: Dehalococcoidia bacterium (assembly GCA_040882355.1). Lineage (GTDB taxonomy): Bacteria > Chloroflexota > Dehalococcoidia > DSTF01 > RBG-16-68-14 > JBBEBM01. The sequence goes on along the minus strand of JBBEBM010000004.1, from coordinate 151,715 downwards.
GGCCGGGCTTCATGCGAGACCGAGGTAATTCCCCATGTCCAACGAACAACGGCTCGAACAGCTCCAAAGCCTGCGCGAGCAGGTCAGGCTCGCCGGAGGGCAGGCGCGCGTCGATGCTCAGCACGAGCGCGGCAAGCTCACGGCGCGCGAGCGCATCCACCTTCTGCTCGATGACGGGACGTTCGAGGAGCTCGACCAGCTCGTGCTGCTCGCCGGCACCGAGTTCGACAAGGCGGGCGTCCAGAGCGAGGCCGTCGTCACCGGCTGGGGCAAGATCGAGGGCCGGCCCGTCTACGTCTTCTCGCAGGACTTCACCGTCGTCGGCGGTTCTCTGTCCGAGCCGATGGGCGACAAGATCGTCAAGATCATGGACCTGGCGATGAAGAACGGCGCGCCTGTCGTCGGGCTGAACGACGGCGGCGGCGCCCGCGTGCAAGAAGGCGTCGATTCCCTCGCCAGCTACGGCGACATCTTCCTCGGTAACGTGCTCGCGTCCGGCGTCGTGCCCCAGATCTCAGTGGTGATGGGGCCGGCGGCCGGCGGCGCGGTGTACTCGCCAGCGCTGACCGACTTCGTCTTCATGACCAAGGCCGCATACATGTACATCACCGGGCCCGACGTCGTGAAAGCGGTGACGGGCGAGGACCTGGAGCATGAGGAGCTGGGCGGCGCGATGATCCACGCGACGCGCAGCGGCGTCTGCCACTTCGCCATCGAGGGAGAGGAGGAGTGCCTCCAGGAGGTGCGCCGGCTGCTCTCGTTCCTGCCCTCGAACAACATGGAAGACCCGCCCCTAATGGAAACGGGCGACGATCCCACGCGCCATGACGAAGACATGCTGCGCATCATCCCGGACGACCCCAGCCGGCCGTACGACATGCGCGAGGTGATCTACCGTGTCGTCGACGCCGGTGACTTCATGGAGGTGCACGAGCACTACGCGCAGAACATGATCGTCGGCGTGGCGCGGCTGGCCGGGCGGACCGTGGGCATCGTCGGCAATCAGCCGGCCTACCTCGCCGGCGTGCTGGATATCGACTCCTCGCGCAAAGCCTCGCGCTTCGTTCGATTCTGCGACGCCTTCAACATCCCGATCGTGACCTTCGTCGACACGTCCGGCTACCTGCCCGGCACATCCCAGGAGTACGGCGGGATCATCATGCACGGCGCGAAGCTCGTCTACGCTTACTCGGAGGCGACCGTGCCGAAGGTGACGATCATCGTGCGTAAGGCCTACGGCGGCGCCTACGACGCAATGGGTTCGAAGCACCTGCGCGCCGACGTGAACTACGCCTGGCCGATGGCGGAGATCGCGGTGATGGGGCCCGATGCCGCGGTGAACATCATCTACCGGCGCGAGCTGGAGAAGGCGAAGGACGTGGAGGCGACGCGTCAGCAGCTCATCGCGGACTACAAGGAGCAATTCGCGAACCCGTACGTCGCCGCGTCACGCGGCTACATCGATGATGTGATTGACCCGCGAGAGACGCGCGTGAAGGTGATCCGCGCGCTGGAGATGTTGCGAAACAAGTCGGACAGCATGCCGGCCAAGAAGCACGGCAACATCCCCTTGTAGATCGTTTCGGCCTGTGCTATGCTCGCCGCGCCACAAGAGCGGCAGCCGGTGGAGAGGCCGATTGGCGGCGGACGCGTAGCGCCCGCTTGCCTAGGCGGAGGAGGTAACTGATGGTTCGCTGGGGTCACGCGGTCGATAGCTCGTACGACTTGCTTACGCGGGAGGAGGCCCTGTGTCTCCGCCAGAAGGGCGTCGACCTGTACATCCAGTGCCTGCTCGCGCTCCCACGCTCGGGCCCCGACAAGCCACAGCAGCGGGTCCAGAGCCTTGTGAACGCGCACGCGGAGGGGCTCCGCACGGCGGCCTACATCGTGGTCGGGTCCCGCGAGCGCGACTACGTGGGTATGGCGCGGGAGGGGGTGCCCGACGAGGTCTGGGCCCGGCTCGACTTCGCCGACGTGGACGTGGAGGTCCCGGACGTCTCAGTGGACCGTGTCGTGATACCGGCCATCGAAGCGGTCCAGCGCCTGGGTACCACCGCGCTGATCTACGCGAACTACCAGGCGTGGACCAGCTTCATCACCCCACGAAACGACACGAGGCTGGCGGCGCGCGGAGTGAAGCTTCACCGCGCGAGCTGGGACGGCGAGCCGGATGTCGACAACCGGCTGCTGTTCGGCGGCTGGGCGGTCGCCGGCATTGCGGTCGAGCAGTACACGGGCGGTGAGAACCGCTGCGGGCAGTTTGTGGACAGGAACGTGGTCGACCTGGACTGGCTCGAGGGCCTCAGGCGATCGGAGGAGGATGAGATGCCGCTCAAAGTGATCAAGGGATCGAAAGACTACACATACGCCACAAACGGAGTCCAAAAGTGGCTGATCCCGAACCAGGAGGTGCTCCGTCAGCTCCGCGACGCCGGCATCCTGGACAAGGAGACCCAGCCACTGTCCGACGAGGCGGTGAATGCGATCCCGACCATCAAGCAATAGCCCGCCCGGTCCGCATCTGTGATCGACTTCATAGATCACCGGCGGCTGCGCTGCTACTGTACGGGCGCAGGGTCGCGAGTCAAAACCTCCTACCGAGACTCACTCCTGCGAAAGGCCCGCGTCGGGGTCCACGCCACCAGCCACTCGACGCGGGCTTCTGCGTGCCGGCTAGGGCACAAGGAAGTCCGGGGGCGGCATCTCCGCGATACATGACGAGTCCGGCGAGACAGCCGGCTCGTGGAGGAACGCGAGGGTAATGCCCTGCGGGCAGGCGTCAGCGCCGCTGGCGCCGTGGCCGATGCCGGGGAACTCGAAGAAGAAGCTGTTCGTCAGGTCCTCCGAGACCAGCCGCCCCCAGGCCGGGGGCGTGATCGGGTCGTACTCGCCAGCCAGGACCAGCGTCGGGATGTCGCTGCGCACGGGCTGGTTCTCCTTCGGGTCAGGCGGCGCCCCTTTCCAGGGTCCGCAGAGCGCGAAGATTGGCTCGCTCTCGGACAGGAAACGCAGCTCTTCGTTAGCCTGCTCGGCCCCTGCGATACGATCCGCGGAAGTGAATGGCACTTCCTCCTGGCACTGCACCGAATAATGCATCCCGAGGCTGATCGAACCATTCATGGCGAGCAGGAACTCCGCCAACGGCTTGGCTTGCTCGGGATCTTCTTCCGCCTGAGCGATGAGGTACGGAAGCGTTGGGATCCACTCCTTTGAGTAGAGCGCCAGGAAGAAGCCCGACAGAACCAGATCGCCCGTCAGCGGGACATCTATTGTTTCGTCCGTCGAGTAGTCACGAATGGAAACGGTGGGCGGCTGCTCATTGAGTCGCCGGATCACATCAAAGAAGGCTCGCTCAAGATTCGGCCACCTCGCGTTGCACTCCGGATCCTGGCGACAGCCATTGAAGAGGACATCGAACGATCGGCGGGCATTGGAAGGCACTTCGCTGTAAAGGTCGCTCTCGATTGGATACGTCGAGTCGAGTATCACACTGCGTATTCCTTCGGGTAGGTCACGCATGGCTGTGAGGGCGAGCCTTGTGCCGTAGGAACCTCCGAACAGGTTCCACTCGTCATATCCCAGAGCGATCCGCAAGTCGTTGAGGTCGGCTGCGCTCTCAGCGCTCGTGTAGCCGGTCAGGTCTGCTCCCTCGCGCACGAGCCGATCATGGCAGGCCGCCAGCGGGCCGACTGTCCGCTCACCAAGCGAGGCCGCGAGCAGCCCTGCCATGATGCCAGATCGAAGCGCGTCCATGAACTCTGGACACTCCAAAGCCGGCTCGGACTTCCCCACGCCGCGCTGGTCAAGGAGAACCAGGTCTCGTTCCTCCGCGAGCGGACCCAAGAGATCTCCGAGCTCGGCACCCGCAACCTGGATAACGCTGCCTCCGGGCCCGCCGCTTAGGAAGACGACAGGGTCCGGCTTTGGCGCCTCGCTCCCGCTCTTCACAACCGCGACGGCCAGACGGATGCTGCGAGTGTTAGGTTTCAACCTGCTCTCCGCCACACTCAGGTAGCCGCACTCGACCGTGCGATCCTCCGCCACCTCGAATGGACAGTCTGCAGCCTCGTATCGGTCTTGCGGCAGCGGCGTCGGCGTAGGCGTGACCGTTGGGGTGGGCGTGACCGTGGGCGTCGGCGTCGCGCTGGGCGACGAGCCGCCCCAGCCGCAGCCCGCGACCAGGGCGAGCAGCACTACGAACGCTGAGAGCCTCAAACGACAGACCATCGCCGCCTCCTCGTCGACGCGCTTTCGCGTTATAACAGCACGTTCGCGGCAGCGCCAGCGAAAAGCCGCGTTGACAGGACGGCGCACACACCTTCGCCTAGAGACACACGGAGGGGACAGCGATGGGCGCTTGCCCGATCTACGGCAACTCGAAATCGGGCGGCGGCATCTCGGCGATGCACGAGGAGTCCGGCGAAGCGGTCGGATTGTCCAGGAACGCGAGGGTCATGAGGAGCGGACAGATATCGGCGACGCTCGCGCCATGACCGACGTTCGGGAACTCGAAGAAGAAGCTGTTCGTCAGGTCGTCTGAGACCAGGCGCCCCCAGGCCGGAGGCGTGATCGGATCGTACTCGCCGGCCAGGACCAGCGTCGGGATCTCGCTGCGTACGGGCTGGTTCTCCTTCGGATCAGGCTGCGCGACACCCCAGTCCTCACAGATGACGAAGATCGGCTCTCCCAACGCGTGCGCCAGGCCAGCATCGGCTTGTGCCGCCGCGGCGACGTTCTCGGCGGAGCTGAACGGTACCTCCTCACGGCACTGCACCGAATAGTGCATGCCCGTGGACAGGCTGTCGTGGACGAAGAAGAGGTCGCCCAACAGCGGCGTGAGCGGCTCGACGTCGCCTTCGTACGCCGCGTAGACGATGGCGGGCAGATAGGCGTTCGCGTCTGTCGAATAGAGGGCCTGGAACAGCGACGAGAGGAACACGTCGCCGCTCATCTTCGCCTCGATCGTCTTGTCGGTGGCCGGGTTCCAGACGGAGAGATCGGCGGGCTCGGCGTCCAGCCGGGCCGCCACCTCGAAGACGACGCGCTCCAGATCGGGATACGCCGCGTTGCAGGCGCCGTCCTGCCGGCAGCCCTCGAAGAGCTCGTTGAACGCGCGCCTGGCGTTCGGCACCAGCTCCGCGTAAAGGTCGGCCTGCGGTGGATAGCTGGAATCGAGGATCACGCTGCGAATGCCCTGCGGGTAGTCGCGCATCGCGGTCAGGCCGAGCCTGGTGCCGTACGAGATGCCGTACAGGTTCCACTGCTCGTAGCCGAGCGCCAGACGCAGGTCCTGGAGGTCCGCCGCGCTCTCGGCGCTGTTGTAGGCGGAGAGATCGATCTCCCGCGCCGCGAGGCGCTCGTGGCAGGAGGCCATCGCGCCCACGATCAGGTCGCTGAAGGCCTGCCTCCGCACGCCCCGCTCGACTGCATCGACGTAGGCGTCGTTGAACTCCGGGCAGTCGAGCGCCGGCTTGGAGCGTCCGATGCCGCGCTGATCGAACATGATCACGTCCCGCTCCGCGACGAACGGCGAGAACCACCCTTCGAAGGCCTGCGGCGCGATCTTGAGGATGCTGCCGCCGGGACCGCCCTCCAGGTACACGATCGGATCGGGCCGCGGGTCAGGGCTGTCGCTCTTTGCGACGGCCACGGCCAGCTCGATGTGGCGACTCTGCGGGTCGTTGCGGTTCTCAGGCACCCGGAGGTACCCGCACTCGATGAGGCGGCCGAGCGGAACATCGAACGGACAGGCGATCCGTTCGTAGCGCTCGCCCGGCGACGGGGTCGGGCCCGGGGTCGGCGAAATCGTCGGCGTGGGAGCCGGCGCGCTGGCCTGTTGTGCCGACCCGCCCTCGCAGGCGACAGCGAGCACCGCGACCGCAACCGCGGCGACAAGCATCAGGGCTGAGGTTGGGCGCCTAGAGGAGGACCTTCTTCGCGGCACCGCTGGGCGCCCGTCGAAAGCCGTGAACCAGAAACCGCCTGTGCGAACCGACATCTACTTCCTCAATGAAGCATCGGTCGTGCTTGGCGAGGACTTGATCGACTCTGTGGGCGAAGTCGGCGTAGGCGCGATGCGTGTCTTCGTGGATCGGGAAGACGCCCTTGGCGTGGACAGCGACGGCGAGCTGCCGCTCGCAGAGCGCAAGCAGCCACCCCAGCACGAGCTGCGCCCAGCCAAAGTGGAAGGCCGTGTCCGCGAAGCTGAGCGCGAGACGCACGTTGTTCGACTCCGGCCCGACCTGGAGCAGCGTCGCGCCGAAGTTGGGCCGCCCGAGCTCGCTCGCCGGGCGGTAGACGGCGCGCAACCGTTCGTCGCCCGCCAAGGTCTCGCCCGCGAAGTAGCGGCCCATGCCTACCTCCGTCGCCTTGTACTCGTCGTTCGGGCGCAGGTTCGCCGCCAGCCATTCCAGGAAGAGATCCATTTCGCCCGAGTGGAGCTGGTGCTGGGCCGCGATGTACTCGCAGGCGGCGCGCGCGAGCACCGGGCACGAGCCGTACGAGCCGCGCACGGTGAGCAGGCAGGCGTCCGCGAGCGTCAGAAAGGTGCGCGACCAGAGCCCCATCAGGGCGGCGTAGGGGTGCTTGCGAAACGACGAGGGCGACGCGTCGCGCACGATGCGAAGCTGCAGGTTCATCCCCTCCCCGAAGAGCCGGAGGTCGTCCCCGAGCAGGAACTGGGTCTGGCGGTACGAGTCCAGCTCCGAACGCGGCGCGTCCTTCGAAAGTGCGGGCGGGGTGTACGAATCAGGGAACGGGATGGCGGAGACGCGTTGGGCGGGGTTCGGAGGCTGGTTCATCGAGGGCTCGCTGCGGACATGGTAGGCCGACCCGTTTGGCGGCGCAAACCGGCCTTCGTCCTCCCTTCGACAGACCCGGCGTCGCCCCTTTGGTGGCTGGCGATCCGGGCGCCGGCTGTCGAACATCACCATCGGAGCGCCGCTCCTGAGCGACGCTGATCATGGAGAGAAGCCTCGGATGATCATCAATCCTCGCCCGCTCGCGGCACTGGCCTTGATCGCGGCCGCGATCGCCCTGGTGCTCGTCACCGCGCGCCCGCCGGACGAACAGCAGCCCGCGCTTGCGGCTGCCTGCCTCTGCGAGACAGACACGCCCACGGGCCCCGCGACGGACACGCCGACCGCCACTCCGACTGATACGCTCACCGACACGCCAACCGTGACAACCACGGATACCCCGACCGCGACAGCCACGCCTACCTCCAGCCCCACCACCACGGCTACCGAGACCCACACGCCAGTATCGACTCCAACAGCGACCAACACCCCCACCGCCACGCCCACAGACACGCCAGTCGCCACCGCCACCACAACGCCGACTGCCACGAGCACCGCGGCGGCGACAGCGACGCCCGCCAGCACAACGACAGCCACCCAGCCGGTGGCCACCGAGGCGCCCGCCACGGCGGCGCCAGCCGAGACGCCCACCTCCAGTCCATCCGCGACCGCCACGGCGCCCGGCGGCAACCTTGCAGGCGCCGGCTCCTCGCCTACGCCGCCTGCAAGTGACGCCGGCGCCGGCGTCAGCCTGCCCTCCGCCGGGGGCGGCGATCTCGCCGGATCCGATGGCGTTCCGTCAGGGGCGCTCCTGCTGCTGGCAGGCGCGGGCGCCCTGATCCTCCTGCGGGCAGCGCTGCAGGCGCGCCGGACCCGATAGGCGTTCGTTCCGCGGCACTCAGCCGACCAACCACCGGCGACCCCTCGTTGACAGCCTCGAACGCGGCGCGCTACCATACCGGCTGACAAGAGCCGAGTTCTCTGGGAGAAGCGGGGGACCCACATAGACCGGGGTGAATTCCGCCCGAAGGAACGGGGGATAGGGCAGCCTCTCAGCCCGAACCCGACAGCTAACCCCGTAGGCAGCAAGCGAGAGGCCTGTCCGGCCCGGGCATCCGCTTCGGGCTGTTTCTTTGCCGGGCGGGCCAGGAGGGAAGCATGTACGGCACGCTGGCCCTAACACCAAAGGCCCTGGAGGACTATCGCCCGATCATCGGCGAGGGCGCCGTCGACGAGATCAGGCAGCTCGCCGCACCGCTCAAAGGCCTGCGCGTCCTGCATCTGAGCGTCACCGCGTTCGGAACGGGCGTCGCGGAGCTGCTCAACGCGGCGGTACCGCTACTGTCCGATGTGGGCCTCGCCTGCGACTGGCAGGTCGTTCGCCCTGCCGAGGAGTCGGCGGCTGCGAACAAGGCGCTCTATCAGGCGCTGGCCGGCGCCGACGTGGACTGGTCGCCGGAGCTGGGCGAGGTCTGGCTGCGCTACAGCGCGATGAACGCCGATCTCATGAGCGACGCCTTCGACGTCATCGTCGTTCACGACCCGCAGCCTGCCGCCATCCGCTCCTTCGTGCCGGAGGCGGCGCGCCGGAAGACGCGCTGGGTCTTCCACTCTCACCTGGACCTCTCTTCCGCGCACCCCGACGCCTGGGCGCTGCTGCGCGATCACGTCACCTCCTACGACGCGGTGATCTTCGACACGAACGAGTTCGTCCATCAGGACTTGCGGGCCGTCCCCGTGACATTGATCCCGCCGGCGATCGACCCGATCGGGCCGCGCAACATGTATCTCTCGGACGAGACGGTGACGACGATCCTGGAGCGCTATGGCATCGACCCAACACGACCGCTCCTCTGCCAGCTCTCGCCCTGCGACCCCGCCTGTGACATGCAGGGCGCGATCGACGTTCTCGACATGGCGCGGCGAGACGCGCCCGGGCTCCAGCTCGCCCTGATCGCCAGCAGCTCGCCCGAGGACGCGGCCAGCATCGCCTACTTCGACGAGACGGTGCGCAAGTCCATGGAGTACGCGGACGTGCACATCCTGCGCGGCGTGAGCGAGGTGGGGAACGCAGAAGTGAACGCGTTCCAGCGCGCGTCAAGCGTCGTCGTCCAGATGGGGCTGCGCAAGGGCTTCGGGATCTGGATCGCGGACGCCCAATGGAAGGAGCGGCCGGTGGTCGCCGCCCGGGCCGGCGGACTCGTCCAGCAGGTGATGGACGGCGAGACCGGCTTCCTCGCCGACACCACCGACGAGTTTGCCGAGCGCGTGACACGCATTCTGCGCGACCCGGACCTGGCCCGTCGCCTGGGCCGCGCCGGGCACGCGCACGTCGCCTCGCACTTCCTCATTACCCGCTTCCTCGCGGACGAGCTACGGCTGCTGACCGATATTACTCGGGGAGGCCGCTAGTCCCGCCTGATGCTCGGATCCGTACCGTTTTCCCCCAAGGCGCTGGACGACTACCGTCCCGTGATCGGCGATGACCGCGTCGACGAGATTCGCCGGCTTGCGGCGTCGTTAGCCGGGGCGCGCGTCCTGCACATCAACTCGACCTCCTTCGGCGGAGGAGTGGCTGAGATCCTGGCCACGCTCGTGCCCCTGATGAACGACGTCGGCCTGCAGGCCGAGTGGCAAGTGATCCACGGGTCGGACGAGTTCTACCAGGTCACCAAGCTGATGCATAACAGCCTGCAGGGCATGTACGTGGACTGGCGACCCGAGCTGCGCGAGATCTGGCTCCACCACAACCATCTCAACGCCGAGCGCTTCGACGAGAGCTACGACTTCGTCCTCGTCCACGACCCGCAGCCGGCAGCGATCCCGGCGATCCTGCGGGCGGAGGGCTCGCCGCACGCGGGCGGCAAGTGGGTGTGGCGCTGCCACATCGACCTCACCGAGGCGCAAGTCCAGACGTGGGATATCCTCAAGCCCTACATCCTGGAATACGATGGCGCCATCTTCACCACGCCTGACTACGTCAAGGAAGACCTGCGCGGGCCCCAGATCTTCATCATCCCGCCAGCTATCGACCCGCTCAGCCCGAAGAACGTCGAGCTCTCCTCCGAGACCTACGAGCTGCTCCTCGAACGCTACGGCGTCGACCACCGCCGGCCGTTCATCGCCCAGATCTCACGCTTCGACCCGTGGAAGGACCCGCTGGGCGTGATTGAGGTCTATCGTCAGGCGAAGCGTACGGTACCAGATCTGCAGCTCGTGTTGATCGCGTCGATGGCCCACGACGATCCGGAGGGCTGGGCCTGGTACGAGCGCACCGTTCGCCGCGCCGGCGAGGACTACGACATCCATATCCTCTCCAACCTCAACGGCGTCGGCAACGTCGAGGTGAACGCCTTCCAGCGCGCGAACGTGGTCGTCCAGAAATCCGTTCGCGAGGGGTTCGGACTCGTCGTCTCCGAGGCGCTCTGGAAGGGGCGCCCTGTCGTCGCGGGTAACGTCGGCGGCATCCCGCTCCAGATCGTCGATGGCGAGACCGGTTATCTGGTACACACCATTGAAGAGTGCGCGCAGCGCGTGGGCGCGCTCCTAGCCGATCAGGAACGGTCGGACCAGATGGGCGCCGCCGGCCGCGAGTACGTGCGCGAGCGCTTTCTGATCACGCGCTACCTCCGCGACTACCTGCGCATGTTCCGCCAGCTCACCGCGCTGGAGCCGTCCAAGCCGATGGAGGTCTCGCCCGCAGCCAAGGAGGCACGCCTATGAAGCGACTGATCGCCCTCATCCTCGCCGGCGGCCAGGGCGACCGGCTCAGCGTACTCTCTGAGGAGCGCGCGAAGCCCGCCGTGATGTTCGGCGGGCGCTACCGGATCATCGACTTCGCTCTGAGCAACTGCGCCAACTCCGGCATCACGCGCGTCGGCGTGCTCACGCAGTACCGGCCGCGCTCGCTGAACGACCACATCGGCATCGGCCGGCCATGGGACCTGGACCGGGCGGGCGGCGGCGTCTCCATCCTGCAGCCCTACCTGGGGCGCGAGATCTCGGACTGGTACAGCGGCACAGCGGACGCCGTCTACCAGAACCTGTACTTCATCGAGGAGTCGAACGCGGAGCACGTCCTGATCCTGGCCGGCGACCACGTCTACAAGATGGCCTACGACGAGCTCTTGGCCTTCCATCTGGCCCGCGGCGCCGATGTCACGATCCCCGTCTACGGCGTGCCCTGGGACGACGCCAGCCGCTTCGGCACGTTGCTCGTCGACGACGACGACCGGATCGTCGACTTCGACGAGAAGCCGGCCGTGCCGCGTTCCAACCTGGTCTCCATGGGCATCTATCTCTTCAACAAGGACGTGCTCGTGCAATCGCTCATCAGTGACGCGAACCGCGGCGGCAGCGGGCACGACTTCGGTGGAAACGTGATTCCGCCGCTCGTCGCCGACGGCGGCCACAAGGTCTTCGGCTATCGCTATCAGGGCTACTGGCGCGACGTCGGTACCATAGAGTCGTACTTCGAGGCGAACATGGAGCTCCTGGGCGACCTGCCCGAGCTGGACATGTACGAGCCGGAGATGCGCGTCCGTTCAGGCATCACGGGCTACCCGCCGGCGAAGATAGGACGCCACGCCGAAATCAGCCGCGCGCTTATCGACCTGGGCTGCATCATCAACGGCCACGTGGAGCACTCCGTGATCTCGCCCGGCGTCTTCATCGAAGAAGGCGCGATCGTGCGTGACTCGATCATCTTCGACGACACGCACATCGAGGCCGGTGCGGTTGTCGAGCGTTCGATCATCGACAAGGAAGTGCGGGTCGGCGCCCGCTGCCGCGTCGGTTATGGCGACGACTGGACAGCCAACCGTGAGCGGCCGGACATCGTCAATAGCGGCGCGACCATCGTGGGTAAGCGCGCGGAGGTTCCGCCCGACCTGCGCATCGGGCGGAACTGCGTGATCGGGCCGCGCGTGGTGGTGAGCGTGCCGGAGGACAACTACCTCCCCAGCGGCAGCACCCTTCGCGCGCCGCAGCTCATGGCGCCCTTCAGCGTCTAAGCCTCTCATGGCGGGCAAGGACGTCTACCTGATCCTGGCCTTTCACGCCCACGAACCGTGGTGGGACCTGCCTGTCCACATCTTGAAGACCGTGGACGACGAGGAGATGCGCCAGGCGCTCACCCCCGATAACTGGGTGCGCAAGCGCGCGGAAGCGGGTCGCGACGTCTACTTGCGACTCCTGGAGCTCGCGGAAGGCCTCGAGGCGCCAATGTGCCTGGAGGCGACGAACGAGCTGCTGATGCAGATCGAGGAGTTCACGCCGGAGACCTATCAGGCGCTCCGGGGAGGCTTCGAGCGCGGCGCCCTCTACCCGGTCTACGGCGGCGCTCACCACGCGCACTGCACGCTCCTCACCGTTGAAGAGATCGCCGACGAGATCCGCCTGAACCAGGAGTTCGTTCACGACGTGATGGGCGCGCCCGCGCCCAAGTACCGCGGCGCCTTCCCGATGGAAGGCTCAATCGACGCCCATAAGCTGGAGGCGTTCGCACGGGCGGGCATCGACTACATCGTCTTCCCGAACCTGAGCCCGCGCAAGGCCCGCTATCGCTTCGATGGCGGCGAGGGCAACCCGCCTTACGGGCCGTTCGTAATGGCGCACGATATCATCGGGCTGCCCCGCCACTTCGGCGTCTCGCAGGACATCTGGCGCCCGATCACGAAGTGGAAGCCGGAAGGGCTGAAACTGCAAGGCTACATCCTGGGCATGTACTGGGTGTTCAACGAGGAGTATCGCGAGCAGCGCCACGTCGACTTCCCGATCACGCGCGAGCAGGCGATCGACGAGTATCGCGGCGTGCTCGAGCGAGCGATCGCGGAGGCGCCGGACGGCGGCCTGCTGCTCTACATCCAGGACCTGGAGCTGATGGACTACGGCGAGGACGCCCTGGAGATCATCGGCGAAGCGCTCTCACGCCTGCGACCCGGCGACGCCCGCCTCCACATCGTCACGCCGGACGAGTACATCGACCGCACCGGCGCGCGGACGAAGGCGCTGCCACGCCTGCGCTTTCACCAGGTGTCGTGGGCGCCGGAGATCCGCCCCGTCCTCCGCTGCGACGGCCACTACCCGCCGCTGGACGCCGGCCCCATCGACGGCTACGACTTCGACCTGGAGGTCTTCCGGCGCTGGCCCTTCATCTACTGGGAGTGGGGCCGCTTCCACGTCGAGGTCTTCGACGCGCTCCTACGCGCCTTCGGCTACCCGCTCGTCGTGCCGCTCTCTGCGCAGGCGTGGTGGGAGCGCGGCTATCGTTACGAAGGCCTGAGCAAAGGCGAACGCCTCGCGCTGCACAGCCGGAGTATGAAGCAGGCGGACAACTGGGGCTGGCAGCCGGACGAGGACCGCCAGAAGCGCCCCTACCTGCACGGCCACCGCATCGCGGAGCTGTTGCTTGAAGACCTGCGCGACGACGCGAAGGCAGAGGCGGCCTGCGCCGAGTTCGAACCGCTCGATCCGACCTCGCTCGTCGGCCTCGAGCGACTGCTGGAGCTCTTCATCGACCGCCGCGTCGACTACCTTCGGCAGGGCATCGGGCGCCTCGGCGAGCGCGCCGGCGACGACGTCTCGTGGGCGCACCACCACCTCGCCCGCGCCGAGGAGCGCCGCGGCCAAGCCACGACTGCGATCAGGGCGGCGCAGAACGCAAACGGAAGGCTCGCCGCGGCGAAGGCGCCGCACGCGCCGGATGACCTGGGCGACCTGCTCGAAGCGCTGCGCGACCACTGCCGCGGCGCCTACCTCGCCACCGACGAGATCCAGCGCGCCTGGGGCGCCGTCGCCGACACCCAGGCGCTGGTCATCGAGATGTACCGCTACCTGTACGACCTCTACCCGCCCCTCTTCCCCCAGATGTTGCGCGAGCTCGCCTCGCCGGAGGAGCTGGCCCTCGTCGACGACCCGCCGCTGTCGTGACGTTTGAGTACAACCACACAGGCCCGCAGCCACGCCTGCGCCGCCGCCCGATCGCAGCCAGACGCCGATGCGCAGGCGCAGGCGCACGCAAGTGGTCGATAATAACGGCACGACCACCAACCTGGCGGGAAAGGCAGCGTTGCTATCCTATTGCCGATGGGGCTGACGACAAGTGATACAAGCCGGTCTAGGAGCCGCTCCGCCATGAGTTCCGCCCGGGGCGCCGCGAGGTGGGCACGGCGGTGCCTCGCGACTCTGCTGGTGCCGTTGACGGTCATTGTCGCTGGCTGTGGCTGGTTCCCCTTCCATCAGGGAGAGGTGTTATTCAACTTGGACAACCGTACTGACGCACCCCTTTGCTACTACCCGTCACCACCACTAGACGCGGCAGCGGCCAACTGCCTGCAAGAACTAAAACCGCAGTCGAGTGCAGACTGGGGGAGGGACTGTGGCGGGGGGGCCAGAGATCAGGTGGACGACAGACCGATCCCCGTGATCATCACCGTCAAAGAGGGAGGACGCGAGGTCTATAGAAGAACGGCGTCGTGCGGGGAGTGGAATGATTCGGGAAAGAGGCTCATAATCGAGCAGAAAGGTGACGAGTTCATCGTCACGGACAGCCTCCCTGATTCGACACCCGGCCAGTAGCCTGCCTCATGCTCTTGAGGTGAAGCTTCCGACGAAAGAGACGGCACGCCCACCCACCACAGACTGCTTCGAAGCCTAGTTGGCCAGGGCGCTGCGACCGCTCCAGCGGCGTCAAGGACTTCAGCCTACGAGTGGGACCTACGAGTGGGAGCAGCGCCCCCGCGCCATCCCCGCCTTCGCGCTCTGCTGCCCCGCCCTTACCCTGGCCCTCGATGACTATTCGTAGGAGGAGGCCGGTAAGCGCGTCTCTCGCAGACTCGCTGCCGGACATCGATCGACGTTATGTCCAGCAGATAGGCGTTTTTGCGAAACGAAATGAAGCGGAACGCTTGCCGGCCGCAGACCGAACGCGGCCCGCGGTCCTGGTCGGCGCAGCGATCAATCAAACGACCGCTCAGACTCACAGCCGGGCGCTCCGGGCCTGGCCAGCTTCGGGCGTCACCCGCTGAGAATGGCCTGTCCTGAGCTTGTCGAAGAGGCGTTTTTGCCAAACGGCCTGGTCAATCAAACCCTGCAACTTGGGCGCGGGACGGATGAACCAACGCGCGCGTGACGTTGACACCAGCGTCCGCGCGGATATGATGCCCGAAGGCGGCGCGACGTTCGCCGACCGAGCCTCGTTCAGCAGGAGTCAGGCCGATGCGTGATCTCGCCCTCCGCGCCCTCGACACCGCGCGCAGCAAGGGCGCCGGCTACGCCGACGTGCGCGTGCTGCGCCAGCAGGCGGAGTCGGTGACGGTGCGCCTCCAGAACGTCGAGGGCCTCACCTACGACGAGTCGATCGGCTTCGGCGTGCGGGTGACGGTCGATGGCTACTGGGGCTTCGCCAGCAGCCATCGCATGACCATGGATGAGGCGGACCGCGTCGCCGCCGAAGCGGTGCGCATCGCCCGCGCGTCCGCGACGGTGCGCGGCACTCCAGCCGACCTCGGCCCGTCCGTCGCTAACGTCGACAGCTACGCCACGCCGGTCGTGCAGGACCCGTTCGCCGTCTCGCTCGACGACAAGATCGCGCTCCTGCTTCGCGCAAACGAGGGGATGACAAGGACGCCGGGGATCGTGATGGCGGAGGCGAGCTGCTACTGCCAGCGCGATGAGAAGCTCTTCGTCAGCAGCGAGGGCAGCGAGATCCAGCAGACGCTCGTCGAGACAGGCTGCGGCCTAGAAGCGACGGCCGTCGACGAAGGCGAGGTGCAGCGGCGCTCGTATCCGAACAGCGTCGGGCGGCACCAGGGCACTGAAGGCTGGGAGTTCGTCGAGCGATGGGACCTCCCCGGCAACGCCCAGCGCGTCGGGGAGGAGGCCGCGGCGCTGCTGCGCGCGAAGCCCTGCCCGTCCGGCGTCACCACGGTGATCCTGGACGGCACGCAAGTCGCGCTCCAGATCCACGAGTCGTGTGGCCACCCGATAGAGCTCGACCGAGTGCTCGGCACCGAGGCGGCTTACGCGGGCACCAGCTTCCTCACCGTCGACAAGCTGGGTAGCTTCGCCTACGGCTCGCCCGCCATCAACATCACCGCCGACGCGACGATCCCCGGCGGCCTGGGCACGTTCGGCTATGACGACGAGGGCGTGCCCGCTCACTCGACGCCGATCGTCCGGAACGGTACCTTCGTCGGCTACCTGACGTCGCGGGAGACGGCGACGGCGCTCGGCCAGACGAGCAACGGCTCGATGCGCGCGTCCGGCTGGAACCGCATTCCGCTGATCCGCATGACCAACGTCAGCCTGGACCCGGGCGGCTGGTCGCTCGCTGACCTGATCGCCGACACGGAAGACGGCATCTACATGGAGACGAACAGGAGCTGGAGCATCGACGACCGGCGCCTCAACTTCCAGTTCGGCACGGAGATCGGGCGCGAGATCAAGAACGGCAAGCTCGGCGACCTCCTCAAGAACGCGACGTACACCGGCATCACGCCTCGCTTCTGGGGTTCCTGCGATGGCGTCTGCGGGCCCGGCGACTGGGTCGTCTGGGGCACTCCAAACTGCGGCAAGGGCCAGCCGGAGCAGGTGGCGCACACCGGCCACGGCGCCGCGCCCGCCCGCTTCCGCAACGTCCAGGTCGGGATCATGCAGTAGGCACGTCGTCTGACCAACATCAAATCAGACTGACGCTTGACACGACCGTCTGACACTGCTACAATCGTCGTACCATGGCACGAAAGAGACGCGCCAAGTACGACGCCGGCTCTCCGCCGGAGGAGACGCCCGGGCACACCGAGCCTGAGACCTCCGGCGTCTACGAGCGCGGCCAGACCGTGATCCCGAAGCAGGTCCGGGACGCGCTCGCCATCGAGCACGGCACCCGCCTGCGCTGGGAAGTACGCGAGGGGGTGATCCACGTGATGCCAATACCGAAGAACCCAGTACAGGCGGCCGTCGGCTTCCTGAAGGGTACCGGCTACACCTTTGAGAAGTTCATGAAAGAGCGACAGGCTGAACGGGTGCGCGAGCGCGAGCTCGAAGCCGACGAGGAGCGCCGTTGGCGTACGTACTCGACACGTCCGCAGTCCTAGCCGTCTTCTTCCAGGAGCCCGGCTACGAGACCGTCACGGGTCTGTTGTTGGATGACAGCAACGAGGTCTTCCTAGCGTTCATCACCCTGATGGAGTTCCACTACCGAGTCTTGCGGGACGCCCCGGCTGAGGAAGCGCTCGCCGCCATCAGACTAGTCGAGGCGTGGCCCGTTACGATCGTCGAGTCGGCGCCCGCCTGGCGCCGCCGCGCCGCCGAAGTGAAGGCGGGCGGCGGCCTTTCGCTCGCCGACGCCTGGATCGCGGCGCTCGCGCTCATGCACGACGCCGAGCTCGTGCACAAGGACCCGGAGTTCGACCGCGTGGCCGGCCTGCGCGCCGTCAAGCTGACCGGTTGACCGACGGAAACGCCCTCTCCATCTTGCTCTCGCCTGCTAAGATGGATATCGCTGTGGAGCGCGAGCATTTCGAGGAGCTGGTGCGCCGGGCGCTCGACGAGCTGCCGGAGGCGATCGCGGAGCGCGTGGACAACGTAGACGTGCAGGTGGAGGACTGGCCTTCGCAGGCGCAGCTTGCGTCGCTTGGGCTCGGGCCGGGGCGCACGCTGCTCGGCCTCTACCAGGGTGTCCCGCTCACCAGGCGCAACTCCGCCTACGGCATGGTGCCGCCCGACCGGATCACGATCTTCCAGGGCCCGCTCGAACGGCACTCGCGCGACGACGACGACCTTGTCATGCGCGTGCGCGACACCGTGATCCACGAGGTCGCGCACCACTTCGGCATCAGCGACGCTCGCCTGCATGAGCTTGAGACTGAGCGCGGCAAGCGAAGGCGGGACGCCTGATGCGCGCCATCGACGTCCACATCCATCCGCCGGCGCCGGGCCACGCGTCGCTCGTGAGCGACCCGGCCGTGCGCGCCTACTTTCGCTCGGCCCTCGCCCACGAGACGGCGGAGCAGATGGCTGACTACTACGCTTCGCTCGACATCTTCGGCGTGCTCTTCCACATCGACTCTGAGACGGCGAGCGGCGCGCCGCCGGTCCCGAACGACTACATTGCCGAAGTCGTGCAACGCTACCCGAAGCAGTTCGCCGGCTTCGCGTCCGTCGATCCGTGGAAGGGGCGCGCGGCGATCCGGGAGGTCGAGCGCTGCGCGACGGAGCTGGGGCTGCGCGGCCTCAAGTTCCATCCGCAGCAGCAGGCGTTCTACCCGAACGACGAGCGCTTCTACCCGCTCTGGGAGGTCGCCCAGGGATTGGGCCTGGTCGTCCTCTTCCACACGGGGACGACCGGCGTCGGCGTGGGCCGGCCGGGAGGCGGCGGGATCAAGCTCAAATACGCCCGACCCATCCCGCACATCGATGACGTCGCCGCCGACTTCCCGGAGCTGACGATCATCATGGCCCACCCCAGCTTCCCCTGGCAGGACGAGCAGCTCGCGATGCTCGTCCACAAGCCCAACGTCTACATGGACCTCTCGGGCTGGTCGCCGAAGTACTTCTCGCCGCTGCTGGTGCAGTACGCGAAGACGCTGGTGCAGGACAAGGTGATGTTCGGCTCCGATTACCCCGTGATCAGCCCGGAACGCTGGCTGAGCGACTTCGACGCCCTCGGCTTCGACGAGGCGGTCAAGCAGAAGATCCTCATCGAGAACGCAAAGCGCGTGCTCAAGCTCGACAGCATCGCATGACTGAAGACCTCGCGGCCGTGGCCGACGCCAACTACATTCAGTCGATGCGCACCGTTGCGCCGTTGTTGGACGGGGGCGGGACGCGCACATGGGACGAGTTCACGCAATGATGACGGCGGAAGCGCTCGTCGCGGGCGCGGACGCGAACCTGGTGTGCGCGACCCAGGTCTGGGCGTCCGCCTGCGACGGCGGCGAGTGCTGGGAGCGCGACGGCCTGACGATCGCGGCGTCGAGCGTGCCCATGCGGTCGTTCAACAACGTCTTCCTGCAACAGCGCCCGGAGCGCCCGGTCGAGACGCTGTCCGAGGTGTCCGCCTACTTCCGCGATCGCGGTTTGCCGTTCCGCCTCCGCTTTCTCGAAGGGGCGCCCGCGCCTTCGGAGGACGATCTGGCGGAATGGGGCCTGCAGCGGCACGGCGGCATTCCATGCCTCGCCCTGAGCCCGCTGCGCGCGGATGCCAGTGTCTCGGAGCTCACGGTCCGGCTCGTAGACGACGAAGCGACGCTGCGCGACCACACGGCGGTCGTCGCGGAGGGATTCGAGTGGAAGACGACGACACTGTCCGGTGTCTTCACGCCGCGTTTGATCGAGGCGCCCGAATGGCGCGGCTACGTCGGCTACCGGGACGGGCGGCCTGTCGCCACGTCGCAGCTCGTCTTTACCGAAGGCGTCGCCGGCGTTTACTACGTCGCGACGGTTGAGGAGGCGCGCCGGCGCGGCTTCGGTGAGGCGATGACGCGCCACGCGCTCAACGAGGGCGCGGCCGCCGGCTGCGCGATCGCGAACCTGCAGGCATCCGAGATGGGCGAGCCGATCTACCGCCGGATGGGATTCGAGCAGGTCGGCTACTACCGTACCTACGTGCCGGAGGAGGACTGACAGATGCTGGGCGAGACTGAGCTGAAGAACATCTGCGACCGCGTGCTCTCGATGAGCCAGGCCGACCAGACAGAGGTCGTGATCTTCGCGCCGAACAGCGCCCTCACCCGCTTCGCCAACAACTACATCCATCAGAACGTCGAGCAGAGCGACGCCGACGTGCGCGTGCGCGCCGTCGTCGGCAAAAAGATCGGCGTCGCCTCCAGCAACGACCTCTCCGACGAAGGGCTGCGCGCCGTCGTAGACCGCGCGCGCGACCTCGCCCGTCACCAGAAAGAGAACCCCGACTTCCTGTCGCTGCCCGGGCCGCGCCCGGTCCCCCACGCCGACGCCTACGTCGAGCGCACGGCCCGCACCGGCCCGGAGGAGCGCGCCGCCGTCGTCGCCCAGGTCTGCGACGCCGCCTCGCGCGCCGGGCTCGTCGCGGCGGGAGCCTTCCGCACGGCGACAGCGGAGATGGCCGTCGCGAACTCGCTCGGCATCTCCGCCTATCACTGCGATACGCTGGCCGACATCAACACCGTGATCATGGGCGAGAACGGCTCCGGGCACGCCGAGCGCATCAGCACCGACGTGGGCGAGATCGACGGCGAGGAGGTTGCGCGCGAGGCCGTCGACAAGGCGCTGCGCAACGTGAAGCAGGTCGAGCTCGCGCCCGGCGAGTACGACGTCGTCTTCCAGGAGTACGCCGTCACCGACATCCTCGACTTCTTCATGTACCTGTCGTTCGGGGCGCAGGCGTTCCAGGAGAAGCGCAGCTTCATGTCGGGGCGCATCGGCGAGCGGGTGATGGGCGAGAACATCTCGATCTGGGACGACGGCCTCTCGCCGGAGAGCGTGCCCAACCCGTTCGACTTCGAGGGCGTGCCCAAGCGCAAGGTGACGTTCGTCGAACAGGGCATCGCGCGCGAGGTGGTCTGGGACAGCTACACCGCGGGGAAGGACGCCCGCCTGCCGGACGGGCGGGGCCGCGAGTCGACCGGCCACGCGCTGCCTTCGGGCAACACGTTCGGCCCGGTGCCATCGAATATGTTCCTCGGCACCGGCGAGGCGACCATCTCGTCGATGGTCGCCTCAACGAGGCGCGGCGTCTTCGTCAGCCGCTTCTGGTACACGCGGCCCGTCCACCCGCTCAACGTCGTCGTTACGGGCATGACGCGAGACGGCACCTTCCTCATCGAGGACGGCAAGATCACTTCGCCGGTGAGGAACCTGCGCTTCACCCAGAGCTACCTCGAGGCGATGAACAACGTCGAGGCGATCGGCAAGACCTCGATGCTCTGCAAGGCGATCATCGGCGTCAGCCGGGTGCCCGCGCTCAAGATCAGAGGGTGGACCTTCACCGGTGTGAGCGAGTACTGACCGTCGCGCGCTAGTTGCTAGTCGCTGGTTCGGCCCTCGAACGGGCGGCGTTTGGCATGCAAAGCCGCGCCATATCCTGGTAAGGAGGTAGAGCAGTGACCACGATCCATCTCGAACCGGTCGACTCCGTTCACATCACCGTCCTCGTCGACAACGTGACCGACAGCCTGCTGCTGGACCAGGGCCCGGCGAAGCGTGTCGGCCTCGCGTCGACGGTGCGGCCGCCGCGCGTGCGAGCGCCGCTGCTCGAGGCGGGCGAGGTCACCGAGGCGCTGCTCGCGGAGCACGGCTTCTCGGCGCTGATCAGCGTCACGAAGAACAGGCGAGAGCATCGGGTGCTCTTCGACGCGGGCGTGACGCCCGACGGCCTCGTCGAGAACATGCGCCGCCTCGACCTCTCGCCGAAGGACTTCGAGACGATCGTGCTCAGCCACGGCCACTTCGACCACACCGTCGGCCTCGACGGGCTGGTACGCGCGCTCGGCCGGCCGAACCTGCCGGTGATCATCCACCCTGAGTTCTGGTCGCGACGCCGGATCGCCATCCCCGGGCGCGACCCGTTCGAGCTGCCCTCGACGAGCAAGTCCGCGCTGCAGGGCGCCGGTTTCGAGGTGATCGAGGAGCGGCAGCCGTCGTTCCTGCTCGACAACTCGCTGCTGATCACGGGCGAGGTGGACCGCACGACGGAGTTCGAGAAGGGCTTCCCGATCCACCAGGCGTTCCGCGACGGCGACTGGCAGCCCGACCCACTCATCCTCGACGACCAGGCCGCCATCCTCCACGTCCGCGACAAGGGGCTCGTCGTGCTCACCGGCTGCGGCCACGCCGGCGTCGTCAACATCGTGCGTTACGCGCAGAAGCTGACCGGCGTCGAGCGCGTCTATGCAGTCATTGGCGGCTTCCACCTGAACGGCCCCCTCTTCGAGCCGATCATCGGCGCGACCTGCGAGGCGCTCGCCGCGCTGGCGCCGGAGGTGCTGGTGCCCGCGCACTGCACCGGCTGGCGCGCCATCCACGCGCTGGCAGCCTGCCTCCCCGACGCCTTCATCCAGAACAGCGTCGGCACCAGGTACGAGCTGTAGCGGGTCCTCGAGGCTCGAAGCTCGAGGCGGGAGCGCCGCGACCCTCACCCCGACTCTGCGCCTCCATGCAACGCCCGCCTCGATCGCGCCGCTCTCCCAATGGGAGAGGGGATGCCGGCAGAGCCCGCCCTCGAGCGAAGCGAAGGGCAGGAGTGAGGGATCCAGACCAGCGCCGGCACGCGGTACGAGCTGTAGGCGGGTTCTCGAGGCTCGAAGCTCGAGGCGGGAGCGCCGCGACCCTCACCCCGAGTCGGCGGCTGCATGAAACGTCTTCCTAGCTCACGCCCCTCTCCCAATGGGAGAGGGGAAGCTGGTAGGCAGGGGTGAGGGCCGGACGCGTTCATCCAGACCAGCGTCGGCACCAGGTACGAACTGTAGACGCTCGAAGCTAGCGGCTCGAAGCTCGGGGTTCGAGGCTGGACGCTGGAGGCGGCCCAGTGCGATGCCAACTCCCCTTTTCGTCGAAGCTCGGCCAAAATCCGCTCGATGGGAATGCTGGGCTAAGAGAAGAGTTCGGAGAACTCTTCCAGTATAATTTTGACCATTTCACGAATTGCGTAGAACGTCATTCGGACGGACTCATCGCTCGCTGCTCCACCCGCCCGGAAGGCTATGCCAATTGCCGGAGCGAAATTCACGCCGGGATGGTGACCGCCGAGGCGGGCCAACTCCGTGCCGTTCTCAACACGGCCATTTCGGATCTCGAACACGGAGTCCATCGGGACTCCTGGCAGAAAGAATCCTCCCTCAGTACCAGCAGTGAACAGGTGCAGGTGTCGGTGTTTATCGATTACGGCGAGGTCGTCGATCCACTGAAGCCATTGGTTCCTGTACGGATTCGTTCCGAAGCATGGCTGGAGCCCCTTGATCGCTGTTACCGCCTTGTCGCTTGTCCCCTTTAGCCTGTCCCTGCTAAGGGCGGAGGCCCAAGCGGACGGCTTGGCACAGATAGGGAACGCGTTGCTCCGCTCCGGCGTGCCCCCGTTCTCCAACACAAGTTGCCAGACCAAGTAGTCCAGGCTGGCCCTGAGGTTCGAGAGGAAATCTCCCGCGATGAAACTTAGCCTCCTGGGCGGCTCTTGGGAAACGCCATCGACGTACCAAACCTCCTCCGTCGTCTTCAGGTCAAACTCTCTGCCAACGGGAATCGGGTCCGTGTCTTTGAAGGCTTGGATCTCGTGTTCGAGAGCATTCAGGTGATGTCCGGCCCAGTCCAGCTTTTCCCTTACGAGCCCCAGCGATCCACCGCCAGCCACGT
Source organism: Dehalococcoidia bacterium (assembly GCA_040882355.1). Taxonomy (GTDB): domain Bacteria; phylum Chloroflexota; class Dehalococcoidia; order DSTF01; family RBG-16-68-14; genus JBBEBM01. The sequence goes on along the minus strand of JBBEBM010000004.1, from coordinate 128,589 downwards.
AACGCTCCTCACTCGGCCCGCCGGCGCTCGAGCTCCTCCAGGACGAAGGGGTTGGCCGCGCGCTCCTGGCCGATGCGCGTCTCCTCCATGTGGCCGGGCAGGACGACGGTGTCGTCGGGCAGCGCGAGCAGCTTGTCGACGATGCTCGCCATCTCCTGCCGGTAGTCGCCGCCGGGCAGGTCGGTACGGCCTATCGAGCCTCGGAAGAGCGTGTCGCCGCTGAAGAGCAGGCCTTCCGTGTAGAACGAGACGCTGCCCGGCGTATGGCCCGGCGTGTGGATCACCGTCAGCTTCAGGCCGTCCACCGCCACCTCATCGCCGTCCGAGAGCCCGGCGTCCGGGTCGGGCGGCGGCTCGACGTCGCGCCCGAGCATGCGCGCGGCCGCCAGATGCCCGGTCCGCGCGATCTCCAGATCGCCCGGGTGGAGGAGGAACTTCGCGTTCGTCGCCTGCTGCACACCACGCACGCCCAGGATGTGGTCGATGTGCGCGTGCGAGTTGACGATCAGCTTGACGTTCACGCCCATGTCTTTCGCCAGCGCCAGGATCTCCTCCGGCTGGTCGCCCGGGTCGACGACGATGCCCTCGCCGCTGCGCCGCGACCCGATCACCCAGCAGTTTTCGGCGAACACGCCGACGACGATGCCGCGCACCATCAGCTCGGTTACGGGGGCTTCAGACATAACGATTGCATGGTAGCAGACGCCGGATATCAGCCACAGATGCACACAGATTGGCACAGATGCAACACGGATCATGGCCGCTCCGTGGAAGCCGGCCGCGCGCTGGAAGGCGTTGACCGCGGGGTCGCGCGCAGTTGCGGCGACTGCGTCGCCCAGGGCGACCAGATGGTCGCCCCTACAGTCGCCCAGGGTGACCGGACCCTTCGACTTCGCTCAGGGCAGGCTCTCGCCCCTACGGCGTCGGGCCTTCCTAACCACCTGTGTCAATCTGTGAACGTCTGTGGCCCGGCGGGTTCTCTGCTACACTGGCGCCGATCGCGCCATGCCCCGCCTCTTCACCATCGAGGAAGCGACCGCCCTCCTGCCACGCCTCAGCGAAATGCTCGTCGAGATGCAGGCCGCGAAGCCTGCCGTCGACGCCCTGCGCGAGCAGCTCGACGAGCTGACGGCCTCGTCCGCGGGCAACGGCCACGTCCTGGAGCCGGAGGTCAAGCGCAAGAAGGACGACGCGCAGCGCCTCGTCGAACGCCTGAACGAGCTGCTGGCCGAGCTGAACGAGATCGGCTGCGAGCTGAAGGGCCTCGAAGAGGGGCTGATCGACTTCCAATCGGAGCGCGACGGGCGCACCGTCTACCTCTGCTGGAAGCTGGGCGAGGAAGGCATCGGCTACTGGCACGAGCTGGACACGGGCTTCGCGGGGCGCCAGCCGCTGTAGGCGCTGGATCGCGCCCGGACCCGCTGGCCGAGATGACGTATCTAGGCGACGTGGCAAGAGTTGCTGCCATCTGCTAAGGTCTTACGACTGCAAGCTGCTCAGGGTAATCAGTCTGAGCGGAAAAGGGGGCACATGGCAGGTCGCGTCCGCGCTGGTCTGTAGCGTCGTATGGCCCGTCTCTGGTCCTCTGCCCGGGTAGCAGCAACGCGCGCGCCCGTTCTGCTGGCGACCCTGGTCTTCCTTCTCGCTCTCGCGCCTCGACTCGCCTGGGTGGTCAGTCCTGACGTGGCCGGAGTCTGGAACGACATTTATGAGCACCCGCAGGAAGCCACGGAGGCGCCGCGCGACGACATGAGCTACTACATGTTCACGGCGCGCTCCCTGGCTCAGGGCGATGGCTACGTGGACCCGGCGGGTGCTCCGACCGCGCGCGCTCCGCTGGGCTGGCCGGCTATCCTGAGCGTCTTCTACTTGCTCTCCGGCCCGAACGTGCTATCAGCGCAAATCTTTAGCGCCGTTGTGGCCTCCGCCACCTGCGTGGTGACCTTCCTGCTGGGCGCGCGCCTTTTCGATACCAGGGTGGGGCTCGGGGCCGGCCTGATCCTGGCGCTCTTCCCGGTTCACATCTTGTGGTCAGCCGTCCTGCTCACGGAGGTGATGTTCGCCTTCGTTCTTGCCTTCATCCTTTTCGTCGCGAGCGGCAACGTCCTTGGCTGGAGAGCGTTTGTCCTAGGGCTGATGGTGGGCGCCGCCACGCTGATCCGGACCGAGGCGCTCCTCCTTCCCACCTTAATCTTCGCGCTACTGCTTGCTCGCGGCCTGTCCTGGAGAGTAACGTGCCGGCTGGTTGCCTTCGTCGTCTGCGGTATGGCGGTATTCGTGGTCCCGTGGGCGGCCCGCAACACGCTGGCGTTTGACGCTCCTGTGTTTCTCACGACCAGAACCGGGGTATCTTTCTTCGTCGGCCGAGGCACCGGCGACCTCAACCCCTACTACGACCTTGCGTCCGGCTACCGAGACCTGCCAGAGCCGGAACGCTCTCTGGAGATCGACCGCGCCGCCATGCGGAGAGCAGTGGACGACTTCATGTCGAACCCTCTCGCCGACCTAGGTCGAACGCCCGCAAAGCTCCGGCGGCTGTACGCGTACGACCCCGTATGGACTGCCTATGGACGGTTGCTGATCGAGCCGTCGTGGTCCGGTCCGCCCTCGTTCGGCCAGGCGCGCGTCATCGCTGAGGCGTACTATTGGTTTGTGCTGGCTGGTGCCCTGCTGGCAGTTGCCCTGCGTCCTTCCTCGTCTTCGCGCTCTGGCTACACGTTACTGTTCGGAACAGTCGGCCTCTGGTCATTCATGTTTGGCGTCCTCTTCTTTGGCGATGCCCGCTATCACCTCGCCCTGCTGCCTGTTCTCTCCATCCTCGCAGCGAGCGGATATACGGCGCTGCTTGAGCGGGTGGGACCCGGCACGAAGCTGAGCGATCCCTCGCCCGAACCTCGTCGTTGACTGAGCAAACCACCGCTTGCGGTCAACGAAAGGCACGGGTAAGCTCGGTTATAGGAGAGCGACGTGATACACTACAGCCGCGCCTCGGAGGGGCGCCCCAATCGACGCTGGGAGGAGTGAGACAGCGCATGGAACAGACCCTCACTGAAGTCGCCACCCGCCGCGAGAGCGTCGCTTCCTCCTTTGGACAACAGTTCGCCGTCCTTTGCGAAGCCCTCTACGTCCCGACGACCACGGCGCCGGAGTTCATCGACATCACCGACGACGTCGAACGCGTCGTGAGCGACTCGGGGGTCATCTTCGGCCAGGTGACCGTCTTCAGCAACCACACCACCGCCGCCGTCCGCGTGAACGAGAACGAGCCGCTGCTTCTCGACGACATGGCGCGCCGCCTGCACGAGATCGCGCCTCAGAACGGCGAGTACGACCACAACGATTTCACGCGCCGCACCGTGAACATGGACGAAGACGAGTGCGCGAATGGCCACGCCCACTGCCAGCACCTCTTCCTCAGCACGAGCGAGACGATCCCGATCCTGGACGGACGGCTCGCCCTGGGCCAGTGGCAGCGCATCTTCCTGATTGAGCTCGACCGCCCGCGCGAGCGCCGCGTGCTCGTGAACATCCTCGGGTTACAGGGCTAGACCACCTCTGTCATTCTGAACGAAGCAAAGAATCTCGCGTCTGAGCGAGAGGCATCCCCTGGTCTCTGACCGGGATGCAGCGTTTTGGCATCTAGTAGCGAGACCCTTCGCTGCGCTCAGGGTGACGAAGGGCCCCGCGGGATCAGGTGCACCGCCGTCGCCTTGAACGAGGCCGTGACGGCCGAGCCGGCGTCCAGGCCCAACTCCTCCAGCGACCGGCGCGTGATGCTCGCGATCAGCGGGAAGCCGCAGTCCACCTCGACGCGCACCTCGCCGCCCGCGGGTGTGACGCGGCGGACGACGCCGCGCAGGTGGTTCCGTGCGCTGTCCGCGACGATGCCGTGCCCCGGCGACAGCACCACGTCCTCCGGTCGCAGGCAGACGAGCGCCTCGCTCGCCGTGAAGCTGTTCGACGCCGCCTCGACCCGCGCGTCGCCCACCTGGAGCGCCACGAGCCCCTCGCTCGATTCGATGACACGGCCCGGCGCGACCGTCTCGACACCTACGTAGGCGGCGACGGTCTCGTCGGCCGGCGCGGCGAAGACCTCCGCCGCGGGCCCGACCTGGCGCAACCGTCCGCCCGCCAGCACCGCCACGCGATGCGCGAGCCGCGCCGCCTCGTCGCGGTCGTGCGTGACGAAGACGCTGGTGATGCCGGTCTCGCGCAGCACGGTCGCCAGCTCGTCGACGAGCGCCTCGCGCGTCGGTTGGTCGAGCGCGCTGAATGGCTCGTCCAGCAGCAGCACCTCCGGCTCCAGCACGAACGCGCGGGCGAGCGACGCCCGCTGCGCCTCGCCGCCCGAGATGCTGCGGGCCGAACGCCGCGCGAGCGCTTCGATGCCGAAGCGGGCGAGCCAGCGCCGCGCGCGCTCGATCCGCTCGCGCCGGCCGACGCCGCGCAGCGCCAGGCCCAGCGCGACGTTCGACTCGACCGACTTGTCGAGCAGCAACGACTCCTGAAAGACGACCGCCATCCGCCGGCGCAAGGCCAGGTCTCGTCCGGCGACAGGCTCGCCCTCGAAACGGACGGCGCCCTCGCTCGGGCGTTCGAGCAGCGCCAGCACCTGGAGCAGCGTGCTCTTTCCCGCGCCGTTCGGGCCGAGCAGGGCGAGCACCTCGCCCTCCACGACGTCCAGCTCGGGCACGCGCAGCAGCTCCGCGCCCCCTCGTCGCACGACGACGTCGCGCAGCGAGAGCTTCGCGGTCATTGGGGGCGCTGTCGCTGCTGGACGCTCGTCAGGACGAGGTTCACCGCGAAGATCATCACGAGCAGGATGATCGAGAGCGCGATCGCCGTGTCGAAGTCGCCGCGCTGCACTTCCAGCACGACGGAGGTCGTGAGCACGCGCGTCTCGCCCGCGAGGTTGCCGCCCACCATCAGCGACGCCCCCACCTCGGAGACGGCCGCGCCGAAGCCGGCCATGATTGCGGCGAGCAGCGGCAGCCGCGCCTCCAGCAGCACCAGCCAGAGCATCTGCAGACGCGACGCCCCCAGCGCGTAAAGCTGCGGCCGCAACCGGGGTGGCAGCGCCCCCAGCGCGGCGACGGTAAAGCCCGTCACCAGCGGTGCGGCGATCACCGTCTGCGCGATCACCATCGCCGCCGGCGTGTAGATCAGGTGGAGCGCGCCGAACGGACCGCTGCGCCAGAACAGGATCGCCACCATCAGCCCGACGACGACGGGCGGCAGGCCCATTCCCGTGTTCACCAGCGTCACGGTCAAGTTCCGCCCAGGGAACCGCCCGAAGGCGAGCGCTGCCCCGGCGACGATGCCGATGACGAGGGCGATCACCGTCGCGGAGCCGGAGATGAGCAGCGAGCGCAGCGCCGTTCGCCAGACGTCGCGGTCACCCGTGCCCAGGATGCGAAACGCCTCGCGCAGGCCGTCCCAGATCAGGTCCACGTCGCCCTCCTCTAGACTCGCAATGGCGCCTCGTAGCGACTAGCCTTTCACGCTGCCAGTTGGCACCGGCAGACCTAAAGGTCTGCAGCTACGGTCGAACGAGCTACCGACCCGTCAGATCATCTTCCGATTTTCCCGCGTCCGGCACGAAGAGCGGCTCGCCGAACTCTTCGACGCCGAACTCGCCGATCATCTGTTGAGCGTCGTCGCCGATCATGAACGCGACGAACGCCTCCGCGCCTTCGGAGTTCAGGTCGTCGAACTCGTCCGGGTTCACCTGCATCACATGATAGATGTTGAGCAGCTTGGGATCGTCCTCGAAGAGCAGCTCCAGGTCGAGATTGTCCTGCTGCGAGAGGTAGGTCGCGCGGTCGGAGATGGTGTAGGCGGCCGTCTGGCCGGCGATCTGGAGCGTCGCGCCCATCCCCTGGCCCGACTCGTCGTACCAAGATTCGCCAACCGGGTCGATGCCCGCGGCCTCCCACACGGAAAGCTCGCGCGTGTGCGTGCCGGAGTCGTCGCCGCGGCTGACGAACGGCGCCGCGGCGGCGGCGATCGCCTGCATCGCAGCGGTCGCGTCGGCGGCGTCAGCGACACCGGCCGGGTCGTCCGCCGGCCCGACGATAATGAAGTCGTTGTGCATGACGAGCTGGCGGTTCGTGCCGTGCCCGGCATCGACGAACTCCTCTTCGGCCGACGGCGCGTGCACCAGCAGCACGTCCGCGTCGCCGCGCTCACCCATCTCGATCGCCTGGCCGCTGCCGACGGCGATCACCTTCACGTTGTAGTCGTTGCCGTCCTCGAACGAGGGCACCAGCACGTCGAGCAGACCGCTGTCCTGCGTGCTCGTCGTCGTCGCCAGGATCAGCTCGCTGCCGCCGCCTCCGCAGCCCGCCGCCAGCAGCAGTGCGACGACCGCGATCAGGCCGACCGCGACCCTACCCGGCCATCGATATGCCTTTGCTAGCATATCGATGGCAAACGAAAAGCTACCCATCGAACACCTCCTTGAACTCCCTTCCCAGGTCCGTCTCCATCTTGCGCTGAAAGCGCTGGTAGAGGGCCACCAGCCGTTCTCCCTCGCGCGTCAGCCTGCTGCCTCCGCCGCCGGCCCCGCCGGCCTCGCTTCGCACCAGCGCCACGCCAATGTTGCGTTCGATCTCGCGGACCTTGCCCCAGGCGCGTCGATACGAGAGGCCCATCCGCTGCGCCGCCTCGGCGAGCGAGCCGCTCTCCGCGATGTGGCGAAGGAGCTGCACCCGGTAGTCGCTGAGCACGAGCCGGCCGTCCTTCTCCACCCAGAGCTTGATACGCGGCTCGAGCTCCAGTCGCTCGTCCTTCGCGGCAGGCGGCGCATCGCTGCGCGCGGGCATGGCGGTATCGATTGTGACGGGGCGCGCGGGTGAGGGTCAAGGGCGCCCCAAGAGTGAGCGCGCCTTGCCGAGAATACCCATGGAGGTACGAAGTTGCGGCTGACGAAGGCTCAGAAGCTGTTCGCTGCGGCGTTGTTTGCCCCGGTCTCGCTCACGTTCGTGTGGGGCATCGTATCCGCATTCGCAGCACGCCCCTCAGACGAACCGGCAGTACAGGCGGGCGATGCCATCTCCTTCTCGATCTTCCTCCTCGGCCCGCCTACCCTGGTCACGCTCGCGTTGTTCGCATCGAAGCCGGCGAGCGATGTCTGGAAGCAGGCCCGGCAAAACGTCCTGGTAGCCCTTGCCCTCCTCTGGTCCTTGGTGGGAATCACCATAGGTTGCCGCTTGATGTTCGAGCCAGAGTTGGCGGCCGCCAGCACCGCGGTCCTCTTCTTGCCCCTGGGCATCTGGACATTCGTTGAAGCGTACCGGAATGAGCATGGCCAACTGAGCACCGGCTTCCTGCTCCACAACGCCGTAGCCGCCGCGATCATGATCCTGCTCGGTGCGGTGCTGATCGCCCTCGTCGTTGCGTTCCAGGCCATGGGCAGCACCATGCTCTCGCGCCTCCTATCTCTCGTGTTCCCGACCTTCCTGATAGCGCTCCTGGCATGTATTCCTCTCAACGCCGCGCTGCGCTGGAGTGCTCGGCGTCGTGGAGAACGCGAGGTGCGGCTCGCGCCGGGCTTCTACTTGCCGCTCAACCGCTGGAAGCAGCTCAGCGGCGACGACGCCGAAGCAGAGTGGCGAAAGGCGGATCACGTGCCGGCGGGCGGCGCGCTCACCGGAGCCTGGTCGCACAAAGACGCCCCTCTCATGAAGCTGGAGTGCACAGACACAGAGGGAAGGCGCTGGCTGCTGTACCCTCATGCGCCGACCACTCCGTGGCCTCAGTGGATCGCCGGGCCCTTCGTCCGCGCGTCGCGCAACGGCGACCGCGGACTTCGTTTTCGTGTGTTCGAGAACATCGATTGTGCCTGGGTGCCGTACTCGCCTGAGAGCGACGACGCTGATCGGCACGCGGCGCTCCGCGACCGACCCTCCACAGGCTGGGTCTGCTCGGACTGCGCGATGCTCCGCTTCGACTTCACCGGCATCGACGGGACGTACTGCGTGGCCTACACCAATCTTCCGGACGAGCCTGAGCCGGCCTGGTACGCGGGACTTTTCGTCATCTGGGCGAGAGCGCCCGCTGCGCCACCGGCATCCGAGCCCGCAGTCGCGGTGAGCTAGCGGTCAGCGTCGCTGCGAAAAGGCGTCGCCTGCCGAGCATAGCGATGGAGGTACGACGATGCGGCTAACGAGAGCCCAAGCCCTCATCTTCGGAGCGGTGGCCTTAGCCGTGGTCGCGAAGCTCGGCTGGCGGGTGCTGCCTCATCTCGGCATCGGAGGCTGGCCGGAGGGCGGGGTGCCGCTTACGATCGCGCTCACGATCACCAACAGCCTCATTGCACCGGTGCCCATCGTGCTCCTGTTCATCGGCCTGAGAATCGCCCGGCCGAGCAGCGCGGCGGGCCGCGAAGTACGCGCGATCGCGCTGAACCTCGGCGGGATCATGTGCGCCCTCGTCGGCCTCGCTGCTCTCTTCGCGAAGATTGGCGACCCTCACTTCAGGCAGACTGACGTTGGAATCCCGCTGCTCCCCCTGGGGCTCTACGTCCTCTTCGACCTCTACAAGAGCGCGGGCGTGAGACTAAGCCGCCTCTTCTTTTCGCAGATGGGCGTGATGCTCCTCGTCATCATGGGTTTGTTCGCGGCGTTGGTAGGTGTCACGTTGCTGATCGCCATGTCAGGCCACCTCATGGTCGCGCAGGTCCTCTACTATACGCTGTTCGCCGCCCTGCTCTTCCTGTGGCCGATGACGATGGTGATCAACGCGGCCCTTCGATGGTGGGCGTCCCAGCAAGGCAGCAACGATGTGCTCCTCACGCTCTCGTGCTACTTGCCGCTCAACTGGCGGGAGCTGAACCCGGACAATGCGCGGACCGAATGGGCGTCACTGTACGACGTGCCGGAGGGCGCCGCGCTGCTCGGCGGCTGGACCTTTCGAAATACGGGACTGGTCAAGCTTGAGTGGCTGGACGAAGACGGCCGCCGCTGGCAACTCGTCCGGAACGTGTCGGGCGTGTGGGCCCAGTGGGTTGGGGGCCTGTTCCTGAAGAATGCGGGCCAGAATGGCGGCCTGCGTGCTGGTGTCTTCGAGCGGCTCGATTGTGCATGGACCCCAATCGAACTCCAGAAGGTCGACGCGGTGGCAGCACGAATGGCGACCGCGTTCCGGAGCGCAGAACCGCCGCAGGCGTGGGCCTGCCGCGACTGCCCGCAGTTGCGCTTCGACTTCGTCGACGAAGTCAACGGCAGATGCACTGCCTTCACCAATCTGCCGAGCAAGCCAGATCAGGAATGGTACGCCGGCCTCATCTTCACGTTCATGAAGGTTCCAATATTCCCGCCAGCCCGCGAACCCATCCCGGCCATCGCCCACTGAGCACCTGCCCCGCGCCGGAGGCACGACCGGCGCCCAACACGCGAAGAGAGCAGGCGGCGGGCACCGGTGGCGGGGAAGTGCGCTGCCTGCTCTCTCCGTTGTCGTCTACACCCGAGAACCCGCCTGCTACGGCTGGTCGCGGGCGCCCGGCCCCATCAGGCGCCAGGTTCGCCGGGAGACACGGGAACAACGCAGCATCACTATCGGCCCTCCACTAACGCCCGGGTGTGCGTCACCGGGGCGTGCGCGAGCACGAACATCGGCAGGCGAGGCTCTCGCAGCGTGTTCCTCAGCGCGTAGCCGCGCTTCGTCACCGCCTCGATGCGCCACGGCCGGCTTGCGGCGATCTTCTTCCGCAGCCGCGACATCTGCGTGGTCAGCGCGCGGTCCTTCGCGGCCGGCGAGCCGGACCGCACGATCTCCAGCAGTCGCTGACGCGAAACGACTCGGTTCGGGTCCGCCGCGATCTCGCGGAGGAGCCTGAACTCGACGAGCGTGAGGTCGACCCGCCGGCCGTCGGCCCAGGCTTCGAGGCGGCCCCGTTCGATCTCCAGGTTGCCGAGGATGATTCGATTGCTCATGCTTCCAGCCTAACGGGTCAGCTTTACGTCCCTGTTACCGATGCGTTGCCATTGCATGAACTCTCCGCCGCCTCCTCCGCCCGTTCGCTACCATGGAGCAGCCATGAGCTACGGGGCCACGGACGACTTCGAAGCCGCGACCGAGAGCGCTGCGCTGGTCGAGCTGCTGCGCAGGCGCATCCACGCGGAAGGCGCGATCACGTTTCACGACTTCATGGAGACGGCGCTCTACCACCCACAGCTCGGCTACTATGTGACGCGCGAGCCGATGGGCCGCCAGGGCGACTACCTCACCAGCCCCGAGGTGCACCCGATCTTCGGAGCGCTGGTGGCGAAGCAGCAGGCGCAGTGCTGGGAGCTGATGGGCCGCCCGGCGCCCTTCGACGTCGTCGAGCAGGGGGCGGGCACCGGCCTGCTCGCCCGCGACATCCTCCGTTGGGCGCAGACGCGGGCGCCGGACTTCGCGGGGGCGCTGCACTATCGCATCGTCGAGATCAGCGCGGCGCTCAGCCGGCGACAGGAGGAGACGCTGGCGCAGCTTTCGCCGCCGCCTAACGTCGAGTGGCTAGACCACCTTCCGGACAGCATCGAGGGCTGCCTGCTGAGCAACGAGCTGATCGACGCCTTCCCGGTGCACCGCGTCACCCAGACGAACGGCAACCTGCTTGAGGTATATGTCTCGCACGACGGCGGCCGGTTCGAGGCGCAGCTCCGCCCGCTCTCGACGAACGGCATTGCGCGGTACTTCGCCGATCTCGGCCTGTCGCCCGGCGAAGGCTGCGTGGCCGAGGTCAACCTCCAGGCCGTCGATTGGATGGCGCAGGCCGCGCGATCGCTCGGTCGCGGCTTCGTCCTCACGTTCGATTACGGCTACCCGGCGCGCGAACTCTACGCGCCCTGGCGCCGCGACGGCACGCTGCTCTGCTTCTATCGCCACAACCCCAGCACCGACCCCTACGCGCGCATCGGCAAGCAGGACATCACGGCCCACGTCGACTTCACGACGCTGATGCGCGCCGGCGAAGGGCATGGCCTGGCCACGGCCGGCCTCACGACGCAGGCGCGTTTCCTCGCGAGCCTGGGCATCGGCGCGGGGGTGGACAGCGTCGCGCGCGAATCGCCGGACGCGCTCGAGGAGTACTACGCGCGCAGGCGCGCCGTGCAGGAGCTGATCGACCCGGCCGGGCTGGGGCGCATCCGCGTCCTCGCCCAGCGCAAGGGCGTCGAGCCGGGCGATCTGTTGGGGTTTGCGGCGGGCGACGATGCCTAGCGCCGGCGACAAGGCGCCCGACTTCGTCCTGCCGGGCACGGACGGCGACGTGCGCCTGCCCGACCGGCTGCTCCAGGGCCGCGTGCTGCTGGCCTTCTACTTCGAGGACGCCACGCCCACGTGCTCGACCGAGATCGCAGCGCTGAAGGACGCGCACGACGCGCTGTGCGAGGTGGGCGCCGGCGTCATCGCCGTGAGCGCGGACAGCGTCGAATCGCACCGCGCGTTCGCCGAGCGCCTGGGCGGCGTCCCCTTCGCGCTCGCATCGGACGCGGACCTGAGCGCCGCCCGCGCCTACGACGCCCTCGCCGAGGACGACCCGCATCGCTCGCGCCGGGCGCTCTTCGTCGTCGAGCAAGACGGCACGATCTCTTACGCCGCGAACCCGTTCAGCCCGAACAGCCTCTCCCAGTTGGAGGAGGCGTTCCGCGCGTTGGGGATCGAGCTGTGACGAGCGAGGGCTACTCCGAGATCGTCATGGATCACTTCGAGCGGCCGCGCAACAGCGGAGCGCTCGACGATGCGAACGCGATCGGCTACATGACGAACCCTGTCTGCGGCGACACGCTGCTGCTCATGCTGCGCATCGAAGGCGCGCGCATCGAGGAGGCGCGCTGGCAGTCGGACGGCTGCGCAGCGTCGATCGCGGCCAGCAGCCTGCTCAGCGAGCTGGCGCGCGGCATGTCGCTGGAGGAGGCAGCCGCGCTCACGCGCGAGGCGCTCGTCGAGGCGCTGGGCGGCCTGCCGCCAAGCAAGCTCCACGCCTCCGTGCTGGCCGCGGATGCGCTCCATGGCGCGCTCGACGATTACGCGCGCAAGAGCAGCGGAGAGGGCGGGCGATGACCGACCTCACGCAGCGCCTGCCGCAAGACAAGACGGCGCTGATCGAGCGCATCGAAGCGGCGCGGGCGGCGTTGGACGAGACCATCTCCCGCTTGACCGATGCGCAGCTCGTCGCGCCAGGCCCATACGAGGGCTGGTCGGTGAAGGACCACCTCGCTCACCTCGCGGCATGGGAGCGGGGAATCGCCGCCCTGCTGCGACGCCGGCCGCGCTACGAGGCCATGGGCGTGGATGAGCGGACGTACCTGACCGCCGGAACGGACGGGATCAACGCCGCCGTCCACGAGCACGGCAAGGACCTATCGCTGGCGGACGTGCTCGCCGAGTTCCGCCAGACGCAGCAGGATCTGCTCGCCGCGCTCACCGACGCGGACTTGTTCAAGACGTACTCTCATTACCAGCCGAACGAGCCTGGCAAGGACAGCGGCGCGCCGATCGTGAAGTGGATCGCCGGCAACACCTACGAGCACTACGCGGAGCACGTCGCTTGGCTGATGGAGCACGCTCAACTTCAGAGCTAGACGCTGGAAGCTGGAGGCTGGCGGGCTGTCTTGGCTAGATCGTGGGATTATCGTCCTTTAGCCCGTCGAGACTGGTGAGCACTCGGAGGCCCATGGCCCTGCCAAGCTGGACCTGCTGCTTGTCGTGGCTGAACAGTGGGAACCCGTATTCTAGCGCGGAGCTTATGATCCACATGTCGGCATCCGAGGCGTCGCTACCGGGCTGAGCCCACTTCTTCAGTGCCCTCCGCCGTTCGGCGACCCGACCATACCAAACGTCGGTCGCCTCTGAATGCGGTAGCTTCAGAGTGACGATCAGAAGATCGTCAACCCGCTGTTGTCTCTTGACACCATAGCCAGCACTGAGTAGCTCTGGTGGCGTCTGGAAGGAAGCCGCGAGGCGGCGTCCACCGAGCATTCGCTCGTAGGATGCGGAATGCCGACTCGCCTTGGTCAAATGGGCGAAAAGGGTAGTATCCGCAACGACGTAGTCCGCCATCGATTTGGAGGCTAGGCTGTACTGGCCTGACGGACCTGTCGTATGTGCTCCTCGAACTGGGTCACCTCATCCTCCGTTTCCCAAATCGTGGTTGCCAGTGAGACATAGTCCGGCCGCTCAGCAGGGAGATTCTGTTCGCGTTCAAGCTCCTCTACAGACTTCGGCGGCTTGTCGCTTCCGCGGCCAGACGATGCCAAGATGTCGATATTGCGGGCCATCCGACTGGTGGAGACCTCGCCTTCGAATTCCTCCTGGACATCGATTTCGACCACATGATCCAATGCGGCGGGAATCCTTGCGGCCAAAGCCCCATCGACCTCGACGGTGAGGTCTCTGCCATCCGGTAGCTTCAGCCTCAGGCGCTGTCTACCAGGTTCCACGTCGACCATGTACGCGTGACCAGAGACGCGCCGACTACGGTTCGAACGACGAACAGGCGCCTCAGACGGCAACTCCTTGGTTCGAAAACTGGTTATCAGAACGGCGTCCTGTGGGAAATTGGGCCCGCGCACCAGGGGCCGATACTTGATCTCGGCTCGCGACCCAATCTCGGCCGCGTGCTCAATCACCGTTCGGAGACGCCGCCGAACATCCCAGCGTTCCTCAGCAGCCGGTCTGCCTGCCTCGATATTACGGATCTCTTCATAGAACTCGAATGCGACGTCGTCGGCCGTAGGCTCGTCCAAGAGGGGAAGCTGGGCTTGGGCTGCACTTACGGGAGGGGCCAACTCGATTCGGGCGCTCCCTGGCAAAACGCGGAGAACTCTGGCTCCGCCGATCGTCTCCTCAGCGATGGTTCGTCGCCCGGCCCGGGACCCTGCCGCTCCGATCTTGGCACGGGCTATCGAGTAAAAGGCTGCCGAGATGTCTTCCAGCAGGCGGGCGAGTTTGGGAATCTCAATGCCATCGCCCTCGGTATCGTACACCGTAAACTCAAACCAGCTTGGGTCTTGTCCTGTCATGGGTTCCCTACTGTAGTTTATCGGCTGGAGCCTCGTCAAGGCCCGTGTAACCGTTCCCTAACCTTCACGTACGGGTAGGGGTGCGCTACAATAGGCGCGCGCCATGCGTCGATTCGAGTACTTTGCGCCGCAATCGCTCGACGAAGCCGTCACGCTGCTGGAGGAGCGAGGCGACGGCGTTCGGCTGCTCGCGGGCGGCACGGACCTGCTCGTGCAGATGAAGGAGGCCGGCCTCCACCCCTCCGCCGTCGTCAGCCTGCACGCCCTCTCGGAGCTACGCGGCATCGAGTCCACTCCGGCCGGCGGGCTGCGCATCGGCGCGGGCACGCTCACGGCGGACGTCGACGCGCACCCGGACGTTCGCTCGCGCTACACCGCCCTCGCGGACGGCGCCGGGGTGCTCGGCTCCACCCAGACGCGCAACCTGGCCACCCTCGGCGGCAACGTCGCGAACGCCGCGCCCTCCGCCGACACCGTGCCGCCGCTCATCGTGCTCGACGCCGTCGCCGAGATCGTCGGGCCGGGCGGGACGCGCGAAATGCCCGTCGGCGAGCTGTTCGCCGGGCCCGGCCGCACCACGCTCGCTCCCGGCGAGATCATCGTCGCGCTGCGCCTGCCCGCGCCCCCGCCCAAGACGGGCAGCGTCTACCAGCGACACACGCCGCGCAAGATCATGGACATCGCGGTCGTCGGTGTGGGCGTCCGGCTCACGCTTTCGCCGGACGGCGGCACGATCAGTGAAGCCCGCATCTGCCTGGGCGCCGTCGCCCCGACGCCAATCCGCGCGCCCGAAGCCGAGCAGGCGCTCACCGGCCAGCCGCCCTCCGGCGAGCTGTTCGCGCGCGCGGCGGAGCTCGCCCAGGCGGCGGCGACGCCGATCTCGGACGTGCGCGGCTCGGCCGACTTCCGGCGCTACCTCGTCGGCGCGATGACGAAGCGCTGCCTGGGCATCGCCCTGGAGCGGGCGCGGGCTGAGCGATGAGCACGTTTAGCGTCGAGGTCGAGGTGGGCGACCCGCAGGGAGAGCGTTGGGAGAAGGTCTCCCTGCCCGTCGACACTGGATCGGCCTACACTGTGGTTCCACGGTCAATGCTAGAACGGCTGGGCGTCCAGCCGCTACGAAGAGCCCGTTTCCGCCTTGCGGACGGCCGAACCTTCGACCAGGAGATCGGGCAGACCTGGATCCGGTTTGACGGGACCTCCGCGATCCGCATCGTCGCCATCGGCGAGGAGGGCGATGAACCCCTGCTGGGGGCTGACGCACTTCAAGGATTGCTCCTTGCCGTCGACCCGGTCGCTGAGCGCCTCGTTCCAGTCGAAGCGCTCAGGCTGAGGAGCATCATTCGGGATCGTCGTGTTTGACGAGGAGAACGTGGAGCCTCGCGTCGGTGACATGCTCTTGAAGGCCCTCTTCTCGCGCCCGCTCCAGTCACCGCGCGACTGATAAGGATAGAAGGACTGCTCATGACCCTGCTACGCGTTGACGAACCGACCAGCCAGAAGCTCGCCGTTCGTTACGTGATCAACGGACGCTCTCGCGAGGCGTACATCGACCCGAACCGCACGCTGCTCGAAGTCGTGCGCGACGACCTGCGCCTGACGGGCGCGAAGGAGGGCTGCGGCACCGGCGACTGCGGCGCCTGCTCGATGATCGTCGACGGACGGCTGATCACGTCGTGCCTGATGCTCGCGCCCCAGGCGGACGGCTGCGAGATCACGACCATCGAGGGCCTCGCGCAGGACGGCGAGCTCCACCCCGTGCAGCAGGCGTTCATCGACAAGGGCGCGGTCCAGTGCGGCTTCTGCATCCCGGGCATGATTCTGGCCGGCAAGACGCTCCTCGACCACAACCCGAAGCCATCACGCGAGGAGATCCGCGCCGCCATCGCCGGCAACCTCTGCCGCTGCACCGGCTACACGAAGATCGTCGACGCGATCGCCGCCGCGGCGGACGGCGCAAGCTGAGACGCGACACGCGCGAGATGCCTGCTCTGGAAGTCAACGGCCAGCCGCGCGAAGCGCCCGACACGCGGCGCAACCTGCTCAGCTATCTGCGCTTTGACCTCGGCCTGACCGGGACCAAGTACGGTTGTGGCGAGGGCCTCTGCGGCGTGTGCACCGTCCTCGTCGACGGCCAGCCGCTACGCTCTTGCATGACGACGGTCGGCGCGGTCGCGGGCGGCGCCATCACTACCATCGAAGGACTCGCGACGGACGGCGAGCTGCACCCGGTGCAGCAGGCCTTCGTCGATGAGCAGGCGATGCAGTGCGGCTACTGCATCCCCGGCTTCATCATGTCGGCGACCGCCCTCCTCAACCGCGAAGCGCAGCCGAGCAGCGCGCAGGTACGCGAGGCCCTCGCCGAGCACATGTGCCGCTGCGGCACGTACCAGCGCATCCAGCGCGCCGTCGAACGCGCCGCCGCGATGGCGAGCGACCCGGCATGAACGAAACGCTCGCCATCGACGAAGGCCTCAGCATCGTCAGCGACGCGGCGATCGGCTTCCCCGCGCCGCCCAACACCTATCGCAGCGTGGCCTACGCGAACACGGAGCCCGGCAGCCAGAAGGCGACGTGGCTCACGGTGCGCCCTGACGGCAGCCCCGTCGCGTACGCCGGCAAGGTTGAGTACGGCCAGGGCATCCGCTCCGGCCTCGCGCTCGAGGTCGCGGAGGAGCTGTGCGTCCCGCTCGAGACCGTCGAGGTCGTGCTCAGCGACACCGACCGCGTGCCCTGGGATATGGGTACCTTCGGCAGCCAGTCGACCTCGCGCGTCGGCCTCCAGCTCCGCAAGGCGGCCGCTACCGCGCGGCAGAGGCTGCTCGAGCTGGCGGCCGACCGCCTCGACCTGCCCGTCGATCAGCTCGCCTGCCGCGAGGGCCGCGTCGTCTCGCAGGGCGATGGCTCTCGCTCGGTGAGCTACGCCGACCTCCTCGCGGACCAGCGGCTCGTCCACGACTTGGACGACGAGGCGCCGCTCCACCAGCCCGGCGAGTTCACGCTTATGGGGAAGCCCGCGCCTCGAATCGACGCGGTCGCGCGCGTGACAGGCCAGGCGCAGTTCTCGCAGGACATCATGCTGCCGGGCATGCTCTTCGCGGCGGTGCTCCGCCCGCCCACCTACCACGCCAAGCTGCTCGACATCGACACGTCGATCGCCGAGCTGCTGCCGGGCGTCGTGCAGGTCGTCCATGATGGCGATCTCGTCGCCATGCTCGCCGAGACGGACGAGCAAGCGGAACGCGCCCTCGACCTGGTCGAGGCGCGGTGGGAGGAGACGCCCGGGCAACCGTCGCAGTGGGACATGCCCGACTTGCTGCTGAGCAGCGCCCACGACGAGTTCGTCACCCAGGAGGCGGGGTCGCTGGAGGACGGCTTTCGCGCGGCCGACAGCGTACTCGAGACGCGCTACTATGTCCCGTTCGTCTCGAACGCGCCAATGGAGCCGCGCGCCTCGGTCGCCCAATGGGAGGACGGACGGCTCACCGTCTGGGCCGGCACACAGCGCCCGTTCGGCATCCGCGCGGAGCTGGCGCAGCGCTTCGAGATCGACGAGGGGCTCGTGCGCGTGATCGCGCCGGAGGTTGGCGGCGGCTTCGGCGCGAAGAGCCCGTACCGGCCCGCCCACGAGGCCGCGCAGCTCGCCAAGCTCGCCGGGCGGCCTGTCCGCGTCGCCTACAGTCGAGCCGAGGAGATGGCGTGGTCCACATTCCGCCCGGCCGCGCTGATCGACGTGAAGAGCGGCTTCAAGGCGGACGGCACGATCGTCGCCTGGGAGTCGAAGGGTTACCACGCCGGCGACCGCCCCTTCCTCGGCCGGCGCGGCTCCGACACGCCCTACGCCGTCCCGAACGTGAGAGTCGCGACGTTCACGTCGGACAGCCCGCTGCGGTCGGGCTCGTACCGATCTCTCGGCGGCGCCGCGAACCACTTCGCGCGCGAGTCGCACATGGACGAGATCGCCGTCGCCGTGGGCCTCGATCCGGTCGAGCTGCGGCTGCGCAATCTCACGCACGCGCGCTTCCGCGGCGTGCTCGAAGCCGCCGCCCAGCGCTTCGGCTGGAGCGCCGCGACGGCGCCTTCGCAGCGAGGCGTCGGCGTCGCGCTGGGTCTCGATGTGGGCAGCTACGTCGCGATGTGTCTTCAGCTCGACATCCAGGGCACCGAGGTAACAGTTCAGCGCGTCGCGGCAGCGCTCGACTGCGGGCTGACGGTGAACCCGGACGGCGCGGCGAACCAGGTCGAAGGCTCGATCGTGATGGGCCTCGGCACTGCGCTCTACGAGGCGATCGAGTTCCAGGGCGGCCGCGTGCTGAACAACGGCTTCGCCCGCTATCGCGTCCCGCGCATCACCAACGCGCCGGAGATCGAGGTCGCGCTCGTCGGCGACCCGGACACGCCGTCCACGGGCGCAGGCGAGCCGGGGATCGTGCCCGTCGCCGCGGCCGTCGCCAACGCCGTCTTCGACCTGACCGGCCAGCGCATCCGCGAGCTACCGATCCAGCGACATCTCGGGTAGCCGACGGTGCCGCCGCCCTTCAATCGCATGCGCCGCCGTCTTCTCGGCCCGTGTTATGTCACCTTATTTCTTACCGCCCTCCTGCTCTTCGCCTGCGATGACGGTGGCGACGCGGCCGACGGCGGCGCCTCGACCTCGAACCCGGCCGTGCCGCTGCTCAGCGACGAGGCGTTCGCCGACTCCTACGCCGCCTTTGGCGAGGTGGCCGAGCAGGCGCGGGGAGGCGATGTGAACGGCGCCGAGCAGACCTTCCTTCGACAGGCCCACGACATCACCCACGTCATCGACACCGAACTGCTCGCGGACCCGGCGAACGAGCCGGTCCGGCAGGCTCTCTACAACGCCGTGCTCAACATTGAGGTAGAATTGTTCGGAGCGCGCCGCGCCGACGTGGTCGCGACGTCCTCCGAAGCCGCCCAGGGCGCCCTCGCGGACGCGGCTGAGGCGCTCGGCTATCAACGACCCGAGTAGCGGAAACGCATCGAAGAAAGGACGGCACCATGGCCACCTTCACCACCGTCGGCAAGCCGATCACCCGCGTAGAGGGGACGCACAAGGTCACGGGCGAGTCGGCCTACGCCGCCGACGTCCAGTTGCCAAACATGCTCCACTGCAAGCTGTTGCGCAGCGACCACGCCCACGCCCGCATCCTCGGCATCGACACATCGAAGGCGGAAGCGCTGGAGGGCGTCGTCCGCGTCGTGACCGCGGCCGGTCTGCCGAAGTTCGAGCCGCGCCGGATGTCGAACCGCATCTACAACCTCCTCGCCGACGACGAGGTCGTCTTCTACGGCCAGCCTGTCGCCGCCGTGCTCGCCGAGGACCTGTCGATCGCCGAGGAAGCGCTCGACCTGATCGACGTGCAGTACGAGCCGCTGCCGGTCGTGATGGACCCGGTCGAGGCGATGCGCGACGATTCGCCGCTCGCCCGCAAGCCCGTCTCCGACATCGACCGATCCGAGTCGCGCGGCCACACGTCGGTCGACGTGCAGGAGATCGAATCGACGAAGCCGAGCAACATCGCGTCGCAGGCGAAGTTCAGCCGCGGCGACATCGAGCAGGGCTTCGCCGAGGCGGACGTGATCGTCGAGAACACGTGGCGTAGCGGCTCCATGCACCAGGGCTACATCGAGCCGCACGTCACCGTCGCGGACTACAACAAGGTCAGCGGCGAGATGACGATCTGGACCGGCACACAGGGGCAGTTCTTCGTGCGTGACATGGTGAGCAACATGCTCGGCATCCCGGAGACGAAGCTGCGCGTCATCGGCATGGAGTTGGGCGGCGGCTTCGGCGGCAAGATCGTGCTCACGCAGCCCATCGCCGGCGCGCTGTCGCGACTCGTCGGCCGGCCCGTGAAGCTCGTCTTCACCCGCGCCGACGACCTGCTCGGCGCCACTCCGTCGCTGCAGTGCGTGGTCGAGCTGAAGACCGGCATGAAGAAGGACGGCTCGCTGACCGCGATCAAGGCCAAGGTCGCGTACGACAGCGGCGCCTTCCCCGGCGCGCCCGCCGTCGTCGGCGGCATCCTGATCGGCGGCTACTACAACTTCCCGAACCTCGAGATCGAGTCGTACGAGGTGCTCACGAACAAGGTCAGCGTGGGCGCCATCCGCGCGCCCGGCGCGCACAACGTCACCTTCGCCATCGAGAGCCAGGTCGACATGATGGCGCGGCAGCTCGGCCTCGACCCGATAGAGGTGCGCCTGCAGAACGCCGTCGGCAAGGGCGACCTGATGCCGAGCAAGGCGCCCTACCCGAGCATCGGCCTGCGGGAGTGCCTGGAGACGATCCGCGAGAGCGAGCTCTGGCGCACGAAGGACGCGCCGGGCGAAGGCCTGCCCGACCGACGGGCAGGCGGCAAGAAGCGCGGCGTCGGCCTGGCGATCGGCGGCTGGCTGGGCGGGCTTCAGCCGGCCAGCGCTCACGTCGAGCTGAACGGCGACGGCACCGTCAACGTCGTCGTTGGCGCGAACGACGTGACCGGCACGAACACCGCCTTCGCGCAGATCGCCGCCGAAGAGCTGGGCGTGCGGCTGGAGCTGGTACACGTCACGACGGGCGACACGATGACCGCCCCCTTCGCCGGCATGAGCGCCGGCAGCAAGACGCTTTTCACGGTGGGCCGCGCTGTCAAGCAGGCCGCCGAAGACGCCCGGCAGCAGCTCTTCGCCATCGCGGCGGAGCGGCTGGAAGCGAACCCGGACGACCTGGAGTGCGCGGGCGCCGAGGTGCGGGTGAAGGGCTCGCCCGACAAGACGCTCACGTTCCGCCGCCTGGCCGGCATCAGCACGGGCTTCGCGGCGCTCTACCCGCCCGTCGTCGGCCGCGGCACGATCACGGCGCGCGCGCAGGCGCCCGGCTTCACGGCCCAGGCCTGCGAGGTGGAGGTCGACACCGAGACCGGCGAAGTGACCGTGCTGCGCTGGGCGACCGCCCAGGACGCGGGCTTCGCGGTCAACCCGCTGTCGGTCGAGGGGCAGATGCAAGGCGGCACGACGCAGGGCATCGGCATCGGGCTCTGGGAGGAGATGGTCTACGACGACCAGGGCCGCCTGCTCAACCCCGGCCTGCTCGACTACCGCATGCCGACGGCGATGGACATTCCGGACATCGAGACGCAGATCGTCGAGGTGCCCTCAGACGACGGGCCCTACGGCGCGCGCGGCGTCGGCGAGCCGTCGATCATCCCCGGCCCTGCGGCCGTTGGCAACGCGATCGAAGACGCGATTGGCGTCCGCGTGACGGAGGCGCCGATCACGCCGGAGCGCATCCTACGGGCGCTGGGGAGGTTCTAGGTTATGTTGAGCTGGCTAGCCGGCCTAATGCTGAGGCGGTCGATCCGGCGGGTCAATGAGGGTGACATCGGCCCGATGCTCAGCAGCTACGCGGACGATGCGGTCCTCGTGTTTCCGGGAGACAGCTCGTGGGGAGGCGAACACCGCGGCAAGAACGCGATCGAGGCCTTCCTCCGCCGGTACGCGAGGGTCGGGATCCAATTCGAGGCGCACCAGATCATCGTGAGCGGCTGGCCGTGGAGCGCCACGATATGGGTGCGGTTCAGCGACCACGCCAAGGCGCCGGACGGCACGGTTGTGTACGAGAACCGCGGCGTGATCTATGCGAAGACTCGTTGGGGTAAGATCGTGCTCCAGGAAGATTTCGAGGACACCCACAAAGTAGCCGCCTTCGACGAGTATCTGGCGGCGCACGAAGAGCGCGAGACCGGCCCGGCCATGACGACCGGCGCGTCCGGCGCGGGAAGGAGCTGACATGGCCAAGATCACCGCCCTCAGCTACATCATGCCGGTCCGTGACCTGGATAAGGCGGTCCGGTTTTACTGCGACGCCTTCGAGCTGGAGGAAGTCTTTCGCAACGAGGGGATCGCGTTCGTCGGCCTGCCGGGCACCGACAGCGCCGTCGGCCTGCTGCTCGACGCGGAGGGCGCGGGCGGCGGGCCTCGCCACATCGGCTTCCACGTCGACCACGCGATCAAGCACGGCGACGCCGTCGCCGACGTCGAGAAGGCGGGCGGCAAGGTGCTCGAGCGCGGCGAACACGCGCCCGACGTACCCTTCGCCCGCGTCGCCGACCCGGACGGCAACGTATTCGAGATCTAGCTTGCATCGACTCGCACGCTCGGCGAAGCGCCACCCTCACCCCCGTCCCCTCTCCCTGAGGGAGAGGGGTGGCCGAAGGCCGGAGTGAGGGGATGGCGCCTGACATCTCCCCGGTCCGCTGGTCAACCCTGTCGCCCCTTGAGCGAGAAGTCCTCAGCATGGCAACCGAGGACTTGTTCGGGCTGTACGAGATCGTTTGGACCTTGAACACGAACGATCCCGACGCCCGTCAGGCAGATAAAGAGTCTCGCGCCGGAGAGGCAGTTCGCACGCTACTGGCGCAAGGACTGATCTTCCTCTGCAGGGGTTACACAGTTGATCATGTCTTCTCGCAGAACGAGAGCTACCAGCAGCTGGAAGGGGGTAGCATATGGGACCCAGCCGACTGGGCCGAGCAGGTCCACTTCGCCGCTACTCCCAGAGGTGAGCGCGTCTACTACCACATCGATGCCCTCCTCCTTGCCGCCGGCGAATCGACGCGCATGGGGCGGCCCAAGGCCCTGCTTTCGTGGGGCGCCACGACCCTCATCGAGTACCAAGTGCGCGAGCTGCTCGCTGCCCGCTGCGAGGTGATCGTCGTGCTCGGCCACGCCGCGGACGAGATCCGGCCCCACGTGCCCGGCGAAGCGCTCATCGTCGTGAACGAGGCGTATCGAGAGGGACGGGCCTCGTCCTTGCGGGCGGGCGCCGTCGCCCTGCCGGACGACGCGGACACGATCGTCGTCCTCAACGTGGACCAGCCGCGCCCGCGTGAGGTTGTCCGTGCGCTGATTGGAGCGCACCGAACGAGCGGCGCCCTCGTCACCAGACCGACGCACCAGGGCAGGCACGGGCACCCGCTCGTGCTCTCGGCCGCCCTGCTACGCGAGCTTCGCGCGGCCTCCGAAGAAGCGCAGGGCCTGCGCGGGGTCGTCGCCGCCCACCAGGATGCCATTCGAGAGGTGGCGGTCGATTCAGCCGTCGTCCTGCTAGACCTGAACACGGAGGACGACTACCAGGGGGCGCTGGCGGCGTTCGGGCCGTCGCTTCAGACATAAGGCTCCGCTATAATGGCCGCCGAACGCTCACGCTTGGGAGCATGAGGAGGGACATGGTGGATTCAACACGTACGACGCGAACGGCCGCTGTAGGCGGCCTTCTGGCGCTGGCGGCGCTGGTTGTGAGTCTGGGCTTCCTGCTGGGCAACGCCGGGAGCGCCAGCGCTCAGTCGGAGGGCGGTGCCATGACAGCGGACTGCGAGGGCGCGACGGTGGCGATCGAGGACGACTGCGACTTCGGCGGGTCCCAGGCGTTCACGGTTGCGATCCACGTTCCGGAGGCGCCGGATGGCGGCTACTGGGGCTTCCAGGCGAAGCTGCGGTGGAACGGCGATGTCATCGACTACCAGCCATCGGCGGCCCCGCTTGACGAGGCCGTGTGGTCGGACTGCTCCGTTCCGGCGCGCACCGACAACCGCGCCAGCCAGGCAGAGGTGGACAGCTCAGTGCTGTACGGCTGCGTGCCCTTCCCACTGCCCGAACCCACTGGGCCCGGCATCGACTACACGGGCGCCGTCTATCTCTTTAGCTTCGTCTGCCAGGCGGAAGGATCGTCAGACTTGACGCTCGTCCCGCGTGAGGACGACGTGCAGCTCGGGAGCCACTTCATCGACGCAAACCTTGCCCCGGTCGACCCGTCCCTGACGAACGCGAGCGTGACCTGCGGCGGCGCCGATGTGGACCGGCCCGATCCGGAGATTATCGCCGGCAACGTGACACCGCTTCCGCCGGAAGGCACGCCACAGCCGCAAGGCCCCACGAACACGCCCGGCGGCCCGACCGCCACGCCGGGCGGCCCCACGTCAACGCTGGCACCCACGCCACCGCCGCAAGCAGAGGGCCCCACGGACGACGACGACGGCGGCCTGCCTGTCTGGGCATGGGTCGTGATCGGAGTCGGCGCCGTCGCGGGCGTGGGCGGGGGAGGCTTCCTCCTCTGGCGCCGGATGAACTCGGGCGGCGCGGGCGGCGCTGGGCCTGCCGGCGGGAGCACCCCCAGCGATTCCGGTGGCAGCGGCTCAGGCAGCGACGCGCCATCGAGCAGCGCTGGTGATGGCTAGCGCCTGGCTGCTAAGCTGAAATGGCGGGCCCGTTCGGACAGTTAGGAGGGACGGGAACGCGTTACGCTCCCCGGTAGCTCAATGGTAGAGCGGGCGGCTGTTAACCGCTAGGTTGTAGGTTCGAGTCCTGCCCGGGGAGCCAATCTACAGAAATCACCGCCGAAGCGCTCGTGCCGGTCGACGACGAAGAGAGGCGCGTAGGAAGCTTTCGGCGTTATGGTCACAACTTCTTTCCCGTCCACGACGATCCGCTGGAACACCTCTCGCACGAACTCGCGCTGCAAACCACGTGGACTATCCAACCAGAGGCTTCCCACGTCATGCAGGTATTCTACCACACGATCTAGGTCCAGCAGGTCTCTTGGCTCTTGAAGCGCGCCGAGCCGAGCCCGCAGTGGCTTCACCTCGTTCAAGTAGCGCGGCTCTTCGATTTCGTCAAGGACAAAGAGCCTGCGCCATCGATCGATCTCCCGTTCGAGACTTTGGATCTCTGCTTGGTCGCCGGCGCCATTGCGGCGTCGCTTCAGCTCCGCCACCACGTCTTCCAGCGATTCTCGTGGCAGTCTCAAGTCGCTCACGTAGGCTCCGATCTGGCCCTCTAGCAGTTCGGCTCGCACCATAGGCTGGCGACACGCGCTTTTGCCGAGGCGTTGTGCTGTCGAGCAACGCATGTGACGGTACCGGTACTTGCCGGCGACTGTAGTCGCGGAACCGAGAAACGGTGCAGCACACGAAGCACACAGCGCTATCCCAGAGGGTGCGTACGGTTCTCGGCCGAACGGGCGTCGAGGAGTGCGACGACTGCGACGCCTGTCTACAAGCATCCGCTGCACTGTCTCGAACGTGTCGCGATCGACAACAGGTGGATGTTCTCCCTGAGCAACGACGCCTCCACCGTGCCGCCGACGATACGCGACCTTGCCTGCATATGTGACGTTTGTGAGCGATGTTCCAGAATCCATTAGAACGAAACCAGGGGCCTTGACACGCGAAGAGTGGGAAGCATTGAAGCAACACTCGCGAATCGGGTACGAGAAGCTCCGAGCGATACCCTCGCTCTCTGAGGTTGCCTCTATCGTCCATGCCCACCATGAACGCTACGACGGCAAGGGCTATCCTCGTGGCCTGGCTGGTGCGGAAATACCCCTGGCAGCTCGAATCATCGCCGTCATTGATTCGTTCTTTGCGATGACTAACGACCGTCCCTATCGAAAGGCACTGCCTCCCGAGGTCGCGAGGGGGGAAATTCTCCGAAACAGCGGTGGGCAATTTGATCCGGAGGTCGTCCAAGCCTTCATGGCTGCATACGAGGCCGCTTCGGCAGCCCGAACGTCGAGCGAGCCCAGGGACGACTCCCTCGGAGAGGTCAGAACAACCGCTTGAACAGCTGGCTAGAGGAAAGCTTCCGCGGCATTGGAATCCTGTGGGAGGTGGCATGGTGACTGCGATTCAGGAAGCAGGCGAGTCTGGCCAATCTGTCAAAGGCGGCCTGCCCTTACCCGGTCTTGTCGAGCTAACGATCGGATTCAGTGTTCTCCTCAGCTTGGCCGAACAACAGACCCCGGGTCATGCTCACCGAGTCTGCTACATCGCGACAAGACTCGCGGAGGAAGTACGTGCCGGGCCACGCAGCCTGGGCATCATCTACTTCGGCGCCCTCCTGCATGATGTGGGCGACATCGATGGCATCCAGGTTCTGAACCTCTCCGCGGCCATGCTTGGCCAGAGCGCCGGGCTCTCGCCTGAGGACGTTCAGGACCCTGAGCTGCGCTCACTCCTCATTCGCCATTGCACCTCAGGTGGGCAGATCATCGAGAAACTCGGCCTGCTGATCGCCGTCGGCGACGCAGTCAGGTTCCACCATGAGAGATGGGACGGGACTGGATTTCCGGAACGTCGAGCCGGTGAAGACATTCCTTTGGAAGCCCGCATAGTCGCCGCCGCGGATGCCACGGAATTGCTGCTCATGCAGGGTGCGTCGTCCCTTGATGCTCGAAGACACATAGACGAAGACCTAAGCAAACTCGCCGGGGGCCAGCTCGATCCGGCTCTCGTACCCTACCTCGTGCAAGTGCTCAGGTCGGATGATTTCTGGGCTGACCTGCACAGCGACTTGCTGCGAGAGAGCCTAGTGGATATTTCGTCCGTGATGGAGCTTCCCCTCAGGTCAGAATCCGGCGGCCAGGTATTTCTGAGATTTTGCGAAGTGTTTGCGGTGTTGGCGGACAGCAAAGGGATCTTATTCAGAAGCGGGCATTCGCATCGGACCGCCCAACTGGCTGCACGAGTTGCCGGCGGCCTGCGACTGGACCCTGCTGAACTCTACGCTGCTGGCCTGCTTCACGATATCGGCCTCCTAGCGGTACCTTCGCAGATCCTGCTCAAGCCAGACATTCTGACGCTGACAGAAATGGCATCGATCCGTCAACATCCAGCCTACGCCGAGATGGCGTTAGAGGAGGTGCCTGGCCTGGCGAGGATTACCAAATGGGTCCTCGGCCACCACAGACGTCCGGACGGTCACGGTTACCCTGGCATGTCTGGTGGAGATATTCCCTTAGAAGCGCTCGTCTTGGCAGCGGCGGATGCTTATGTTGCACTGACGTCAGAAAGGCCCGATCGTCGTGCGCTGTCACACTCAGACGCCATGCAAGTCATCAACGGTGGCGCCGGTACGCAGCACGATGACAAGGTGGTAGCAGTGCTAAACGCGCTTGATGCCGACATCGATGTGTCGCGACGATTGATAGCGCCACAAGGGGCCTAGTTCATGGGAGTCACAGCAGGAGCTCGCCATGTCCGCTCTGGAGGCATGTTGGTACCGCAGGTGGCCGGCTTACGTCGGATCTCTTCAGCCGTGGTCTGCCTTGGCCTTATCGCAGGTTCGCTTTGGCTGGGAATCATCGCTCGTTCGCGGGCAGAAGGCGTGATTGAGCGCCAGCGGTTCGTGATTTCGCAGCTTCGACGGCTCGCGAGGCAGGATCCACTGACCAATCTCGGCAACCGGCGACACCTGATGCTTCGACTAGATGAACTGGTAACGGGTGAACGAACGTTCAGTAGACGGCTGTGCGTTGCCATGCTTGATCTAGATCGATTCAAGATGGTCAACGACGTACTCGGTCATCTCACTGGAGACGAGGTCCTTAGAGCGGTGGCAGCAGTGATGAGGAGCCAGCTTCGCCAAGGAGACATCGCTGCGCGCTATGGAGGCGATGAGTTCTGTCTGATATTGAGGGATACTGACCCGCACAGCGCGAGGTCTGCGCTCAACCGGCTGCATTTGGCTGTGGTCGGCATACGTCGGAGGCGCACTGGTCAAGGGCGCCTCGGCGAAGCAGGATTCCGATACGGTATGGCGTTCTGGCCGGATGACGGTCGAACCGCCGGAGAGCTTATTGCGACGGCCGATCTCAGACTGTGCCGAGAGAAGCGCCGCGCTGCCCTTCACTCTACCGCCCCTCTGTAGCGAGCTTTCACCACGGCGAACCCGGCTCATCGCCAAGCCTTGACCAGAGCTATCCCCACCTAGTGTAGGTTGAGCGGCCGGTGCCCGCTACCCTGCCCCGATGCGTGTCCGCTTCACCAGCAGCCGCGAGAACGGCCGCCAGATCGGCGTCGAGGCTGGTCGGCTGTCTCAGGAATGACCAGGCCCTCGAGATCGAGCCGGCGCGAGGGCACGGGCGCAGTATGCTTGGCCGCCAGGCTCGCCGGCAGTACCCTGCCAAAGGAGGCTGGGCTTGGGGAGATCTGACAGGCCCGAGTTGGAGGCGGCGCCCGCGGAAGCCGCGCGCAGCGGGCCACGCATCTTGCTGTTCACTGGCAAAGGCGGCGTTGGGAAGACGACGATCGCGGCGGCGTCGGCGCTGCGGGCAGCCGAGCTGGGGCACAAGGTCCTGATCATCTCATCGGACCCCGCCCATAGCCTGGGCGATTCGCTGGAGCGAACGCTGGGGCCCGAGCCGCAAGAAGTGGCGCCCCGGGTCTACGCCCAGGAGATCGATGTCTACTACTCCATTCAGAAGTACTGGGGCACGCTCCGGCAGTACGTGGTCCAGCTCTTCAGGTGGCAGCAGGTGGACGAGGCGCTGGCAGAAGAGATGGCCGCCCTGCCGGGGATGGAAGAAGGGGCGACGTTCCTCTGGGTCGAGCAGTTTCAGCGCGAGGGCGACTTCGACGTCATCCTCATCGATAGCGCCCCAACAGGAGAGACGCTGAAGCTCCTGTCGCTTCCCGTGGTCGGGCAGTGGTGGGTGGAGCGCGCCTTCCCGAAGGGAATGGCCAAGGCGGTCGGGCCCGTCGTGCGGGCTCTAACCCGGCGTCCCGTCCCTCAAGACGAGGCGTACGAGGAAGCAACGGACCTCTATGCGAAGCTCACGAGCATCCACAGCGTGCTGACCGACCCGACCGCGAGCTCCATTCGCCTCGTGGTCAACCCGGAGCGCATGGTCATCGAGGAGAGCCAGAGAGCGTACACGTCGCTGCAACTGTATGGCTACGCCATCGACGCGGTGATCGTCAATCGCGTTCTCCCTGAGGAGGGGGTTGGGCCGCTCTTCCAGGAGTACCTGACGGCCCAGCGAGGATACCTGGAGGAGATCGAGGAGGCGTTCCCACGGTTGCCCGTCTTCCAGGTGCCGCACACAGGAAAAGAAGTGCGGGGCCTCGCGCTGCTCTCGGAGATCGGCCGAGGGCTGTACGACGGCCAGGACCCGGCGTCATTTTTCTCCACCGAGCGGCCGTTCCGCCTCAGCGCCCAGAATGGAGCCTATCTGCTTGAGATCCACCTGCCGTTTCTGGGCAGCGAGGACGTGTCGGTACTACAGTACGGTAGCGAGCTCGTGGTGCAAGTACGCGGTCAACGCCGCAGCATCTTCCTGCCCAAGTTCATCGGCTTTTACTCGGCCAAGGGTGCGCGACTGGAGGAAGGCTGGTTGCGCGTGCGCTTCGAGAAGGCGGAAGCTGCGGAGCAGTAGCTGGCTCAGCCGAAGGTCTGCAGCTTGGGGCGCCGCCGCCGGCCTCGGCGCTGCGGCGCGCAGGCCAGCCGCTCCGCGATGTGCCGGTAGACCCTCGGGTTGAAGACGAGGCCAACGTGGCTCCCGGACACTTCGATATCCGTCTCCGGGTCCCCATCGATGCAGAAGTTCCAGTCGACGACCCCGTCGTTCTTGGTGTAGATGGCGGTCTGTAGGACTGACGCCGGGAATGGCCTGCGCAGCGCGTCGACAGCATCGCATTTACAGAAGCCGCTATAGCATTCGACCGGCACACGAGAGTCGCCTGTGCGACCGTGGATGCGCTGGCGGAAAAAGGCGGCGGCCTGGAGGATCAGCGGGTGAGCGCGGACGCCCCGAAAGGGCGAGGCCATGGTGATCACCGATGCGATCCGCTTCGGGTAGAGCGTCGCGGCGGCCCGTGCCAGTGTGCCACCCAGGCTGTGCCCGATGAGGTGCACGCTGCCGCCCGCCTCCGCCTGGGCCAAGTCGATCGTCTCCAGCAGGCGCCCCATGAGCACGTTGGGGCATTCGATGTTGCGTCCGATGCCGGACAGGTAAGACCGGTAGCCCAGCCGCCCGAGCCAGCCGTGGAGATCACCGAGGTAGCGGTCCGACCCGAGAAAGCCCGGAATGACCACGACACCCGAACCGTCCCCTTCCGGGACGCCGATGCAGCGGAACACGCCGGATGCACGCAACGAGAGCCACTCCACCCCGACCAGCGCCTCACGCCACAACGGCAGTGATGCAGCTTCGAAGTCCTCTAGAACGTCAGGCTTCGTCATGGCTCTTTCTCCAATCCTAGCAGATTCCCGCGATCGCGCCCCTTCCGCATGCCAGGTTCCACTCAGGCCGACTGGCCTGCGTTCGCAGGATAGTCGGCCCTTGAGAGGAGCCGGCCCTGCCCCATATCGTGGAAGAACCTGGAGGGATTCCTGAACGGAGGTGCGCGTGTGCAAGCGCGAGAGATCATGAACCGCCCGGTCGTGGCCGCGGCGCCCACGACAACTGCCCGCGATGTCGCGATCCAGTTGCTCATGGGGGGGTATAGCGCGTTGCCGGTCACCGACCGCGCCGGAGCGGTGACGGGAATCGTCAGCGAAATCGATGTCATCCGGGCGATCCGCGCTGGCAAGCCGTTGGAAACTACTATCGCCCGCGACATTATGTCCGCAGAGGTCATCAGCGTTGACGTCGGGGCCTCGGTGGAGGAGGTCATGCAGCTACTCGACACGAAGCAGATCGTGCGGGTGCCCGTGACCGAAGAAGGGAAGCTTGTGGGAGTGATCTCGCGGCCGGACGTGCTGCGAGCGTTCATCGAACCGAAGTTCATGACATTCAGCTAGGACTTGCATCAGGTACCCTTCCGTGGCACTCTTATCGATCGAAGACCTCTCTATCCGCTTCGGCGGCGTCGTCGCGCTGGACGGTGTCACGTTCAGCCATGAGCCGGGGCAGATCCTCGGGCTCATTGGGCCGAACGGATCGGGCAAGACCACGGTGTTCAACTGCATCACCCGCGTATATGAACCCGGCCGTGGCTCGATCCTGTTCGACGGCGCCGACCTGCTGCGCCTGCCCGCTCACAAGGTGATCGCGGCGGGTGTGGCGAGGACGTTCCAGAACCTGGAACTCTTCGGCAGCATGTCAGTGATCGAGAACGTCCTGGTCGGGCAGCACACGACAATGCGTAGCAGCCTGCTCGATTGTGCGTTCGCGCTCCCGCGCGTAGGGCGTGAGGAGCGGCACGCCCGTCGGCGTGCGGAAGAGATGCTAGAGATGCTTGGGCTCCAAGACCACCGCGACATTTCGGTGGCCGGGCTCCCGTTCGGGCTGAAGAAGCGTGTCGAGCTCGCGCGGGCTCTCGTGTCCCAGCCGCGCCTGCTTCTCCTGGACGAGCCGGCCAACGGCTTGAGCTTCGAAGAAGCGGCGGGGCTGGCTCACTTGGTACGCCAATTGCGTGACGAGCTGAAGCTGACGGTGGTCCTGGTCGAGCACAACATGCACCTGGTCATGGACGTATCCGACCGCGTGTGCGTGTTGAACTTCGGCACCAAAATCGCAGAAGGCACGGCGGAGGAGGTCCAGCGCGATCCAGCGGTGTTAGGCGCCTACCTCGGCGATTCCGATGCTTAGCATCCAAGGCGTTCACGCTGCTTACGGGCCGGTCCTTGCCCTCCAAGGCATTTCGCTGGAGGTGGCGGAGGGAAGCATCGTTGCGGTGCTCGGTCCCAACGGCGCCGGGAAGACCTCCATGCTGCGAGTCGTCTCTTGGATCCTCCGGCCCTCCACGGGCAGCGTGGAGTTCGCCGGGCGGCGGATCGACAGGCTGCCGGCGGAGCGCGTCGTGCAGTTGGGGATCGCCCATGTGCCCGAGGGGCGCCAGATCTTTGGGGGGCTGACGGTCGTTGAGAATCTCCGCCTCGGCGCATTCTCCAGGGCAGGTAGTCGCGGAGTTCGAGATGACATGGAGCGTGTATTCTCTTACTTCCCGTCGCTCAGGGAGCGCCAGCGCCTCCAGGGTGGCCTGCTCAGCGGCGGCGAGCAGCAGATGCTGGCGATCGGGCGCGCGCTCATGGCGAGGCCGCGTTTCCTTCTGCTGGACGAGCCCTCGCTTGGGCTCGCTCCCATGCTCGTGCGGGAAATCTTTGAGAAGCTCCAGACGATCAGCCGGGAAGAAGGCCTGACCGTCCTGCTCGTGGAACAGAACGCCGAGCTGGCCCTTCGGATGGCGCACCACGGCTACCTGCTAGAGACGGGTCAAGTGGTTCTGGAGGGTACTGGCGAAACGCTCCGAAACAACGGAGCCGTGCGCCGGTCCTACCTCGGTTCCTGAGGGGCACCGACGCGACGCGGCTTACCGTCCGGGCGCCTGGCGCCATCTTCGTTAGCCGCGAGCACCGGGGGAACGGTGGGCTCCCTCGCCTTGTCACCATCGCCGACGGCCTTCTCGAGCTCGTCGAAGGCCTCGCCGACGAAGGCGGCGAGGCGGTCCAGATCCGCGAGCACGCCGCGATCGGCGGTCAGCGCGAAGCACAGCTCCCCGTCGTAGCTCATCACCGCCACGCCGAGGCCCATCCGCCAGCCGATGGGTACCCATGGATAGTGCTCGATCATGCGGTGGCCCAGGCAGTAGAGGGGCGAGCTGGGGCCGGGCACGTTGGTGCACACGAAGTCGTAGATGAAGTTCGGCATTCT
The DNA here is from genome assembly GCA_040882355.1 of Dehalococcoidia bacterium. GTDB lineage: Bacteria > Chloroflexota > Dehalococcoidia > DSTF01 > RBG-16-68-14 > JBBEBM01. The sequence goes on along the minus strand of JBBEBM010000004.1, from coordinate 96,147 downwards.
GAGGCCGGCGCCGAGCTGGTGCTGGAACGACGGCGGCGACCGGCCAATCAGGCTCGCGAGTCTATCCAGGTTTCCAGCTTGGTCGATCTCCTTCAAGGAGGCGATCTCGGCGTGAATCACCTTGAATCTCGCGAGGGGATCGCTGAGTCCCGCGGGCAGGCCCGCCAGCATGAAGGAGACGCGGTTTCCGAGACTACGTTGCTCGTCCTTCCCGCGCACGTTCACGGGGATCAGCACCCGGACTTCTTCGCCGTCGGTCTGGCGGCCATGGAAGGCGAGGTAGCGGCCTAGCGCGCCGGAGAGCGTCGTTAAGACGACGTCGTTGACGGTCCCTCCCAGCCGGTGACGAACGCTCTGCACCCGGTCGAACGGGAGGCGTTGCCAGGCAAGGCCCGACGGCGCCTGCAGACTCGTCGCCCACGGCATCCGGCCGATCCGGAACATGTGGGGCACAGCCGCCTGTAGCGACTTCACGATAGAGCGGATGGAACGGGCCGTGGAGCGCGGATCAACGAGCCCCAGGACCACGCCCTCCACCGTCGAGGTCAGCTCAAGGAGTTGGTCGAACGTCGCATCCACCAGCGTTTCCGCCGGGCCCGGCAGCGACTTGGGGGGAGACCAGGGGTCCGCCGCCGCCGTCTCCGGCGGATTGGGCTCGACGTCGAGCAGGGCGCCCATGAGCTGCACGCCGGCGATACCGTCGACGAGGCAGTGGTGGATCTTCGCCATATGGGCGGTGCGTCCCCCACTGAGGCCCTGCACGACGCGGATCTCCCAGAGGGGCTTGGTCCGGTCGAGCGGGGCGGCGAGGAACTCACCAGCCAGGCGCCTAAGCTGCGCCTCATCGCCAGGGGGCGGCAGGATGACTTCTTCGATGTGGCGCCCGATGTCGAAGTCCGGGTCGTCGTGCCAGGCTGGATGCGCGAGGTTCAGTGGCACGTGAACCAAACGCTGCCGGTAGCGCGGCACCCGGTCCAGCCGGCGCCGCACGTGCGCCGCGTAACGCTCCAAGGAGATGACGCCCTCGTAGATGCCGACTGAACCGACATTGTACGGGAACTCGTCCCGGTCGAACGCCAAGAACGTTGCATCTTCATAGCTGAGTCGCTCCGGCAACTTGTCGCCCATCACAGCACCCCACTCGCGCCCGGCGACCGTGTGGTCGCGAGGCGCGTCCAGCAGGCCGGACCTTAGCCGGCCTTCGTCTCCGCGCCGTTGCCTTCGACTACCGCAATACGCGATGGCCGCGGGCGCGGAGATGATCTGCGTGGGAGGGGCAAACGGTCTACCTCTTTGGCGGCGCGCGACGTGGCAGCCCTCGCTACATCGACCATCGCGTCCGTACCCGTCCGGTTGGCCCGGATCACTCGGCGCAGCGCCTCCCGCACCTCATCCCGGTAGGCTTCGGTGCCTTTCAGCGAGTCCCGCGCCATCTCCAGCGCCCGGCGCTGCGACCGCGCCTGGGCGTCGATCATGGCTGCCAGGTTCTCGTGGACGCGGGTCGGCGCATTCGCCCACGTTCGGCCTAGCGTGGACACCTCCTCCTCGCTCTTTCGAGCTTCGTTCAACAGCCTCTGCGAAACCCGGTGCCCGCGCTCCTCAGCCGCTTCAATGCCGCTGATGAAGGCATCATACGTCTCGTTGATAGCGTCGAAGAACTTGTCCCGCGCGGCCTCAGTCTTGGATGCCATGACATTCTCCTCCTTCAAGGGTTTCCGCATACTCATGCTATGCGCTGCTGTGCTGGACGAACAGGGCCAGACAGCCGTCGGTTGTCGGGCCGAATGTCCTACTCAGGCGTCGACTCGAAATCCACAAGGTCGCCGAAGGGCACCCACTTGCCGTCCTCCAACCGGACGTATCTCTCTACCTCGACCGGCCGGTGGTCGGTCGGGCTTAAGCTCACAGGCGCGTAGCAGATCGAGCAGTCGTAGCCCCGGATCGACTCCGCGGCATCGACGAGGCCTTCGCGCGTCAGGTCGGGCCCGGCCCGCCGCAGCACCTCGACCGTCAGCTCCGCAATGGCATAGCCATACTCCGTGAAGTTCTCGACAGGCGCCGCCGGCGCGTACTTCTCCATCACGTCCAGGAACTGCTGGACGCCAGGATTGTCCGTTTCCCAGGTCTGATGACCAAACAAGACCGTTACCACGCCCTCTGCGTTTTCGACGCCGGCGAGCTGGACGAAGGCGTCGGACGCGTTGACTCCCGAGATGACGACCGGGACGTCCCAGTTGAGCACCTCGCGGGCTGTCTTGATCAGACTCGCGGCCTGCGGCGGCAGCGCGTACGCCGCGACGACGTCCACGCCCTCGTTTTTGAGACGTTGTGTCTGCCCGGTAACGTCGCCCAGGAGGTTGGCGGGGTCGTACGTCTGAACGGCCACAATCTCGACATCACTCCCCTCGATCCCGCGCCGGATCCCTTCCTCTCCCTCCTGGCCGAACTCATCGTCCTGGACCAGGAGGCCCAGCTTCTTTCCAGGGAAGTGCTCCGCGACGTACTGGCCAAGCATCGCCCCTTCTTGGACATAGAGGGGGTTGCCGCTGAAGCGCGTGCTCACGACGGGCTCGGTCCACGACTGGATTCCGGACGAGATGAAGAGGTCCGGCACCCCACGCTGCTCCAGGTACCCGGAGACCGCCAGATGGGTGGCATCGCCAAGCCCGCCGACGATGGCAAACACGTTGTCCTGCTCCACCAACCTTCGCACGACCTCTACCGTATCCGCAGGCGAGTAGTGGTCGTCTCCGACGATGAGCGTGATCCTCCTGCCATGCACGCCGTCCTCCGTGTCATTGATGTAGTCAAAGTAGGCCTTCATGCCGTCCGCAATGATCGCGTAGGCGGCCGCCGGCGTCTGGCTCAGGGGCATGTGTGTGCCCAGCTTGATCTCGGTGTCGCTTACGCCGGGTACCTCCTCCGACACGCCGGCGGGCGCCGCCTTCGTGCTGTCGGCCTCGCGCTCTTGGTCTGCGCTACCGCAGGCGGACGCCAACACCAGCGCAAGCGCCAGGAGCGGCAACCCCGCCGGCGTGCGTTTCATCCTTGCTCCTCTTCGCACTGGTCAGTCCTCAGATCAGTCCGGCGTCGACTCGAAATCCACGAGGTCGCCGAAGGGCACCCATTTCCCGTTTTCCAACCGGACGTAGGTCTCGATCTCGAATGGGCGGTGGTCGGTCGGGCTGAAGCTGATTGGCGCGATGCAGATTGAGCACTGATAGGCCTTCATCGACTCGAGCGCGTCGGTGAGGGCTTCACGGGTGAGTTCCGGGCCAGCCCGCTTCAGCGCTTCTACCGTGAGCTCCGCGATGATGTAGCCGTATTCGCTGAAGTTCTCAACCGACGCTCCAGGCGCATACGTCTCCATCACATGGAGGAACTGCTGGACGCCAGGATTGTCCGTTTCCCAGGTCTGATGACCAAACAAGACCGTTACCACGCCCTCTGCGTTTTCGACGCCGGCGAGCTGGACGAAGGCGTCGGACGCGTTGACTCCCGAGATGACGACCGGGACGTCCCAGTTGAGGACCTCGCGGGCAGTCTTGATCAAACTCGCGGCCTGCGGCGGGAGGGCATACGCCGCGACGACGTCCACGCCCTCGTTCTTGAGGCGTTGCGTCTGGCCGGTCACGTCGCCCAGGAGGTTGGCGGGATCGTACGTTTGGACCGTGGTGATTTCGACATCGCTTCCCTCGATCCCCTGGCGGACCCCGGCCTCCCCCTCATGCCCGAACGCGTCATCCTGGACGAGGAGGCCGAGCTTCTTGCCCGGGTACTCCGAAGCGATGTACTGCCCCAGCATCCGGCCTTCTTGGCTGTAGACCGGATTGCCGCCGAAGCGGGTCTTGACGACCGGGTCGGTCCAGTCCTCGATGCCGGACGAGATGAAGAGGTCCGGCACGCCGCGCTCCTCCAGGTATTTCCAGACCTGGAAGTGCGTTGACTCGCCCAGGCCCCCGACGATGGCGAACACCTTATCCTGCTCCACCAACCTCCGCACGACCTCCAGCGTGTCCGGCGGCGAGTAGTGGTCATCTCCCACCAACAGCGTGATCTTGCGGCCCTCAACGCCTCCCTCCGTTTCGTTGATGTAGTCGAAGTAGGCCTGCATGCCGTCCGCGATGATCGCGTAGGCGGCTGCCGGCGACTGGCTGAGCGGCATGTGGCTGCCCAGCTTGATCTCGGTGTCGCTGACCCCGGTGGCATCGCCGGCCGATGGCTCACCCGTCGCGTCGGCATTCGTCGCGGTGGGATCGCCAGCGGCATCCTCCTCCGTGCAGGCGCCGAGCAGGGCGACGACTAGACCGGCGGCCACAAGCAGCCCAATTCGATGTACGTATCTGCGCATGGTCTTCCTCCCTGGCTATCTGCTAGCGGGCTTGTCTTCGTTCCGGCCGGGACACCCAGCCGGCGAGCGCTTGGCGTGCCGCCACGACTGACTGGCGCGGACCCGTCTTGCGCATGTCGTCGAGGAACCCCGCGATGCCGCGCGGCACGAGCATGACCGTACTGATCAGCATGAGTCCGTAGAGCGCTCCGCGCAGCGTGTCCGGCGACTGCTGCTCGCCTGGAACGAGGGCGCCGAACGCCTCGAGCAGGCCGATCCCGGCCAGGCCATTCACGATCTCGTTCCGGAACGTCATGATCACCGCCGCGATGATCGTTCCAGGGATCGAGGCGAGTCCACCCAATACGATCATGACCAGCATCGTGATCGAGATGGTCACGTCGAAGCTCTGCGGGCTGATAAACGACGAGCTGAAGACGAAGAGCGCCCCGCCGATGCCCGCGTAGAACGCGCTGAGGCCGAACGCTGTCATCTTGTAGAGCGCGACATGGATGCCCATCTGCTCGGCTCCGATCTCAGTGTCCCGGAGCGCGCGCAGAGCCCGGCCGATGCGCGAGCGCGTCAGGTTCCAGGCCACCCCGAGCAAGAGCACGGCCGGGACGATGCAGCAGTAGTAGAGCCACTGCCGGTCCGTGACCAAGCCATCGAGGAGCGCCGGCGCGCGTGGTTCGTCGAGCATGATCCCCTGATTGCCGCCCGTCCAGGCGCTGATCCCGTTCAACTTCATGACCTGGGGAAAAGCGATCATCATCGCCAGCGTCGCGATGGCCAAGTAGGGCCCCGTAAATCGCAGCGCCGGAATGCCGAGGACAAGGCCGATCACGCCCGTGGCAAGACCCGCAGCGGGGACGGCGACGTAGAGGGGCACTCCAAGGTCGCTCATCATGATCGCCGCGGCGTACGCCCCGATCGCGACGAACGCGCCGTGTCCCAGCGAGATCTGACCGCTGTAGCCGGTGAGCAGATTGAGGCCCACCAGGACGGTCAGCCAGACACCGAACTGCGCGGCCTGAAACGTCCGAAACTCGTTGAGGAACGCTCCAAAGAAGGGCCACGTCTCAAGGTACGGAAAGGCCAAGAGCAGCAGGAGTGAGGCGGCGACCAGCGCGACGCGAAGTTGAGGGGCCATCTCACACTCTCCGCTTCACGGTGTGGCCCAGCAGGCCGGTTGGACGCACCAGGAGAACGATGACGATGACGAGAAAGGCGATCGTGACGTCGATCGATCCGGTGTGGGGTGTGAGGTACGTATTGGCCAGGTTCTGCGTGACCCCGAGTGTGAGGCCGCCGACGATCGCGCCAGGCAGGCTGTTCAGGCCTCCCAACACCGCGGCTGCGACCGCGAAGATCAGCACGCCGAACATCATGCTAGGCTGCAGCGAAAGGAGCGGAGCAAGCAGCATGCCTGCGACGGCGCCGACGGCCGCCGCCAGCGCCCAGCCGAGCGTCAGCATGCGTCCGACGGGTATGCCGACCAACCTTGAGGCCGCCGGATTCTGCGCCACGGCGCGCATAGCCAGGCCCCACTTCGTGCCGTTCAAGAACGCAAAGAGGGCAACCATGATCAGCAACGCCATGCAGAAGATGCCGATGTTCAACCGGCTGACGGTCACTTCCCCAATCGACAGGGGCGAGCCGTCGAAGACAGCAGGCAGCGGGAATGGCTTGGGAACACCTCCGTAGAGCCAGAGCGCAATGCTGTTGAGCACAGTGAAGAGGCCGAGCGTCACGATGACCGCGTTAATCACGGGCGCCCGCTCCACTGGCCGCATCGCCAGGCGCTCTATCGCCGCTCCCATCACGGCGGCCAGGAGGAGCGCTACGAAGAACGCGGGCCAGTATTCCATCCGCGTCAGCAGCGACCACGCCATGAACGTCGAGAACATCGCCATCTCGCCTTGGGCGAAGTTCACGACGCCGGTCGATTGGTAGACGAGCACCAGGGCGAGGGCCAGGGCCGCATACACGCTCCCCGTAGCCAGACCCGTGGTGAATTGTTGAACGAACTCTTCCAAGCTGCCCTCCCGCTCAACTCGCCATCGTCCTGAGGTCGCGTGAGGCTGTGTTCCGCTCATCCTGACAGAGGGCCCGCGCCTCGTCACGAGCCGAACGGCTCGATCTGACACGCCCATCGGGGGCCATGTGGCACTTCGCGGCGCAGCCGGTCAGGCGGCATGATGTTACCAGACAGGCCGAGAAGCGGCAATGAAACAGCCATGATCATCCGCAGCCACCTGAAGCCTCTGCCGCTGGACACGCAACAGATGACCGTGAGCGCGTACCTTGCGCGCGCCGCCGAGAGGTTCGGCGACGGGCCCGCGCTCATCACCACGGACGGCAGGACGTTTACGTTCCGCCAGGTCTGGCACGACGGCCTGTGCGTGGGGCGGTTCTTGCAGGACCAGGGCATCCAACCCGGCGAGCGCATCGCGATCCTGTCAGCGAACGTGCCCGAGTATCTCGTCGCGTTTCAGGGAGCCATGCACGCGGGCGCGGTCGTCACCACGCTGAACCCGCTCTACAAGCCGCACGAGGTGGTTACGCAGTTGCAGGACTGCGAGGCGTCGGCCGTGTTCGTCATGGGCTTGCTGGCCCCGACGTTTGAGGCCATCAGAGATCAGTTGCCCCAGATCCGCCACGTGTGGGCCATGGAGGACCTTTGGCCCATGGCGCAGGAGGCCCCGCCCGAGCCCGCGCCCGTGCCGGGCGATCCCGCCGCAAGCCTGGTGTCGCTTCCCTATTCAAGCGGCACCACAGGACTGCCGAAAGGCGTGATGATCTCCCACGCGAACCTTGTCGCGAACGCCGAGCAGATGCTCGGCACCGGTCTCGCGAGTGAGGGTTCGGTCTTCCTGGACTTCCTGCCCTTCTTCCACACGTACGGCATGACCGTTCTGATGAACGGTGGTTTCGCCAGCGGGGCGACGCAGGTGATCATGCCGCGGTTCGACCCCGAGGAATGCCTGGAATTGGTGGAGCGCCACGGGGTCACCAGCCTCTTCGTCGTGCCCCCCGCCTTGCTGGCACTGGCGAACGTCCACGATGCGAGCCGCCACGATACGTTGTCGCTCCGCTACATCCTCAGCGGCGCCGCCCCGCTGTCGCCGGAGATCGCGGAGACGGCCTCACGGCTGTTCAACGTGCCCGTCCTCCAGGGGTACGGCATGACGGAGACGACCGCCGCGGCGAACGTCGACCTACTGGAGGGCGCCCGCCCGCCGTCGGTAGGGAAGCCGCTCGCCGATACGGAAGAGAAGATTGTCTCTCTCGAAGACGGCCGCGAGTTGGGCTACGACGAGGAGGGCGAACTGTGCGTGCGCGGGCCGCAGATCATGCTCGGCTACTGGGGCAAGCCAGAAGAGACGGCGAACACCGTCACGGCGGACGGCTGGCTCCACACGGGAGACATCGCGCGCGCGGACGAGGACGGCTACGTGTACATCGTCGATCGCAGGAAGGAGCTGATCAAGTACAAAGGATTCCAAGTCGCGCCGGCGGAGTTGGAAGCGCTGTTGCTCGAGCACCCGGCGGTGCTCGACGTGGCAGTGATAGGCAAGCCCGACGCTCGCTCGGGTGAAGTGCCGAAGGCGTTCGTGTTGCCTCGCCCGGGCCACGAGCCGGACTCGCAGGAACTCATGCGCTTCGTCGCGGATCGGGTTGCCCCGCACAAGCGCCTACGCGAGGTCGAGTTCGTCGAGGTTGTGCCGCGGAGCCTCTCGGGGAAGATCCTCCGTCGCGAGCTGATCGAGCGCGAGCGCGCCCGGACTGTCGCAGGCGGCTAGCCGAGCCCCGTCGTCGGCGGCGGATCGATGGCCGGATCGTCGCTAGTGCCGAACCGCCCCGGAATCGCGAAGAGATCGAGGCCAGACACCCGCACCGTCAGACCGCCGGCGGCAACCTCGGGCCTAGGACTGTCTGGGTCTCTCATCACGGCCGTTCGCGCCGAGCCTGGCCTTCGAATGCGGCGCCGGCCATCCGCCGGACAACGCAACGGGGTAATGCCTGGGCCGTCTCCACGATCGCGCGGTTGACTGCGCCTGGAATCACTACGGCCTTGCCCGCCTCCATGGCTTCAATCGCTGCAGCCACAACTTCGACCGCGCTTGTCCCGGCCATATAACGGAGCACGACTCGGCCGCGCATCCGGTCTGACTTGATGCCGGCCAGGTGCTGGAACTCGGTTCTCACCGGGCCCGGACACAGACACGTCACCGTGATGCCGTGTGGCTTGGCCTCTTCGTGGTCGGAGCGCGTCAAGGCGGCTCTAGGGCGGGGCAGCAGAGGCTGTTGGAGCGGGATAAGAACGTCGCTGCCTGGCATGTCTCCAGGGACGAGGATGGCCGGGGCGTCCGGGCTGTGCGGCAGCCACGCTGTGATTGCCCTGGGGTGTGACGGTCGCCAAGCTCCGCGAGTGGCTGACGCTGGACAAGGACCCGAACGGCGACGGCACGATCGACGAGACGCTCGGGAGTGACGTAGGCGTCGTAAGTGTAGCGCTCCGAGCAGGCGCCCGCCGGAGGCCCCGCAATTGGCTACCTCTATGCGCCGATAATGCTGGCCGGCGAGACGAAGACAACAGGAGCACCCCTTTCGGGGCGCTCCTGTATCTATCGAGAAAAAGAAGATTTGTGAGTGGGACTATGTACGGTCGCCCGCCGACTCGTTTGGCGGCCCTGTCTCCTGAGGGTCCAACCCATTCTTGCTAGCCCAAGTCGCAAGGGCTGTCCGGTTAGGCAAGGACAGCTTGACAAGGATATTGTGAACATGCCGCGCTACTGTCTTCTCGGAAAGATACAGCAGTCGCGCGATCTGACGGTCGGTGTTTCCTGCAGCCACGAGCCGCGCGATCTGCTTCTGCCGCTCGGTTAAACCCCCAGCTGGGCGCTGACACACGCCCTTAAGATTGCGGACTGCCTGGTCGCGGTGGCGGTGCATGCCTAGCTTCTCGAACAGATCGATCGACTCCTCTAAGCGCCGACGCGCGTGGCGCAGGTCGTCACCCTGGCCGCGGCGCCAATGGAGGAGGCCGAGCTCGAGTATGGTAATGGCGGCGAAAGGCCGAGCCCTTTCTCGAACTGACCACTCCAGAGCCTGCTCGAACCAGTGAAAGGCATCCGACCATTGTTCGTTGAGACGCGCTGCGCGGCCCAACTCGAGTGCAGGACAGCCGTGTGGGACGATGAGGTGGCCGTACGGCTCGAGCCGCCCAAACCAGATGAGGGCGTTTTTCTTGTCTCCGACATCGTTCAGGCACGAGAGCAAATGAGCGACCAATTGAATCCAGGCGTCCAAATGGCCTGGTGGTGGCGTGGCAGACACCGTGGGCGCATTGACCTCCAGAATGCTGCGCGCCCATTCATGTCGCCCTTGGAGAGCCCTACCCTTCACCTGAAGTGAGCCGCCCCTGCGGCGTGGTCGTGTCGTAGGCTTGCTTCAGGCAGACGAACTCCGCCCCGTGCTCGTTGATGAACTCGACGAAGTGGAGGAAGTCCTTCACCGACCGGCAGAGCCGTTCGAGCGCCGTACACAAGATCGTGTTGACGCGCCCGGCCCTGATGACGGCGAACAGCTCCTCGTACTCGTCGCTCCGCATCGAGTCCTTGCCTGACACCGCCCGTAGCTCGTAGACCTCCACTTCCCGCCACTCTTCGCCGGCCACCGAGCACTTGTACTCGATGTGCTGGCGCAGCCGCTGGAGCTGGGTCGTGAGGGAGCCTTCCGGGTTGGCCGCCTGGCGGTCGGTGCTCACCCTCGCAACGAGCGCGACGCGGCGCACCGGCACCTCGTGGTGGCCGTTCAGGCTCGGTCGGGCTGGCGCTTCGAGTACCACGCGCTACTGCTCCTCCTCCGCCGGGTCGGGCGGGGCATCGCCATATAGCGATAGATTCGCGGGGATATCAAGCGCCTTAGGCGACTCTTTTCGAAGTAGCCGTTCGAGGCCCAACGCCAGGAGGGCGGCAAGGCGCGGCCCGCGCTCTCGGGCTTGGTCGCTCGGTACGTAGCGGCGAACGGTCTTCCGCATGGTCCTCAAGGTTCCTATACGGAAACCGTCCGCGATCTGTCGGGCTGCCTAGAGGGCGAAGACCTCCGGAGTTCCTCCGCTGACCTCCGCAATGTTGGCGGAGCGAAAAAAGGCGTAGATGAAGAGGGTGTCACTCTGCGCACCCTCCCGCTGACTCGCCACCGCAGAGCGGCTTCGAGGACTGGGAGCTCCAACTTGCGGAGCGCGTCTGCGAGGACTTCTGGAGCACACGCCCGCACCTCTGGCACCACCTGACCGAGGACGACCTGATCCAGGAAGCGCTCGTCCATTGGTGGCGCCAGCGCGACCGCTACGACGCCGGGCGTGGCGCGTCCAGAGCGACATTCATGCGGCGGGTGCTGAAGGCCAAGCTCCTCGACATTCGGTGAAGGGTTCTGAAGCTAAGGTGCGCGAAGACGATGTTTGTTCTCCAACAGATCCTCTACGCGAGAAAACATCCGTCGCCCCGCGCTGCTGGCGCTGCAACCGGAAGCTGGGCGAGCGGCTGACGCAGCCTTGGGAGGTTCGGTGCGGCCGCTGTAAGGCGGCAAACGCGCGCGGGTCCTGCGACAGTGGCAGCTGATACCGCAGGCTCGCGTCCTTACTGGACTAGCACCGGCCGTGCTTCTGCTTGCCCCGCGGACAGCGGTCAGCTTCTTCGGGGGCGAGACTGTCCGTGGGGAGCGTCTCAGGCGTAGAGATAGCGATCACATCGTTCGGCGTCGATGCTGGTTGAGAAGTCGACGTTGGTGTGATCGGTGGCGACATGGTTGGCAAGATGGGACCCGTGAGCGAGGCAGGGGCGTCGAATGAGTCGCCTCTTGCGTCGAGGAGCCGGACGCCGCAGACGCCAACGAACACCATCGCCACGGCGAGCGCCGTCACGATGTACGGAGCGGCTGGATGGGCAGGGCGCGGTAGGGTATCACCGGGGTCGCCGGGCACGTCCGCAGCTACGTCCTCTGCCCACGGCGATTGTTCCGCCGTCTCGCGCCTCGATCCCGCGGCGAACGCCGAGACGAGCGTGGCCGCGCCTGTCAGCAGGACGAGGCCGGCCACCACTAGGGCAACGGTAGCCGCCCCAACGCCGCGGGCGATGAGGAAGAGAAAGATCAGCCCGACGATGACCGCGCCTACACGCATCTGCACCCACTTAGGATATCGTCCGCCGGCCGCGAGATGTTACCTGCCCGTCGGTGCTTGACCGTCAGCGGTCCTCGGGGGCACTATCTCGCCATAGCGATGCCCCAAGGCGTGGACCGCGAGCCGCTGCTGGCAAGGCGGGACGTACCTGGCCGCTAGAGCCATGGCCCCTTGTCAGCGTGCCTGAGTCGGACGTGCCTGAGTCGGAAATAGGACGAGTCAGCGGGGCTGCTTCCGCGGCATCCTGTTGCCGAAAAGCCCCTTAGGGGTATCCACTGAGGATCGCAGATGAACGCCCTAACTGAGGCACGCAGGAAGCTCGCCGGAAAGGGCAGGCCGGACGCTTCGCGCGAGGCGGCGGCGAGAGCCGCTGGGCTGCTCTTCGTGGCCGTTGCCTGCTATTACCTCTTCTGGCGGGTCACGGCGTCCTTGAACTTGCATGCCCTCTGGCTCTCAGTTCCGCTCCTGCTCGCCGAGATCTACGGCTTTCTCAGTTTCACCATGTTCCTGTTCATGGTCTGGCGAATACCAGAAGTCGATGAGCCGCCGCCGCCGGCGCACACCAGCGTGGACGTCTTCATCACCACCTACAACGAGGACATCTCGATCCTACGCGCGACAGCGTTGGGTTGCCTCGCGATGGAGCGCCCGCATGAGACCTACCTCCTCGATGACGGCCAGCGACTTGAGGTGGAGCGCCTAGCGGTGGAGCTGGGCTGCCACTACCTGACGCGCCCAGCTAACACGCACGCCAAGGCTGGCAACATCAATAACGCGCTCAGCCAAACGGATGGCCAGTTTATCGCGGTGTTTGACGCGGACCAGGTACCGCACCCCGACTTCTTGGTTAGGACGCTGGGGTTCTTCCAGGATGATCGTCTGGCACTGGTCCAGACGCCACAAGACTTTTACAACCTTGACTCGGTGCAGCACGTGTCGGACCCGCGCACCGGCGACGTCTGGCACGAGCAGACCCTGTTCTACTCCGTCATCCAACCCGGCAAAGACCGGATGAACGCGGCGTTCTGGTGCGGGAGCAACGCGCTCCTGCGCCGCAGCGCGCTAGAAGGCGTGGGCGGAGTTGCCGTCGGAACCGTTACTGAAGACATCCACACCTCAATGCGCTTGCACCAGGCGGGCTGGAAGAGCCGCTACCTCAACCGGACGCTTGCCACCGGTATCGCACCGGCCGACTACGGGGCGTTCCTGACCCAGCGGCTGCGCTGGGCGCAGGGCGCGATGCAACTCTTGCGTTCCGACAATCCGCTCCTCGTCCGCGGCCTCAACTGGCGCCAGCGAATCAACTACTGGGCGTCAATGAGCACCTACTTCGAGGCGCACCAAAAGCTGGTGCTCTTGATCGTGCCGCTGGTGGTGCTGACGACAGGCACGCTACCGATGCGCTCCATGGGCTTCGAGTTTCTGATTCGCTTCGCTCCCTACTTTCTACTCGCGCAACTCGCCAACAGCCTCTTGTCGCGCGGAAGAGGGCGCTACTTTCTCACGGAGCAATTCAATGTGCTCAAGTCGACCGTGTTCGTGTGGGCGAGTATTGCGCTCCTGTGGGGCCGGCCGATCCGGTTCCGCGTAACGCCAAAGTCCGTGACCGGCGGCTTGAAGCGGCGACGGACGGACCTTACGCTTCTCTCGCCGTATTTCGCGCTGGTTGGACTGACCGTCTTCGCGCTGACGTGGGCATACCTCCGCGTCCTGCCGAGCGAAGCCGAGCCGGGAATCAAGTTCGGCGTCTACATCACGGGCCTGTGGGCTCTCTACAACGTCGGTATCATTGGCATGGGTGCGGGGCTAATCCTAAAGCGCCGCTACCGTAGGAGCACGTACCGATTCCCTGTCGAGATCCCGCTGCGCTTTGCCATCGACCGCAAGCCTCAGCGTTACACATCAACCGTGAGCTTCGATCTGAACGCCGAAGGCGTTGGGTTCCTGAGCCTCGAAGAACTCGACCCCGGAACTCCCTTGCGCGCAGTGCTGGAGCTCCCTGACGGTCCACTGACTGTGGCCGGCGTGGCGCGCCACAGCCGGATCGTCGAAACCGCCCAGGGCCGCAGGTACGGCGCGGGAATGCTCTTCACGACCTTCCCGCCCGGCGCGCGCGACAGACTGCTGAGCTTTCTCTTTGGTCCCGTCACTTCCGAACAGGAGGCGGCGCTGGAGCGGGCACTTGGCCGCGCGGCTTAGCCTTGCGAATGTGGCATTGGAGCGCTCAGCCAACTACGGTACAGTAACATTGTAGCTCGTGGCCCTCGTGCCCTCCGCCTAGCGCGGACCTCGTGCCCAGCGTGGCCCTCTGTGAAGGAGGGCCTTTGTCTTTGGGCGAGCCCGCACCATCAGGCCATAGCGTCGCCCCGCCGGCGCCGCTCCAGCTCGAGCACGTCCCGCCCGACACGCTCAAGCCGGACCCAGCCAACCCGCGCCGGATCTCAGACCAGGAGCTGGAGGCGCTGACCAGGAGCGTCCAGCAGTTCGGGCTGATCGACCCGATCATCGCCCGACGACATGACGGAAATAGTGATCGGCGGCCACCAGCGGCTGCTCGCCGCGCGGCGGCTGGGCCACAAGAGCGTGCCCGTCGTCTACGTCGACCTCTCGCTAGCGGAGGCCCGCCTCGTCGGCGACAAGCCTGGCCAGTTCGCGCTCCTTCTCTCGGCAGACGCGCTCCCACGCCTCGTCCTCGATAATCAGCGTCCCGTCGGCGTGCTTGCCCTCAGCGTCCTCCTCGCGCCAGCCCTCGTGGTCGTAGGCGAGCGCGTCGGCCAGCTCCGCCACCGGCACGAACGCCGCCCGCGCCGCCTCGACCTTGCGGCGGTACTCGCTCTCGGTGATCGGCTCCTTCGTCTCCGTCGCGATGTAGTCGCGCAGCTGCTGGGTCGCCATCGCCCACAGTGCCGACTCGGCGAGGCACGCTCCAAGGGAAGGGGAAGGGGAAGGGCCGGCGCCTGAAGGTCAACAACGGCTCGTTCTGCGACTGGCAGGGCAAGGAGACGCCCGCCTTGCCCGACCGGGGGCTGGAGTTCGAGGTGGTGCCCGACGACCAGGCCGAGGACGTCGCGGTGCGGCGCCGGCTGCGCCAGCACGCCTGGGAGGCGTTGGACCGGGCGCCGAGCATCGGTGGCGTGTTCCACGAGACCTACTGGCCTGAGGAGCTGCGGCCGCAACTCGCGCTGCTCCCGCGCGGCCAGGTGGACGACGCCGCCGAGGCGAACAAGGGCGCCCTGCGCGACGGGATCGAGAAGCGCTGGCGGGAGCAGCGGGCCATCGAGATGATGATCGCCGAGGCGCAGGGGGCGTTCGACGGCGAGGACCCGTGCCTGCCCGACGTGCGCCACATGATCGACCACCTGCGCCAGGAGCTGGAGGACGCGCACGAGACGGCGCAGTGGTACCTGGGGCCGTTCGAGCTGCCCGAGCCCGACGAGGAGACGCTGGAGGTGGTGCCGGCCCTCTACGAGCGAGCGCAGTAGTCGTGGCGACGTACCGCTGCGTGTTCTGCTGCCGGCTCACCGAGGGCCCGAAGCGCCCGGCGCCGCCCTGCTCGGCCTGCGGGCGCCAGACGGTGCGGGTGCTGGAGCACGTGGAGGTGCGGGTGATCGTGGACGGCGAGTGAGCCGGCTCCGGTTCCCGCGTCCATCTCCATCGGCGCCACCATGTTCTTGGGGCTGAGCGGATCGATGGCGGGCGGGACGATGGCGACGGGCCGCTCCGACAAGTCGGCCGGCACAAACTCTTGCATGGTGAAGACCAGTGCGTCGTAAGCTCCAAGGTACGGCTTGAGGAACAAGAGTACTTCCGCGTTGGGGTGAGACGTGTCGATATGGCAGCGCCAGACCCAGCGAGCAATGTTCCGCCCGTGAAGCACGCGGAGAGGGGCGGGCTGCGGATCGTGCACGACGATAAAGTCGTACTCGCGGTCCAACAGACCGCCAATCTGCCGATTCTGGGCTAGGTAGACTTCCTTGACCTGCTCCGTGAGATCGAAAGGGGCGCCCTGTAGCGCGTTGTGAATCCCCTTCGTCACCTCGAAGAACTCAGGACTCCCCGGGATCACCAGCCAGTCGGCCTCGATGCCTAGTGCCCGGTAGAGCGGCACGAGCGAGCGTAGCAGCTCCGACACGCCGCCGCCGTACACCGTGGCGTTGATGTGCGCCACGCGCTTCCTCCGATGCGGTGCCCCTAACTCCTTCAATTCCGCGAGCTTCTCCGAGCCGATGATCGCCTCGTAGCGGTCGAGGGGCTTCGCAGCAACGTCTACGAGCTGCAGCATCTCGGGCCTCCTTGTCTCTCACCTGGTAGCGGGCACTCATTCGCGGAAGCGCGGTCAAAATGGCCAGGTCCACTCGCGGACTTCCGGCATGTCTTCGCCGTGCTCGCGGGTGTACTGGCGTGCCCGCAGCCGCGCGTCCACCATGAGCTGTCGCACGTGCGCCGCCCGCGGCCCGACGCCCGGCACGCGGTCGATCACGTCCATCACGAGGTGGTAACGATCGAGGTCGTTCATCATCACCATGTCAAACGGCGTTGTGGTGGTGCCCTCCTCCTTGTAGCCCCGCACGTGCAGGTTGTCATGATTGGTGCGGCGGTACGTCAGCCGGTGGATGAGCCAGGGATACCCGTGGTAGGCGAACAGAATGGGCCGGTCCTTTGTGAAGATCGCGTCGAATTCCGCATCGGTCAGGCCGTTGGGATGCTCGCTCGGCGGCTGCAGCGCCATCAGGTCAACGACGTTCGCGACCCGCATGCGAAGATCCGGCAGGTGCTCGCGCAACAGCGCAACGGCGGCGACCGTCTCCATCGTTGGGATGTCGCCGGCGCAGGCCATGACGACATCGGGTTCGGCGCCTTCGTCGTTACTCGCCCACTCCCAGATGCCGGCGCCGCGCGAGCAGTGGTCGACCGCCTCCTCCATCGAAAGGTAGTTGAGCGAAGGCTGTTTGCCCGCCACAACGACGTTCACGTGTTGCCGGCTTCGCAGGCAGTGGTCGAACACGGAGAGCAGAGTGTTCGTGTCCGGCGGCAGGTAGACGCGGATCACGTCCGCCTTCTTGTTGACGACGTGGTCGATGAAGCCCGGATCCTGGTGGGAGAAGCCGTTCTGGTCCTGCCGCCAGACGTGCGAGCTGAGAAGGTAGTTCAGGGACGCGATGGGGCGGCGCCAGGGTATCCCGTTCGACACCTTCAGCCACTTGGCGTGCTGGTTGAACATGGAATCGATGATGTGGATGAACGCCTCGTAGCAGTTGAACAGGCCGTGCCGGCCGGTGAGGAGATAGCCTTCGAGCCAGCCCTCGCAGAGGTGCTCGCTGAGCACCTCCATGACGCGGCCCTCGGGCGCGAGGTGATCGTCAGTAGGCTCGCGCTCCGCCATCCAGACGCGGTCGGTCGCCTCCAGCACGGCGGCAAGCCGGTTGGAGACCGTCTCGTCCGGCCCCATGATGCGGAAGTTGTCAGCGTTCATCTTCACCACGTCGCGCAGATAGCTGCCAAGGACGCGCGTGGCTTCGCTGAACGTTGTAGCCGGCTTGGCGACATCGACGGCGTACTCGCGGAAATCGGGCAGCGCGAGGTCACGGAGCAGCGCTCCGCCGTTCGCGTGGCGGTTGGCGCTCATGCGCCGTTCGCCCTCCGGCGCCAGAGCGGCGATCTCCGGGCGTAGAGAGCCTTCAGGCGTGAAGAGCTCTTCAGGCCGGTAGCTCCGCAGCCAGTCCTCAAGCACCTGGACGTGCTCCGGGTGCTCAGCGAAACCCGTGAGCGGCACCTGATGAGAACGGAACGTCCCCTCTGCCGGCAGGCCGTCTACCTCTTTCGGCCCCGTCCAGCCCTTTGGGGTTCGCAGCACGATCATCGGCCAGCGGGGTCGTTCCGGCTGGTGGCCCTCGCGCGCCTCACGCTTGATGCGCTCGATGTCGTCCGCGACCTGGTCGAGGACGCCGGCCATGCGCTCGTGCATCGCCGGCGGCTCGTCGCCCTCGACGAAGTACGGGCTGTGGCCGAAGCCCTCGAGGAGGCTGCGCAGCTCAGCTTCAGGGATGCGCGCGAGCACGGTGGGATTGGCGATCTTGTAGCCGTTGAGGTGGAGGATGGGGACGACGGCCCCGTCACGCGCCGGGTTGAGGAACTTGTTCGAGTGCCAACTCGCGGCGAGCGGGCCGGTCTCCGCCTCGCCGTCGCCGACGACGCAGAACACAATAAGGTCGGGATTGTCGAAGGCCGCGCCGTAGGCGTGCGCGAGGGCATAGCCGAGCTCGCCCCCCTCATGGATCGAGCCAGGCGTTTCCGCCGCGACGTGGCTCGGGATGCCGCCGGGGAAGGAGAACTGGCGGAAGAGCGCGCGTAGCCCGTCGATGTTCTGCGTGATGTGCGGATAGACCTCCGAGTACGTGCCCTCGAGGAAGGCGTTCGCGACGATCCCGGGCGCGCCGTGGCCCGGGCCGATGACGTACATCGCGTTGCGGTCGCGCTCCTTGATGACGCGGTTGAGGTGGACGTAGATGAAGTTGAGGCCGGGCGTCGTGCCCCAGTGGCCGAGCAGTCGCGGCTTGATGTGATCGAGCCGGAGCGGCTCCTGCAACAACGGATTGTCCAGGAGATAGATCTGCCCGACGGAAAGGTAGTTTGCGGCACGCCACCACGCGTCGATCAGATGTATCTCTTCAGGCGACGGGCCCGACGACATGTGAGCGGCTCCTATTTCTTGCTTAGTGCCATCACTCATGTTTCGCCTCCAGGCGTTGCCTCGACAGGGCAGACATTTCAAGAACGTGAATCGCGGCGCCGATCAGCGCTGCCGGACAGACAATGACATGCACCGGCACGCGAGAGAGGAGATCGCTCAAGCGCCCCTTGCGTTGAAAGGCCTTCACGAATTGGCCGCGCTTGAGCAGCGGCAGGATGGCCCGGGGAATGCCGCCAGCGAGATACACGCCGCCGGTGGCGAACAACTTGAGTGCCAGGTTCCCAGCCTCGCTACCGAGAATTGAAACGAACATGTCAAGCGCCGCGGTGGACAGGGGATCGGGAGAGGTCGCCAGCACAGCGTCGATGATGAGATGCGCCCTGTCCGCCACGCCGCCGAGCCGCTCGGCGAGTTCCGGCGATTCACGCGCGTGGCCGCTGTCCCGCAGGAAGTCATAAATGCTCGGGATACCGATGCCGGAAGCGACAAGCTCGAAGCTGACATGATCGACGCGCTCCCGCAGGTACGCGAGCAGCCTGACCTGGCCGTCATTGGTGGGAGCGAAGTCGGCGTGGCCGCCCTCCGAAGGATGAGCTCGGTAGCGCAGCCCGTCCCAGGTGAGAAAGGCCTCGCCGAGGCCGGTGCCCGGCGCGATAACGGCTATCGCACCTCCGGCGACCGGTTCGCCAGGCGCGAGTGTGCAGAGGTCCTCCTGCCGCAGACTGGGCACGGCTTTAGCCGTCGCCTCCAGGTCGTTCATGACGTGAACCTGCTTAAGTCGCAGGTCCCGGCTCAGCCTGGCCGAATCGACGGTCCAGGGCAGATTGGTCAGCTCGGCGCGGCCATCCACAACCGGCCCCGCAACATCGAAGCAGGTTGCGTCGACCTCCAAACTCGTCGTTGCCAGAAACTGCTGCACCATCGCTTCAAGACTCGGGAAGTCGCTGCTGGCGAACTCCGCCTGGACGAGCGGGGCGCGCGGGCCCGCCTCGCGCGAGTACATGGCGAGGATCGTCTTTGTGCCACCGATATCGCCCGCTAGAAGCATCGCGCCTTCACCTGGCTGACGCGAGCGTCTCAAGAGCGGCCCCGAGCGCCTCAAGGAGCTTCTGAAAGTCGCCGTCGAAGGCCGCGACCCCCTCCTCCGTAAGCTCCCTGCCGACCGCGTGAAGGTCGATCCCCGCTGCGGCCGCGGCCTGCAGCACTCTGTTTGCTTCGTCGAAGCGCTCCGGAATGGTCGATCCGAATTCGCCGTGGTCAAGGAATGCCAGCAGCGTCTCTTCCGGCATCGTGTTCACGGTATGAGGCGCGACGAGCTCCTCCACATACATGACGTCCCGATAGACGGGGTTCTTCGTGCTCGTCGAACCCCAGAGCGGTCGTTGGAGGCGCGCGCCGCTGGCCGACAACCGTTCCCAGCGCGGCCCGCTGAAGACCCGCAGAAACTGCTCATACGCCCGCCGCGAGTTGGCGATGCCGACCTTGCCTCTCAGGGTCGAGTCCTCGGGCAGCCTTGAATCGATCTTCGTATCAACACGCGAGACGAAGAAGGAGGCAACGCTCGCCACGCGGTCGAGGGGTTGGTGGGAAGCGAACCGGCGCTCGAGGCCGCTTAGGTACGCCTCGACGAACCGCTCGTAGACCTCGACGTCGAAAAGAAGCGTGATGTTGACACTGATCCCCTCTTCGATGAGGGTGCTGACCGCTTCGATGCCGTCGGGCACACCGGGAATCTTGATCATGACGTTCGGTCGGTCAACAGAGCGGAACATCCTCCGCGCTTCCGAGATCATCTCGTCGGTTATCCCCGCCTGCGCTTCGAAGGAAACGTAACCGTCCTCACCCTGGGTGCGGTCATAGACCGGCCGCAGCACATCGGCGGCAGCCCGGATGTCCTCGCCCGCTATGGCAAGGTAGGCCTCGTAGAGCGAAGTCTGCGATGACAGGCGCCTGAGCGAGTCTTGGTAGTCCGCCGAGTCCGCTATCGCCCGGTGGAAGATCGTGGGGTTGGAGGTCAAGCCCGTGATCCAGCCGTCTTCGACCATGCGCGCCAGACGGCCTGAGGCGATGAGGCTCCTCGAAATGTAGTCCAGCCACGTGCTCTGACCTGCCACGTGAACCTTCTCAATCGCGCTAGCCATGACCTGCCTCCTTCCCGCTCTCCGGCGAGCACCCGTGTGGGAAGTTCATCGCCATCACTTCCCGACACAGCGCGCGGTGTCGCGCGCGATGATCAGCTCCTCATCCACGGGCAGCACGTAGACCGCAACCTCTGAGTCTTCGGCGCTAATCCGCCCCTCGGAGGCGACAGTCGCGTCGTTCTGGTCCGCGTGTAGCCGCAGGCCACACCACTCCATGCCGGCGCAGATGCGCGCTCGGACCGCTGGCGCGTTCTCGCCGATGCCGCCGCCGAAGACGACCGCGTCCGCGCCGCCGAGCGCCGCCAGGTAGGCCCCGATGTACTTGCGCGCACGATAGCAGAACAGCTCCACGGCCCGCGCGGCCCGATCGTCTCCGCGGGCCTTCGCCTCGAGGAGATCGCGCATGTCCGCGGAGCGTCCCGATACGCCTAGCAGGCCGGACTGCGCGTTGAGCCACCGCTCCACTTCGCGCGGCTCGACTCCTTCGCGGCCCGCCAGATAGCTCACGACGGACGGGTCAATGTCGCCGGAGCGGGTGCCCATCACGAGGCCTTCGAGCGGGGTGAACCCCATGGACGTGTCGATGGAACGCCCGCCGTCCACGGCTGCGGCCGAGCAACCGTTGCCGAGTTGGAGCGTGACCAGTTTTGTCCGCTCCAGCGCTGCTCCTGTGATCACGGCGTACCGTTCGGTCATGTAACGATGGGCGAGCCCGTGGAACCCGTAGCGATAGACGCGGTGCCTGTCCGCAAGGTCAGTGGGGATCGCGTACCGCGCGGCGCGTTCCGGCATGCTGCGATGGAATGCCGTGTCGAAGACGGCCACCATGGGCACGGATTCGCCGAGGACAACGCGGGCCTCGCGAATCGCAGCAAGTGCTGGCGCGTTGTGCAGAGGCGCCAGCTCGCTCAGCGACTCGATGCCTGCCAGCACATCGTCGTCGACCAGCGTCGGCTCGACGAACGATGCCCCTCCGTGGACGATGCGGTAGCCGACAGCGTCGATCGCTTCGGGGCCATAGATGCTGGCCAGCCAATCGAGGATGAGGCGTGTTGCCTCCGCGTGGTCGGCGACATCGTGCTCCTGGCGCAGCCGCTCGCCGCCCAAGGTGAAGTCCGTGAACGACCGACCCCCGATGCGATCCACGATCCCGTCGGCTTCAGGTCGCAGATCAGCCGCGCCACGTTCACCCGTCGATTGAAACAAACGGAACTTGAGGGTGGAGCTGCCGCAATTGAGCGTAAGAATCCTCACAGCATTACTCTGGTGGGCCCCCTAGGCCCTGCCGCCTGTTTCGAGACGCTGCACCAGCGCACGGACATTCCCGAGACAGCAGCTCCCCTGAGGGTTGCGGATATCGCAAGCGCACTGTCCGAGTCGGATCCCGGTGCTGATAGCTTCGATGATACCGGTCGTGCCCTTGTCGCGAAGGTCTCTCCGCATGCTGCCTGCCGTGTGCCGGAAACAGTAACAGACGAATACATCCTCATCATTGGGGCGCTTTTGGTAGACCACCTCGCGGACCTCATCCTCCACGAACCGCTGGTCACCGTCAGCGCTGAAATAGACAACCGGGCAGGCCTGCGTCCGGCAGAATCGGTAGTCTGTACTGCGAAGCTGAGTGAGCGCGACTGCGAGCAGCGCCTTGACCGTGAGCGTATCTACGGGTTTCCCTCCCTCGCCGCACAAGGCGCAGGCGGCAGGCCCCGAGGTGGCTCGCAACTCACATGTGGCGGCGCCCGCCTCGGACGGACAGGCACAGGGCATAGCGACAGGCTGCTGGCCTGCCGGTTCCTCTGGCTCGCTCTCAGCCGAGCGGTCCTGCATACCTGATCCCTAGCCCTCCTGGAGATCTCGCTCCACCCGTTTCAGCAGCACGGCGTTCGTGGCCACGACGAAGGAACTAAACGCCATGAGCAGTGCGGCCCACTCCGGCCGCAACTCCAGATTCAGGGAGGGATAGAGCACGCCCGCAGCGGACGGGAATGGCCGGCCCGCATCATGGACACCAGCGGCATGACGCGGCTCATTGTGGCTTCAGCCGTCCCAACCTCTTCATTCGAATCGACGATCAGTCCTCCGATGCTTCGTTCAGGCACCGGGGTCGGGACATGGCCGCAGGCAGCAGCCGTCCCCAGAGGATTCTGCCCGCTGTAGTTCCGGCCGGTGTAGGACGACGGCAGCGGCTGCGCGTCCCCGCACGAGCATAGCCTTCAGTACGCGAGCCACGAAAAGCGTGTGATCGGCCCTAGGTACGAACGGCCATCATACCGTTTACTTCGCCGTTCATCGTAGAACCGACGACGTAGAGCCCGTACGGCATTTTGTCCATGACGCGCGCGATCTGATCCCCGCTCATGACGGCGTCTCCTCTTTCGTTCGTGGGGCCGGCCTGCGCGGCCGGGCCACACTCAGCCACAGCAGCGCGACGGCGACGCCCGCGAGCGCCGCGACGAACATGGCGAGCCCGACGACCTCGGCCGGACGGGACGGGATAGCTGAGCGACTCGAGTCCCAGCCGTTCGTCGATCCAACGCCAAAGGTCGCGCGACAGCGTGCCCTGGGCCCCCTCGGGGCGATTGCCGTTCGCGCCAAGCGCCTTCTCCCTTCCTCGTCGACTGCGCGGCTTGATTCGACCACATCAGGTCGTAGCCGATTCTATCACGCCAGCCCATCCGCGTGGCGCGTTCCACCCTCTCAGCCAGCCTTTCGCGCGTCGATCGACTTCACAATGTTGAGCAAGTGGCTGCTGACTTCGACGTTGTCGAACCCGGCGAGCTGCACGCTCTCCACCATGCGCCGGTTGATGTTCGCGCCGGCCAGCCGCACGGCCACGGGGTTCAGCCAGTCCATGATCTGAAGGCAAAGTGATGTAACATTTGAGCGGCGCGGCATGAACGAAGACACGCAGATCAGGCTCACCCTTGTCGGCCTCGGCCTTGAAGCAGCGGCCCTCGGGCTAGTTCAGGCCGGGTTTGGGCCGCGTTGGCTACGCTGGCTCGTAGTGGTCGTGGGCCTCCTCGTGATTGCGTACGGTCCCTTGCGCGGTCTTGCCCGGCCCGATCGTGCCCTGGATGTCGGTGTCGAAGGCGCCGGACAGGTGACGCTCGAAGGCGCCTGCGGTGACCGGGTACTGGCCGGTGAAGTCGCCCTGGACCGTGCTGGTGTCGCAGGTCCAGCGGAAATGGAAGAGGAAGACGCGGGTGCCGTCCAAGGCGACGTCCAGATAGATGGGCTGACCTTGAGACGTCGTGCCCTCAAGGCGCTGGGTTCCGCCGCCGAGCACGGTAGGCGTGGGCGTCGGCGTGCGAGTAGGCGTGGGGGTGCGCGTAGGCGTGGGCGTCCTGGTGCTCGTCCGCGTCGGGGTACGAGTGACCGTGGGCGTGCGCGTGACCGTCGGCGTGGGCAGGTGGCCCTTTTCGCCGAGGTCCACCGGGATGCTGCGGTTCGCGATGGTTCCATCGCCGAGCTGGCCGAAGTTGTTGGCGCCCCAGCACTTGACGCCTCCGGCGTTCGTGAGGGCGCACATGTGGAGACCGCCAGCCGAGACGGCGGCGGCGCCATGGGACCAAGCCCACGTGGAGTGGGCCGGTAAGGACGCTGGTGGGCGCTAGTAGGGCAAGCATATCGGGTGGCACTCTTGCCAAGGGCCGCCACACAGCACGCGCGACGTAGCGCAAGAGCGCCCGGCGCGCTTCGCCGACGGGTCCTCACCGGACTAAAGGGCACCTACAATACGTGGGGATAGACGCGGCTAGTTGATACCGGCAGGAAGGTGTACTTGAGAGCAAACCACCCGGATGTCTGCCGGTGTCACCGTCCTCGTCTCGGAAGGTCGTTCGTCTTCAACGTAGAGGATGTAGGCCGACGCGATCTCGTCTAGCTCGCTGATGAAGTCTGGACCGCGGATGTCCTGACGCTGAAGGCGGCGCAGCATGTGAATGATGGTTTGGTTGAGCGGTCGGTTGAACGCTCGATGTAGGGCCCCCAGCTGGCGGCGCTGGGCCTCTTCCTCGGTCGCCCGCACGGAGGTCGCCAAGCTGCTTCAGTACCCACTTCTGCGCCGCTGGTCGGGTTACGGCAGGCGCCGACTGCAACCGATCGATGGCCTCGGCGAACTCCGTGCGAGCATGCTGGACAGCGACGTTGAGCCATGCCGGACGGGCGCGCGACGGCTCGTCGCGCTCACAGCGGAACGCGCGAGTGGCCAGCGCGACGTCCACCTCGCGGGCACCTTCCGGTGTCGTGAAGTAGGCTTGGCGCACATCGCCAGCCGAGCACAACACGTAGACGCCTTCGGTCTGGACGGGTGGGACGAACGTCTTGTCCTCGATTGCGAGCTGAGCCGTTGGTGCGTCCCGGACCATGGCCTCGTCAAGTGCGAGTTGTGTGCGACCGGGCGGTACCCCAGCGATGCCGACAGCGACCAGGCATGGATCCTGGGCGAGCTCATTCGCTACCTGGAGTACGAAGGGTCCGGCGCCCTGTCCTTCGAGGACATGGGCATGCACTGGCCGACGATCCGCAATGCCGCCAAAGACATGACCCTCCGTCTTTCTGACGAAGGTGTACGGGGCGTTGCCGGTCGTTGGGATCAGCTCGTTCAATTCTTGTGTCTTCGATTGGCCGCTCGTCTGGGCCGCGAGGTGCGCCCGGTGCTCAGTCGCTCAGAGGTCGAGAACCCGGGCTCTCGAATTAACGCGACAGTACGTGAACTCGTTGACGAAGGAGCCATGTCCGCGGCCATGAGGATTCCCCATGCAGTAGCGCCTCTTCTTCTAAGGGCCAACCTGCGCACGATGACCGCCGAGGCATCGATAGATGTCTCGGCCCCTGATGTACAGCGACCGAGCGCGCGGCTCATTTGGCTTCTCAGAAAACTGAAGAATGCTCCCGGGGATCTTCGGATGGACGTAGCGTTCCTCTGGGCACGAGATACATCGTCCGAGCTTCTCAGCAACGTCATCCAAGACCCTAGGCGCATACTGTTGGGCGCAAATCGTCAGCCCAAGTCGTTCAGACTGACTCTGGCGAAGAGCGTTGGCGCCGAGCGCAAGTCCGGAGAGGGCAGCTTCATGGGTGACCTCTCGTCCCTCGTGGATCGCTTCTATCGAGAAGTGGTGCAGGACATCAAGCCCTGGACGCAGCCTGCCCCCCAACTCCCCCGTGATGAGCCATCGGATGCGGGGGCGCTGCCCCCCGGCGAGGAGCACCCACGCGGCCAGGCCTAGCCGCGGTGCGAGCGATGTCAGATTAGCCGGGTGCGGACGAGCCCAAGAGGCCCGCAGCTGGCGGCGGGTGGCCCAGGCCATAGGGGTGTGAGCGCTACTTCGTGAGCGTGAGAGTTGCCGTCTTCGCTCCTAGCAATTGTAGCGTAGCGTTCGCTACCCGCCCGGGGAGCCAAAGCGACACCGCCTGCAGTGGACCGCGCATCGATAGAGAGGGTCCGCCGCAGGCGGACTGCCCGGGGAGCCAAAGCACACTCTGACGGTAGGGCGGCTCACCGGCAGGCGGGTGACGGCCAGGTTGTAGCTCCTACTCACGGCAGCGAACCGCCCCTGGAATCAGGGTCCACGCTATGTACTACGTCTACGTACTTCAGAACTCTGCAGGCAGATTGTACACCGGCTCCACCAAACGACATCGAACGCCGCCTCGCCGAACACCAAGAGGGCCTCTCCCGCTGGACGAGAAGCCGTGGCCCGTGGCAGCTCGTTCATCAGGGGCCCCTCCCAACCCGTTCCGACGCCATCCGCCGCGAACGACAACTCAAAGTCGGGGCAGGGCCGTGCGGCTCGACGGCAGGGCGGCTCTGCACCAGGCGGACGGAGGACCAACGAAGGGCGCCCGGTGGGCAACGCGATAGGAGGCTGTGCCGGCCTGTGGCCGGCACAGCCAGAACGGCCGGCGGGAGCTCGCTGCGCTCCGGACCTAGTCCCCGCCCTCGTACTTGAACGACAGCTTTACCTTGGCTCGATAGGCCAGCACTTTGCCGCCGTCGAGCTGCATATCAAGCTCGACGACCTCGGCGATGCGCAGGTCACGCAGTGAGGCAGCAGCCCGCTCGACCGCGGCAGCTGCCGCCTTCTCCCAAGAATCCGTGCTGGTCCCCACAAGCTCGATGACCTTGTATACGCTCTCTGCCACGACTTCCTCCTTCGTGAAATCGCCGCCCCAACCCATAGGTTCGCTGCGCCTCACCCAAGGCGCCTGGACGCACCCACACTACCCGGCCCGACGACGCAAGATCAAGAAGGGCGCGCCTCGACAGCAACGCAAAGTACGCGACCTTCCACTCGTTGTGTGAAGTAGCTCACAGAACGGGACTTGCCTATGAAACTATACTTAGTGTATCCAGTAGCTGATGGCGGACGAATGGCCTTGACGCCCAGCGTCAGCGGGATACATCCCTGCGGCGACCGCCCGAAGGAGGGAACCGATGAAATCGATCAGCATGACAGAGCGCCTGGCGCGCCTGGCCGCGAGGCGGCCCTGGCCGACCATCGGCATCTGGGTGGTCCTGTTCGTCCTGTCCGGCTACCTGATCGCCACCCTGCTCGGTGATGCGCTCACAACCGACGCGGACATCACCACGAACCCCGAATCGAAACAGGCCAGGACGCTGATCGAGGAGCGCCTGCACGGCCCGCAGCGTGACAACGAGATCATCATCGTCCAGTCGGAAAGCGCCACGGTGGACGATCCCGCGTTCCGAGGCCTCGTGGAAGGCCTGTACGCGGACATCACGGCGCTCGGACCGGAGGTCATCGCCGGCGGTACGAACTACTTCCAGAGCGGCGATGAGTCGCTCGTTTCGAGCGACCGCCGCACCACCATCCTGCCATTCGCCATGGCTGGCACGTTCGAAGACGCGAGCGACAACATCGATTCCGTGTTCGATGTGATGGACGAAGCGGAGAAGAGCGACTTCAGCCTGCTGATCGCCGGAAACGCCAGCATGGGCAAGGACTTCGAGGAAGCCTCCCAGCAGGACCTGGCGACCGGTGAAATGTTCGGCATCCCGATCGCGCTCCTCATCCTTGCGCTCGTCTTCGGCGCCATCGCTGCGTCGGTGATCCCGATCGTGCTGGCGATTGTATCCATCGTCTTGGCGGTGGGCGCAACCGCCGTCCTCGGTACGCAGTTCGAGTTCTCCTTCTTCGTCACGAACGTCATCACCATGATCGGCCTGGCCGTCGGCATCGACTACTCGCTGTTTGTAATCTCCCGCTACCGCGAGGAACGGGCACACGGCCTCGACAAGACGGAGGCGATCGCGCGCTCCGGCGCAACCGCCAGCCGCACGGTGCTCTTCAGCGGCGTCACGGTCGTGATCGCGCTGCTGGGCATGCTCATCGTGCCGCAGACGATCTTCCGCAGCATCGCCGCCGGGTCCGTGCTCGTCGCGATCATGGCCGTCGCGGCTTCGCTGACGCTGCTGCCGGCGGTGCTCAGCCTGCTCGGTGACGGCGTGAACTGGGGTCGCATTCCCTTCGTCCAGCGCACGCAGACCCACTTCGACGAAGAGCGGCCGGGCGGCTTCTGGGACCGCCTCGCCCGTGGGGTGATGCGGCATCCCCTCGCCTTCTTCACCGTATCGGCGAGCCTACTCATTGCCGCATCCATCCCCTACTTCAGCATCAACACCGGTTTCTCCGGCGTGAGCACGATGCCGGACAGCCTCCAATCGAAGCAGGCATTCCTCGTCCTGGACCGGGAGTTCTCGGCGGGTCTCGTCGCGCCTGCGGAGGTCGTCATCGATGGCGATGTGGAGTCGCCCGAAGTGCAGCAGGCGATCGAACGGCTCAAGGCTACTACTAACGGCGACCCGGCGTTCAGCGAACCGACGTTTGAGGCGAACGAGGCCGGCGACCTCGCCCTCCTGTCGTTCCCCGTCGCCGGCGATGCCAACAGCGACGCCGCCGAAGCCGCGGTGCCGCGGCTTCGGGACGACTACATCCCGCAGGCGTTCGATGGCGTATCCGCGAACGTGCTCGTCGGTGGCCTCATTGCCTTCAACCTCGACGGTTTCGACATGCTCGCCATGTACACGCCAATCGTCTTCGCCTTCGTGCTCGGCCTCAGCTTCATCCTGCTAATGGTCGTCTTCCGGTCGATCGTCGTTCCCATCAAGGCCGTCATCATGAACCTGCTCTCCGTTGGAGCGGCGTACGGAATCCTGGTCCTGGTAACCCAGGAAGGCGTCGGAGCCGGGCTCTTCGGCTTCCAGCAGGTGGAGAGCATCGAAGCGTGGCTCCCGATCTTCCTCTTCGCCATCCTGTTCGGCCTGTCGATGGACTACCACGTCTTCCTGCTCAGCCGCATCCGGGAGCGCTACGACCAGACGCGCGACAACACTGACGCCGTGGTCTTCGGCCTTCGCTCCACCGGGCGACTGATCACCGGCGCCGCGTTGATCATGGTGGCCGTCTTCGCAGGATTCGCCGCCGGCGATCTAGTCATGTTCCAGGAGATGGGCTTTGGCGCCGGCGTCGCCATCCTGCTCGACGCGACCATCGTGCGCTCGATCCTGGTGCCAGCGAGCATGAAGCTGCTCGGCGACTGGAACTGGTACCTGCCGAGCTGGCTGCACTGGCTCCCCGACGTGCGCGTGGAGGCGCCGGCGGAAGCGCCTGCTGACCGTCGGATCTCCGCCGGACTCGAGCCAGAAGCCTCGACGATGACGGGCTAAGGGCCGAGCGGCCCTAGCGGAGAGCGAGCACAACCTTGCCGGTGGCACGACGGGACTCGATGTCGCGCAGCGCGTCCGCGGCCTGCTCCAGCGGATAGGTCGCGCCGACGACAGGGTGGAGCCGGCCGGCGCTCCACAGCTCCGCCAGCGCCCGCCCCACGCGCTGTGGCATCTCCGGATCGACACGCGTGTACTCGCCCCAGGCGACTCCGACGACGGCCGTGTTCTTTAGGAGCAGCCGGTTCACCTTCACCTCGGGTATTGCCCCGCCGGCGAAGCCGACGACCAAGAGCCGCCCGCCGACCGCAAGGGCCCGCACGCTATCGAGGAAGCGATCGCCGCCGACAGGATCGAAGACCAGGTCGACGCCTCGGTTGTCGGTGAGACGCCGCACCTCCGCCAGCCAGTCGCTGTCGGCGTCAAGGAGGTGCTCCGCCCCGAGCGCGCCCGCCACGGCGAGCTTGTCCTTGCCTCGCGCGACGGCGAACGACACGAGACCGAGCGCGCGGGCGAGATCGACCGCCGCGCTGCCAACGCCGCCGGCGGCTCCATGAATCAGCACGCTCTCACCCTCTCGCGCCTCGCCGCGCTCGACGAGGCCGAAGTAGGCGGACTGGTAGTTCACAAGAGACGTCGCCTCGGCATACGACATGCCATCCGGGATGCGGAACGTCGCGAGCGGCGAGGCGTGCGCGTACTCGGCCCAGCACCCCAACGGCGACCACGCGGCGACGCCGTCGCCCGGCGCGAACGGTGAGCCTTCGGGCGCCCAGTGGACGGCGCCCGCCATCTCGATACCCGGGACGAAGGGCGGATCGGGCCGGAACTGATAGCGGCCGCGGGTCATGAGCAGGTCCGGGAAGCCAACGCCGGCCGCGTGGACCTCCACGATCAGGCGATCGCCCTTCGCCGGCTCAGGAATGTCCGCTACCTCCAGCCCGTCGGGGCCATCGAGACTAACGAGTCGTACAGCGCGCATGTTGGTTCGACGGCGTCAGTGTACCAGTCACGACAGGCCTGAGCGGATCGCGCTCACCACTCCGTCAGCTTCCAGATCTCCGGTTGCGACGGCCCCTCATCCGCGCCGATCTCGGCGAAGATGGCGACCGCCTGCTTCAGGTGCTCCATCGCCTCGTCGGTGCGTCCCTCCCCGTGGAGCGCGTCCGCCAGGTTGTTGTGCAGCGCTGCCTCACGATGTCGGTCCCCCAGCGCCGTGCAGGCGGCCAGCGCGCGTTCCGTGAGCTCGATCGCGCGGGCCGCTTCGCCGCGAGCAACGTGCGCCAGCGCCAGGTTGTTCATCGCCGCGACCTGCGCGCCAAGATCGCCCAGCTCATCGGCGAGCGCCAGGCTCTGCTCCAGATGCTCCAGCGCCGCGTCGCGTTCGCCCCGCGCGCCGGCCAGGATGCCCAGGATGTTGTGCGCCTGAGCCAGCGCCGATCGGTCCGCCGCGCCCTGCGCCAGCGATAGACTCCGCTCTGCCAGCTCCAGCGCGCGCGCCACGTCGCCCTGTCGGTACGCGGTGAGGCTCCAGTCCGCGTAGAGCCGAGCGCTCTCGTCGACGCGGCCCGTCTTCTCCAGCTCGTCCAGCGCGCTCGCAAAGTGACGCTCCGCCAGCTCCCACTCGCCCCTGCGATGGTGGAGGGCGGCCAGCTTGTGCGCCAGGACGGCCGCGCGCGCGGGCTCCGCGAGGGCCGCCGCGGTCTCGTAGCTGTGCAACGCCGCGCCGTACTCGCCGGCGAGGGTGTGCAGGTCACCGATCGCCTCGTGCAGCTCGGCCGGCCGCGCGTGGCCCAATGCGAGCGCTGCCTGGAAGTGGGAGACCGCTTCCGCGTTGGCGTAGAGGGCGCGCGCATGCTCGCCGGCCAGGCGGTAGTACTCGGACGCCTCAGCGTCATCGCCGGCGAGCCGGTAATGGAATGCGATCTGTCCGGCAACGAGCCCGCGGTCGCGACGCCCGCGGGCATTCCGGGTCAGCGCCGCCGCGACCCTCCGGTGGAGCAAGCGGCGTCGCGCCAGGCTCGTTTCTTCGTAGACCAGCGTCCGCAGCTTTTCGTGGCTGAAGTCGTAGGCCACGTCGCCGGCGCCTTCCCGGCCCACTTCCGCCACGAGCCCGTGTTGCATGAGCTCCTCGAGCGCGGTGACCGCCTCCTCTTCGCTCCGGCCGCTTGCGTCACGGAGCACGTTGAACTCAAACGAGCGGCCGACCACGCCCGCCGTCGTGAGGACCTGCCATGCCGCTTCGCTCACGCTCGCGACGCGCGACCGCAGCAGCTCGCGCACACCGCCGGGCAGGGCCCACTCATCGTCATCCGCGGGCGATGATCCTTCCGCGAGCGACGCCAGGTACTCGACGACGAAGAACGGCACGCCCTCCGTCTCCTCAAACAACCGTCCGGCGATCGCGCCCGCGCCTGGCGCTCCCGCCTCGACGAGATCTGCGACGGCGGCGGCCGTGAGCCGCGAAAGCGACACGAGTGTCGCCCAGCCGTCGCGCTGTCCGTCCTGGATGATCCGGCGCAGCCTGCCGCCCGCGGCAGTCGACTCGCTGCGCCACGTCCCTACGACGCACATCGGCCGCGCTCGCAGCCGGCGCGCCAGATAGCTGAGCAGATCGAGGGACGCCTCGTCCGCCCAGTGCAGGTCTTCAAGCAGCAGGACGCCTGCCGGCGGCCGGGCGCAGAGCTGCCCCAGCGTCTCCGTCACGGCGTCGAACAGCCGTCCCTGCGCGCCGGGACTGTCGAGCGGAGACGGTTCCGGTGTGTCGGGCCGCTGGTCCCGTACCTCGGGCGCCAGGCGCGACAGCTCCGCCACAATCTGCGCTGGCAGCCGGGCGAGCAGCTCCTTGCCACGCTCCGACGCGACCGCCGCGCGCAGGGCCTGGATGAACGGCCCGTAGACCAGCGCCGACTCGCCCTCGTAGCAGTGCGCGACAAGGACGCGCGCTCCCCGGGCGCTCGCATGCGCCATCAGCTCCTCGGCCAGTCGCGTCTTGCCGATGCCCGCTTCGCCTTCCAGCACCACCAGGTGGCCGTCGGCGTCGGTCCGCTCATAGGCTGCCTTCAGCGCGCGCCACTCTATGTCGCGGCCAGCCAGCGCAAGCGGTCCCGCGCGCGCGGCCGGCGGCCCGGGGCCCGGAGAGCGCTCGGGAGCCGGGGTAGTCGCCGCGGGGACCGAGCGCCGCGGCGGAGGCGGCGCCTGGTCCCCGACGATCGCGTGGTAGAGCCGCGACGTGTCCTCCAGTGGCGCGACCCCCAGCTCCTCGTCGAGCGCGCGCACGCAAGCGCGGTACTGCTGCAGTGCGGCGCCGCGTTCGCCGGTCCAGGCGTAGAGCAGCATCAGCGTCCGGTGGGCGGGCTCGTGCAGCGGGTCCAGCGCCAGCCTTCGTTGCGCGTGGCGCGCGGCCGCCGAATAGTCCTCGCCGGCGATATAGCCCGCGACGAGCCGGTCGAGCGCCTCGGCCAGCTCGCGGCGCAGCGCCTCCGCCTGCAGCGACTGCCAGTCGTCGAACTCAGGACTGTCGCGCAGCGAGAAGCCGGCGAGGAAGCTGTCCCGGTAGAGCCCCAGCGCTTCCTCGAGCGCTACCAGGCAGTCCGCGCACGGTTCCGACGGCGGGTGGGGGTGATCGGCGCGCGGCGCGGCGAGGCTATGGAAGCGCTCCGCGTCGAGCCAGAGGTCATCCCTGTCGAGCCCGATCAGGTCGCCCTGTGTTGTGAGCCAGCCGCTGGCCAGCGCCTTTCGCAGCGTTGAGAGCGTCCGCCGGAGGGCGGCGCGAGCGCTCGTCTGGTCGTAGTCGGGCCAGAGGAGCGCGGCCAGCGAATCGCGGGCATGCGGCCGCTCCGTGACGGCCAGATAGGCGAGCAGCGCGGTCGCCTTGCGGGTGTCGACCTCGATTGGGGCGCCGTCCAGCTCGGCGATGGGCGGGCCGAGCAATCGGACAACCAGGCGTGGCATCGTGTCTTGCCTCACTTCCCTACCGATGTGATACTCGACACCATGACCCAGCGCAACGAACAGGAACCGGGCATCGTTGTCGTAACGTTCTCGTGACGCCGGCTACATACAATCGAACAGAAGCCAGCGCGCCAAAGCGGCGCCGGTCACGAGAAAGGAGACGGACGAATGGCTATGGGAGCTTCCGCCCAGGCTGCAGAGGGGCTGCCCGTCTACAAGCAAGGCGCTCTGCTGGGACTCACCCTCCTCGCCCTGTCGGTCGTGCTCGAGGCTGTGGGGTTCGGCATATCCGGTGACTGGGGAGGCGCGCTCGTCTTTGGCGGCGCGGCGCTTGTGGTGACCTTCTTGCTCGCAGGGCTCGTGTTGCGTTTCGGAGCGCGGGCCATGATCCCGGTGGTCATTCTCGCGCTCGTCGTCTGGTTCTTCATCCAGGGCTACAACTTCTACTACGAGCTCCTCCATCCGGAGAGCTTCTTCGACTTCATCCCCAGCATGATTGGGCTCGCCGGATCGGTTATCGTGGTTACCAGCGGCATTGTGGCGCTGCGCGAAACGCGAGCCCACGCCGTTCGGTTCTCGCCATCGGCCGTGGAGCGTGCTGTCGCCGGGACGATCGTCGTTGTCCTGGGCGTCCTATTCGTCGTATCGGGCGTGCTCACCGTGTCCGGCCGCTCCACCGTCAGCGCCCAGGACAAGGTCGGAGCTCTGTCCGTGAGGATGCACAAGACGGAGTTTTCGCCGGAGCAGATCGAGGTAGCCGGGGGCGAAGCGCCGCGCGTCGTCGTGGAAAATGATGACGCGTTCCTGCACACCTTCACCATGGACGACTTCGCTATCGATGTGACGGTCCGGCCCGGCAGTGAGGAGCTCATTGAATTGCCCGCGCTGGCCCCAGGCAGCTACACCTACCACTGCGCGGTCGACGGTCACGAGTCGATGAAGGGCACGCTGGAGGTGCAGTAGCAAGGCAATGGAACCGGCGACGATCTCGGTTCGGTTGCGAGCGTCGGAGGCCCGGCGATGAGCCCTCGAGGGTCACGTTTGGTGGGCCTCGCGTCCGTTATTGCGACGGTCGCCCTGTGGGTCATGACCCTCGCCCTCCTCTCACTCACTGATGACCTGTCTTCAGGCCAGGCACGAGTCGACATCGTCATCGCACTTCCCACATTCTTGCTCTTGGCGTCGGTAGGCGCGCTCATCCTTGCCCGCCTTCCGGGGCATCGCATCGGCCTGCTGTTCGCATTCGCGCCCGTCTCGATGATGATCGCAAACCTTGCTGGCGTCTACTACGAAGCGGGCCGCGACCACGACCTGCCGGCGCGCGCTCTAATCGTGGCATTAGTAACGAGCACGTGGCTGCTGGGGGGCGGCTCGCTCGGGGCGTTCCTGCCGCTCCTCTTTCCGACAGGCGAGTACCTCACGCCGCGCTGGCGCTGGGTGGGACGGTTGGCTGCCGGCTGCCTGATCATAGCTGCGCTCGCGTGGACGCTGACACCGGGGGCCGTGCAGGGTTACGAAGAGCTGACGAACCCCATCGGGATCCCCCGCACGGGGCTTCTGATGGAGGTGATCGGCGACGCTGCATTCTTCGGGTTTGTCGGCGCTACGCTCATGGGCATACCCTCTCTGGTGCTGCGCTTCCGGCGGGCGGGCAGCGTCGAGCGTCAGCAGATCAAGTGGTTCGTCGGGGCTACGCTTTGCGCGCTCGTCCTCAATCTGTTCGTCGGCCCTATGCTCGAGTTCGCCGGGATCTCGCTGCCAGGCGCCGTCTACCTCTTGGCGATTGGCCTTGTTCCCGCTTCCGTAGGCATCGCCATCTTCCGCTACCGCCTCTACGACATCGACCGGATCATCAACCGCACCCTCGTCTACGGGTTGCTGACGGCCGCGCTCGGCCTCACCTACCTTGGCCTCGTCGTCGGCCTTCAAGCGCTCTTCCAACCCGTCGCGGGCGGCTCCGACGTGGCCATCGCCCTCACGACGCTGGCCGTCGCGGCGCTCTTCCTGCCCGCGCGGCGGCGCATCCAGGACGCCGTCGACAGTCGCTTCAACCGCCGTCGCTACGACGCTGCGAGGACGCTCGAGGCGTTCAGCGCCCGCCTGCGCGACGAAGTGGACATGGAGACGCTTCAGGGCGACCTCATCGCCGTCGTGAACGAGACGGTGCAGCCGGCGCACGTCTCCCTTTGGCTGCGACCGTCGGAGGCGCGGCGGTGAGCCGGCGTACCGCTGCCCGGCTTGCGTGGGGACTGTGGGCGCTCTACTTGCTGATCGTTGCCCTGCTGGCGACGTTGCTGATCTACGCAAGCGTGTCATCGGGCCCAAAGCTTAGTGCGAACTCCGTCTGGCTCGCCATCGGCTTCGCCGTCGGACTCTTCACCTTCGCCACGGTTGGCGCCGTGATCGCGTCACGCCGGCCGGAGAACCCGGTCGGCTGGATCATGTGCGCGTTCGCGCCCCTGTGGCTCACGCAGGGCTTAGCCGAGACGTACGCAGAGCTCGCCAGCCTACGTCCCGACTCGCTCGCGGGCGGAGCGTGGATGGCCTGGGTCGGGGCGTGGCTCTGGCTTCCCGCGCTCACCCTGCCAATGGTCTACCTGCCACTGCTGTTTCCCAACGGGCGTCTGCTCTCATCGCGCTGGCGCCTCGTCGCCTGGATCGCGACCTTTGGCGCGGCCTGTTGGATCGCTGGCGAGGCACTCGCCGCCAACCTGTCGGACGACTTCGACAATCCCCTGACTGGCGGCGGCGCCGATACCCTCGGGCGATGGTTGCGGACTGCCGGGTGGCCGTTCTTCGTCGCTGGCATCGTCGGCGCGGCGCTCTCTATGGTCCTGCGCCTCGTCCGAGCGAAAGGTGTCGAACGCCAACAACTCAAGTGGTTTGCCTACGCGGCGGCATTGATGGCCGTGGGGATGGCATTGTCCGCCTTCCAGCAGGTCGAGGCGGTCGCCAACGTGGGTTGGAGCATTGTGATCCTGATGCTGCTGGGCGGCTTCCCCATCGCCATCGGTGTCGCCGTCCTCCGCTACCGCCTCTACGACATCGACCGGATCATCAACCGCACGCTGGTCTATGGCCTGTTGACGGCCGCCCTTGGCCTCACCTACTTCGGCCTCGTCATCGGCCTCGAGCCGCTCTTCGAGCCGTTTACAGGCGGCTCAGACGTCGCCATCGCGCTCACGACGCTCGTCGTCGCGGCGCTCTTCCTGCCCGCGCGCCAGCGCATCCAGGACGCCGTCGACCACCGCTTCAATCGGCGCCGCTACGACGCCGCGAAGACGCTCGAAGCGTTCAGCGCCCGCTTGCGCGATGAGGTCGACATGGAGACGCTCCAGGGCGACCTCATCGCTGTCGTGAACGAGACCGTGCAGCCGGCCCACGTCTCGCTCTGGCTCGCGGGATCCTCACCCGCTGGCCTTCGTGTTGCTGAAGCTCAAGGCGTAACGATCTCAGGACGCGGGCATGGTAGTTGAGAGCGTGGATTGTGCGTAAACTGGAGCGCGATTTGTTCAGGGCAGTGGAGAGCGCAGCGTGATCTTCCAGGTGGTTCTCGTCGCGGTCATCGTCGTGGCCGTCGTGCGTCGATTCAACAAAGGCCTCGGCAGCCGGCTGGAAAATTACGCGTTCTTCATCTTCTTCGCTGCCTACGTGGGCGCCGCACTCTTCTGGCTCTTGGTCGGGTTGACGCCCGCCGTCGCGCACGCCTTCCCGTCACTGAAGTCCGCCCTTGAAGGTGCCGGCGATGGGCAGCCCGGCCTTCCACGCTGGTGCGAGGTGATGGCAGACCGGGCGGCGATCGCCTCCCGCGGCGTCGTCTCGGAGGACTATGGCCTGGCCGGCCGCCAGCCCGGCGGCCTGGTCATCCTCGAGTACATCTTCAGCGCCGTCAACATCGCGCTGGGTGTCTTCCTGGTCTGGCTCCGGCCGAGGGACTGGGCCGCGCGGCTGCTGGCGGTCGGGATGGTCGGCACGGGCGCGGTGTTCAACCTCCAGTCGCACACCTCCCTCCAGATCATGCCTGCCGTCCTGATCGAGGCCACGCACGGCAATTTCCACCTGATTGCGGGCGTCGCCTACGTCCTCGCCATGCTCCTGTTCCCGGACGGGAGGCCGGCGTTCCACTTCCCGGAGCTGCGCGGATTCCAGCGCATCCCTCTGTATGTCCCGGGCCTGATCTTGGTCTTCGCCGGCTTCATCATCATGGGGGGGTTCCACGGAGATCCAACGGGATTCGTGGCCCTGTTCGGCGTGCTGATCCCCGTCGCTGGAATCGCCTCGCAGACAATGCGCTTGCGCCACGCGGCGACGCCGGAAGAACGGCAGCAGTCGCGTATCGTCCTCTCCCTCTTGACGCTCGTCTTCTTGGTCGCGGTCATCTTCGCCATCCCGCTCCTCGTCGTAGGCGAAGGCGAGTCTAACGTGTCGGAGGCGCTCAACAGGGTGCTCTTCCGCGTGTTTCCGCCGCTCTTCGCCACGATCCCGATCACGCTCTTCCTGGTGATGGTGCGCTATCGACTCTGGGACATCGACCGCGTGGTGAATCGCGCCCTCGTCTACACGGCGCTGACCGGCATCCTGGGTCTGGCGTACTTCGCCGGCGTGGTGCTGTTGGGGCTGCTCTTCCGGCCGCTGACCGGCAGCTCAGACCTGGCGATCGTGAGCACCACGCTCGCCGTCGCTGCGCTGTTCCGTCCCGCACGAAGCGGCATCCAGCGGGCCGTCGACCGGGCGTTCTACCGGCGCAAGTACGATGCCGCCCGCACGCTGGAGGCGTTCGCCGCCCGCATTCGCGACGAAGTCGATCTCGACGCGATCCGCCTGGACCTGCTGGCCGTGGCCGAAGAGACCATGCAGCCGGCCCACGTCTCCCTGTGGCTGGCGCCTGCACCTCCGGCGGCTCCGGCGCCGGAGAACGGGCGGGAGCCGGGCCGCTTCGTAACGATCTCGGGACGGGACTCTGGTATGGATACAGCGAGATGACACGATTCTTGGACCAGATTCGAAGGTTGGTCCGGCCGGCCGAGCCCACCGCGGCCGAAGCGCCGACGATCCGCAACCAGGCGGAACCGCCGGTGGTCGACATTGCGCCGAACGACCCGATCGTGGCGCTGTTCCAGAGCGCGGACGGTCCCGTCGACGTCCAGCAGCTCGGGATCGACTCGCCGGCCGCGAGGGCGCTCAAGGAGGCCGGCGTCCGGCTGGCCGTCCCCCTGCGCAGCCAGGGCGAGCTGATCGGGCTCCTCAACCTGGGCCCGCGCCTCAGCGAGCAAGACTACCTCCTGGACGATCTCAAGCTGCTCGAGAACCTCGCCGCGCAAGTGGCCCCGGCGGTGCGCGTCGCGCAGCTCGTCCGGGAGCAGCAGGCCGAGGCCCAGGAGCGTGAGCGGATGGAGCAGGAGCTGCAGGTCGCCCGGCTCATCCAGCAGACGCTTCTTCCCAAGAACCTGCCCGAACTGCCAGGGTGGAAGATCGGAGCGTTCTATCAGCCCGCCCAGGCCGTAGGAGGCGACTTCTACGACTTCATCGCCTTCCCTGACGGCTACCTGGGGATCGTCGTCGGCGACGTCAGTGACAAGGGGGTGCCCGCCGCCCTGGTGATGGCCACCACGCGCAGCATCCTGCGAGCGGCCGCCGACCGGCTCGATTCGCCCGGCCAGGTGCTGCAGCGGGTGAACGATCTGCTCCATCCCGACATCCCGCCAAACATGTTCGTCACCTGCCTGTACGCCGTGCTCGACACGATGAGCGGGCATCTCTACTTCGCCAACGCCGGCCACAACCTGCCGTACCTGCGGACGGAAGGCGGCGTCAGGGAGATCCGTGCCACAGGCATGCCGCTCGGCCTCATGCCCGGCATGGTCTACGAGGAGCAGCGTGTCGTCCTGGAACACGGCGAAAGCGTCCTCTTCCACAGCGACGGCCTGGTTGAGGCGCACAACTCCCGGCGAGAGATGTTCGGTTTCCCGAAGCTGATGGGGCTGGTGGGGTCTCACCCGGGCGGCGCCGGCCTCATCGATCACCTGCTGGCGGAGCTCTCGAGCTTCGCCGGGCCAGAACACGAGCAGGAGGATGACATCACCCTCGTCACACTCCAGCGCTCCAGCGCCTCCCATTCGAAGAGAGCGCTGCCCGAACCGGACTCCGTGACTGTTGGGAATGACGGCGCGCGTGTGCTGGCCGACTTCGAGGTCGCCAGCGAGCCGGGCAACGAGCGCGCAGCGATGGAGCGCGTGGCCGAGGCCGTCCAGGGCCTCGCGATCGCGCCCTCCCGGCTGGAGCGCCTGAAGACTGCCGTCGCCGAGGCAACAATGAACGCCATCGAGCACGGGAACAAGAACCAGGCCGACCTACCCGTGACCATCCAGCTCCTAGCGTCTGACCGCGAGCTAGCGATTCGAGTCACCGACCACGGCGGCGGGAAACCGATCCCGGAGCCCGAGGCGCCCGACCTGGAGAGCAAGCTCGACGGCGCGCAGACGCCACGCGGATGGGGCCTCTTTCTGATCAAGAACATGGTCGACGACATGCGTGTCACGAGCGACGAGACCCACCACACTATTGAGCTCGTGTTCAAGTTGGAAGGAGCTGGCGATGGAGAATAGCCATTTCGAAGCGGCCGTTCGCCGGCGAGAGGGTACGGCGATCATCGAACTCAAGGGCGACGTTAATGCCTTCGCGGAGGAGACGTTGAACGCCGCCTACGCCGAAGCGACACAGACGGGCCCAAGCGCCATCTTGCTGAACTTCCACAATGTCGCGTATATCAACAGCACCGGTATCGCGCTCATCGTCGGGTTGCTCGCGCAGGCCCGGAAGTCGCAGCGGCGCATGTTCGCCTGCGATTTGAGCGACCACTATCGAGAGATCTTTCAGATCACACGTCTGGCCGATTTCATGGACATCTTCTCGGACGAGGCGAGCGCGCTGGCCGGGGCTGCCGCGCCCGCGGCCGCAGAGAACTAGGAGGGGGACAGCAATGCCGGAAGCTCGCGTAGCGATGAACGTACGAAGCGGTGACGGGGCGGCGAGCATCGTGGACATCGAAGGAGAGGTGACGTCCTTCTGTGAAAACGTGCTGATGGACGCCTACACGCAGGCGACCGCCACCGGCGTGCAAGCCGTCGTGCTCAACTTCAACGGCCTGGTGTATATGAACAGTGGCGGCATCGGCCTGCTGGTCACCCTGCTCATCCGCGCGAACCGGCAGGGCAAGCGCCTGGTCGCCGTCGGGCTCAACGAGCACTACCGCCAGATCTTTGGCCTGACGCGCTTGGACGAAGCGATCAGCATCTTCGACGACGAAGCGGCGGCGCTGGCAGAAGTCGCCACAGCCTAGAGGAGGGGTTCGATCATGACCACCGATTCGCAGGGGGACACCGGCGGGACAGGCGCAAGCTCGCGCCAGGACGATAGTCCGAACTGGGCGCAGCCCGTTGAGAAGCTGGTCGTCTCGCCCGACATGCCGCGCGACGCGGTCAACATCAACGTTTCGGGACGGCGTCTGACCAGCCCGCTCCAGGGCTTCGGCAAGATGTGGCAGAAGACCTACCGCATTCGACTGAGCGGGAGCTCGGCTACACCCGCCCAGGTGATCCAGACCTGGAAGAGCAACTTCGCATCGTTCTGGCCCAAGGGCAACCGCTTCTACGCCCCCATCACCGGAGTCGCGCCGGGCGAAGTGGCTGTCCTGAACCTCTCGCAAGGGCCGCTCAAGCTCTCCACCGGCGTCATGGTGCTCTACGCGGACGACGAATCGTTCACGCTGATGACCCCGCAGGGCCACATGTTCGCCGGCTGGATCACGTTTAGCGCGTTCGAGGAAGACGCCAGCTCGGTCGCGCAGACGCAGGTGCTGGTCCGCACCGGTGATCCGCTGTACGAGATCGGCATGAGCCTGGGGGGTTACGCGAAGGAGGACCAGTTCTGGCAAGACACGCTCAGGGCGCTGGCTCGCCACTTCGAAGTCGAGAGCGAGCCGACGATGCAGATCACCTGCGTCGACCCCCGGCGACAGTGGTCGCAGGCGAAGAACGTCTGGCACAACGCCGCCATCCGCTCGGCGCTCTACACCATGGCCGCGCCGGCCCGCTGGGTAGCCGCGCCGTTTCGACGCGGGCGCTAGGCCGTCCAAGGCCGGTCACCCCGCCCTTGCGTGAGAGACAAGCTCCGCATGACATCGTAGTCGGTTCCGGGCCGAACGGTCTCGCCGCCGCCATTGCGCTTGCTCAGGCCGGCCGCAGCGTCACCGTCTTTGAAGCGAGCGAGACGCCGGGCGGAGGAAGCCGCTCGGCGGAGGTTACGCTTCCGGGCTTCGTTCACGACATCTGCTCAGCGGTGCACGCCTTCGGCGCGGCCTCTCCCTACTTCCGCACGCTGCCCCTGCGCGACCACGGCCTCGACTGGGTCCATCCAGACCTGCCGCTCGCCCACCCGCTCGATGGCGGCGAAGCCGTCGTTCTGGAGCGATCGCTCACAGCGACGGCCCGCGGGTTAGGCCCGGACGGCGCGTCCTACCATCGCCTCTTCGCGCCGCTGGTTGCCGGATGGGATGAGCTTGCGGCACAGTTGCTCGGCCCCATGCTCCGGCCGCCACGCCATCCGCTGCTGCTCGCGCGGTTCGGGCTCAGCGCGTTGCGCTCGGCGCGGTCCCTGGCCCGCCGCCACTTCAAGGACGAACCGGCGCGGGCGCTGTTCGCGGGCATCGCCGCCCACGCCACGCTCCCGCTCGATCAGCCGCTCACCGCGTCGTTCGCGCTGGTCCTGGCGACGGCCGGCCACTCGGCCGGCTGGCCGTTCGCGCGCGGCGGATCGCAGCGGGTCGCGGACGCGCTCGTCGCGCACCTCGGCTCGCTTGGCGGCGAGGTGATTACCGGGACCCCTGTCTCTTCGCTCGATGAGCTCTCGCCCGCGCGAGCCTTCATGCTCGACGTCACGCCGCGCCAGGTGGTCGAGATCGCCGGGACGCGACTGCCGGCCGGCTACCGGCGCGCGCTGGAGCGATACCGCTACGGCGGCGCGGCGTTCAAGATCGACTACGCCCTGGACGCGCCGATTCCCTGGCAGGCCGAAGCGTGCCGCCGCGCCGGCACGGTCCACGTGGGCGGCACGATGGACGAGATCGCGGCAGCCGAGCGGGCCGTCGCGCGAGGCGAGCATCCCGACCGACCCTACGTCATCGTCGCGCAGCCGAGCCTCTTCGACTCGACGCGCGCCCCTGAGGGGAAGCACACAGCCTGGACTTACTGCCACGTGCCCAACGGCTCCACGGTCGATATGACGGAGCGTATCGAGGCCCAGATCGAGCGATTCGCGCCGGGCTTCCGCGACCGGGTGCTCGCGCGCAGCGTGCTCACGCCCGCCCAACTCCAGCAGTACAACGCCAACTACGTGGGCGGTGACATCGCGGGCGGCTCGGCCGGGGGCCTGCAGTTGTTCTTCCGCCCGACACGGAGCGCGTCCCCCTATCGAACGCCCGCCGAGGGCGTCTACATCTGCTCGTCGTCGACGCCGCCCGGCCCCGGTGTGCACGGCATGTGCGGCTACTGGGCCGCCAGGGCCGCGCTCGCCCGCTCCGTCAAGCGCCGCTAAGCCGTCTAGGGCGTTCAGCCGTGCCGCCCAGCAGGCGGCCGGATGAGCGCCGGGCGGCGCGCTTGGCGGGGTCAGCCGGCTATGCGCAGCTATGGCCGAACTGGACGACTGCTGAAGCGATGTCTCCAGCGGTGACCGAGCCATCCGGAGGCAGCAGGTCCCAGGGATCGCCGCCGGGCGTGCCGCCGCCGCGATCGTAGGCCGGGTGGTAGTTGGCGCGCGCCCCCGATGGCTGGATAGCGGCGTTCGGGGTCGAGAGGGGGTCGCTGTTGCGGTTGAACGAACCTGGCGAGCCGTCGTTTGAGCCGAAGCGCGAGACAACAGCAGCGACGTCGCCCGCGGTCACGGCCCGGTCACGCTGGAGCGGCGAACCCGTCGGCACGTCGAAGAAGTCCCAGAAGATGTCGGGGTCGCGCTCGCCGCCGCTTTGCGCGTTCGGGCCGTTCTCCTGCGCGTCTGAGCAGCCGTCGCTGTCGGAGTCGGTCCCGGGCACGACGCTGGCCGCGTTCCACGTGATGGTGCCGGTGCTGCAATTGGAAGAGTCGACGTGGCCGGTGAGGGTGCCGCCGGCCGACGAGCTGTTGAGCGTACCGGTGATGCTTGTGTCGGCCGTGCCCATGAAATGCAGCTTGAAGGTGCCGCCCGTCACAGTGTACTGGCCCGTGAAGTTGCCCTCGACGGTTGTGACAGGGCCCGCGCCGCAAGTCCATACGTAGTGGAAGAGGAAGACGCGCGTGCCGTCAAAGGCCACGTCCAGATAGATCTCTTGTCCTTGCGACGTCGTGCCCTCCATCCGCTTCGTCCCGCCGCCGAGCGGGGTCTGCGTCGGCGTCGCTGTGCGCGTTGGCGTGGGCGTGCGAGTCGGCGTGCGGGTGGGTGTACGGGTGAAGGTGGGCGTGGGCGTAAGCGAGGCCGTGGGCGTCGGCGTGCGGGTGCGCGTCGGCGTGCTGGTCGCCGGGCCGCCCGGCGTGATCGTCGGTGTGCGCGTGGGCGTCTGCGAGGGCGTAGGCGTGGGGCCCTTGAGCGTGAAGTCCACGGGCGTGTTCCCGTAGCCGGCGCCCCAACACTTGACGCCGCCGCCATCCATCACTGCGCACGAGTGCAGACGCCCGAGCGCCAGGTGATCGACTGCTTTCAGGTGATTGCCGTTTGCCGTCGAGCAGGGCGCGGTGGCGCCGGTCGCGCAGACGTCCACCGGAGTGTACGCATCGATATTCGTCCCGCTACCCACGGCGCCCGGCGGGTTGATCTGGTCGCCGTCGTTGTCGCCCCAGCACTTGGCGGCGCCGCCGATCATGACAGCGCAGGTGTGGTCGCCGCCCGCGTTCACACTCTCGATACCGGTGAGCGCGTTGGCGTTCCCGACCGCGCATGGCGACGTCGCGCCGGTGGCGCAGGCGTAGACGGAGACGTTCCAGGCGGCGGTGTTGCCCGGCCCGTGGCCGAGCTGACCATCGGCGGTGTGGCCCCAGCACCTCAGGTAGCCGGTGTTGAGCAGCGCGCAGCCGTGGTTGTCGCCGGCGTCGATCGCGACGATGCCGCCCAATGCGGCGCACGGATTTGTTGCCGTCGCGCATACGTAATATATGTTCGCCCCCATCGGCCCGCCGATGGCTGGTGCACCCCAGCAGGGCGCGGCGCCGCCGTTGAGCGTGCACGTCCAGCCGGCACCGGCGGTGATCGCGGTGTTCCCGCTGCCGACGATGGCCACGCTGATCGGCTTCGTGCTGCAGGGCTCGAGCATGGCGTTGCAGGTCTCAGGTGGGGTGACCACGCCCAGCCGCCCACCGCCGCCGTAGCCCCAACAGCGGACGCTGCCGCCCGCGATGAGGGCACAGCTGTGGTAGTAGCTCGAGGCG
The DNA here is from genome assembly GCA_040882355.1 of Dehalococcoidia bacterium. Lineage (GTDB taxonomy): Bacteria > Chloroflexota > Dehalococcoidia > DSTF01 > RBG-16-68-14 > JBBEBM01. The sequence goes on along the minus strand of JBBEBM010000004.1, from coordinate 51,706 downwards.
ATGGCGGTGACGTTGGTGAGCGCGTTTCCGTTCGCGACCGAACAGGGCGGCGTCGCGCCGACCGCGCAGACGTCGACCGGCGTCAAGCGGTCGGTCGTCGTTCCGTCACCGAGCTGGCCGCGGTCGTTGCGGCCCCAGCACTTCACCGTACCGCCGGTCATCAGCGCGCAGGTGTGGTAGATGCCGGCGCCCGCGTCGCTGACGCCCGTGAGCACGTTACCGTTCGCGGACGAACAAGGCGGTGTGGCGCCCGTAGCGCAGACGTTGACAGGCAGGGCGCTGGTGGATGTCGAGCCGTCGCCGAGCTGCCCGAAGATGTTCGAGCCCCAGCACTGCAGGCGCTGCTCCGACGTGATGACGCAGGTGTGCGACTGTCCGGCGCGAATCTTGGGCGCGGGCGGCGGCAGGGGAGTGTTCGTGGGCGTGGCGGTCCGTGTCGGCGTGGGCGTGGCGCCGTGCCGGCCCGGCCCGCCCGGTTCCACGATCACGCCGTTGGCGAGCAGGTCGTCGTCGCCTCGTTGGCCGTCGACGAAGCTCAGGCTGACCTGGTTGCCGGCGATCTGCGCGCCGGTCGTGCCGTCGAAGGGGAACTCGTACCAGTGGTCGGCGGGCGTGCCTGCCGTCGAGCCGTACTTGTAGTACGAATCGATAGTCGCGCTCGAGTGGTCGGTCAGCGTTACCTTCGTCGCTGCGCCCGGGTCGAGACCGACAATCGAGAAGTCGACGAAGCCGAGCGGAAACTCGATACCCGGCGGCGCATCACCCGGCGAGGGCTTGTCGATGGCATCGACGTCCACGAGCCGCGCCGGCGCAGCCACCGCGAGCGTGAGGTAGCCGCCATCTTCGTCGTTGGGCAGCGAGGTGACGTTCACCTGCTGACTGTCTGGCGTGCCGTCGCTGTTGCCGTCGCCGTTGTTGGGCGCGCCGTTCTCCGTGGCGTTCGCGACGCCATCGGCATCGGGGTCGTTTGGCGAGATCGGGAAGGGCGCCGAGAACTCCGAGGTGTTGCCGTCGCCGTCGGTCGCTGTGGCGGTGACGTTCGGTCCGGCGAGGAGCCCGAAGAACGTCCACGCGCCGGCGCCGTTCGAAAGCGTCGACCCGTGGTAGGTGCGGCCCTCGTCCTCATCGTCTGAGAAGACGTCGATGGTACAGATGGCGCAGGCGGTGCCGGTGGCAGAGCCAAGCACGCCGGTGATGACGGGCGGCGCGAGCGAGAAGTTCCCGCCGACGATGTTCTCGATGCCCTTGCCCGCGTTGCTGTGGATCGAGTTCGCCCGGATCGGGTTCTCGATCGCGTTCAGCCCTTCGACGAGCACGCCCCCTCGCGCCGGGTCGCTGCTGTTGGCGATCACGTTGCCGGCGCCGGCAGAGGTGCCCCCGACGGTATTGCCGGGCGAGTCAGCGATCCAGACGCCGGTACCGTTACCGAGCGAGCCAGCGCCCGTCGGGCCGGTGCCGATGAAGTTGCCAAGCACGGTGTTCCCCGTCGTGCCGCTGTCGAGCAGGACGCCGGCGATGTCGTTGCCGGAGATGACGTTGCGACCGAAGGCCGACGTGCTGCCAACGGTGTTGTTGTCGGCGCCGTTGATGACGACGCCGTTTACGTTGCCCAGATCGAGGGTGGCCGCCGGATTCGTGCCGATGTAGTTGCCTTCGATGACGTTGTTCGTGCCGGTCGTGCCTTCGATCAGGATGCCGGTGTGGAGGAGCGAGATGAGGTTGCAGGCGGCCACACAGGGGCCGCCGACGGCGGTGTTCGTGCCGCCGATGAAGTTATTGTGGGCGCCTGCCAGGTAGATGCCGACGCCGCTGGCGGCCGTGACCGAAAGGGTGCCTGCCGCGTTCGTGCCGATGTTGTTGCCGGCGATGACGTTGTCATTCGCCCCGGCCCCTTCGAGGACGATCTCGTCCTCGGTGTTGCCGGAGATGACCTGCCGCTCACCGGGCCCGGTGCCGCCGATGGTGTTGCCCGCTGAGTCCCTGACCGCGACGCCGGAGCCCTCGTTGGGCACAGCGCGGATGCCGTCCTTCTCGAGACCGATGTAGTTGCCGAGGACGGTGTTGTCACCGCCATCTTCAGGCACGTCGCTGCTTTCAATGATGACGCCCGAGCCGTCCAGCTCATCGGGAACGCTCAGCGACTCGAGGTTCCCGGCGATGACGTTGCGCTCGGCCGGGCCTGAGCCGCCGATCACATTGTCGCTTGTATTGAGGAGGAACACCCCCGCGCCCCGGTTCGGGACCTCGAACTCAGCGTCGAAATCGAGTCCGATGACGTTGCCGCGAACAAGGTTCCCTGTCGCGCGGCCGTCTCCCACTCCCGCGACACTCTGGACCTCGACGCCAGGCGCGTCGTTCCCGGAGATCACGTTGGTGAGAAGCTGGTTGTTGTCGCCGGAGGCGATGTATACGCCGCCCTCGTCGTTCGCGATGGCGGTGTCACCGTCGGCCCCGGTGCCGATGTAGTTGCCCCGCACCGTGTTTCCGTTCGCCGCGTTCAGCTCGACGCCGATGAAGTTGCCGGAGATGATGTTGCGCTCGCCGGCCGCGCCGCCTCCGATGACGTTGTTCGTGACGGCGAGGGGCACGCCATCGAGCAGCACGCCTCGCAATGCATTGCCAAGGTCCGTCTGGCCGTCCTTGTCCGTCCCGATGAAGTTGCCGGACACGGTGTTGTTCGTCGCGCCCACGCGGAGCGAAATGCCATCTCCGCCGTTTGCGGAGATGACGTTGGCTTCTTCCATTGTATCGCCGCCGACGGTGTTGCCGGACGCGCTGATCGCGACGCCGGCGCCGGCGTTCGGGAGCGCGGTCTCGGCCGTGAACTCTGTGCCAATGTAGTTGCCGTGCAGCACGTTTCCTGTAGCCTGGCCGGCCGCGGCCGCCTCGATCCGCACGCCTTGTCCGTTGCCGGAGATGAGGTTCTTGATGAGCTGGTTGGCGTCGCTGTTCTGGATGTAGACGCCGACGTCGTTGCCCAGCTCGTCGCCGCTGGCGGGCACGCCGTCCGGGTCGGTTTCGGTACCTGAGAAGTCGGTACCGATGTAGTTGTGACCGATAACGTTACTGTCGCTGCCCGCCTCGATGAAGACCCCGGCTGTTTCATGGCCGGCGATGACGTTGCCGAAGCTGGCCGCCGTGTCGTCACCGATTGTGTTGCTCGTGGCGCCGCCTGTGAGCGCTATCCCGAAGAGGCCGTTGGCGACCGCCTCCTGGCCGTCATCGTCCGTGCCGATGAAGTTGGCACGGACGTCGTTGCTCGTCGACGCTGCGCCGACGATCTCCACGCCGGACGCGCCGTTGCCGGAGATCACGTTCGCCTCGCCATCGATCGGGCTGCCGATCGAGTTGGCTGGCGAGTTCTCGATGTTCACGCCGTCACCCTGATTGGGCAACGCCGTCTCTCCCAGCACGTCGACGCCGATCTTGTTCCCGACGACCAGGTTGAAGCTACTCGGCGAGGCTGGGTTGGGTGTGAAGATATAGACGCCCACCTGGTTGCCGGAGATCACATTGTTGCGCACATGAGTACTTTCCGTGCCGCCGGACAGGCCGACCCCGGCGGAGCCGTTGCCGAGCTCGTCGCCGGTGTCCGGCTGGCCGTCCGGGTCGGTGTGCAGGCCGGAAAAGTCGGTGCCGATGCGGTTGTTCTCGATCACGCTGGCGACGCCGTGCTCGATGATGACACCGTAATCCTCGTTTGCCGAGATGACGTTGCGCGCGGCTGGATCGTCGCCGCCGATGATCGTGCCGTCGATTGTGCCGCCCGAACTGGTGACGTGGATACCGAGGTCATTGCCGAGCGCCGTCTCGCCATCCGCGAGTGTGCCGATGTAGTTGCCTTGGATTACGTTGCCGTCCGATTCGCCGCCGGAGATACCGATGCCCGACCCACCGTTGCCCGAGATCACGTTACGCACGTTGGCCTTCGTGATGCCGCCGATGATGTTGTGCGCTGAATTCGTGACCGCAATGCCAGCGCCGCCGTTGCCGAACGCCGCGGCGCCAGTCTGGTTCACGCCGATGAAGTTCGCTTCGACGACGGTCGCGCTCGAATCCGCGAGGACGATTCCGTCCCGCGAGAAGCCCCCAATGACCAGCCCGCGTACCTTGCTCAGGCCGCCACTCAGACGCAATCCATCCACGTCTTCGCCGGCATTCGTGCCGTCGAGGACGACAACCGGGGCACCCGGTGCGTAGCCCGGCTGGCTCGTGGCGTCGATGGTCAGGCGCTCGGTGATCTCCGGGTATGCTGAGCCCGGCTGGAACACGAACGGTGCCGTGCCCGGAATGCCGAAAAGAATCGTATTCGGCCCGGGCGTTGCATTCGCCTGCTCGATGGCAGCCGCCAGTGTGCAACGGACGCCAGGAACGCCGGGCGCGTCGGCTTCGCAGATGTTGTCGGCTGTCGAGAAGTCGCCTTCGTCATCCGTGGAGTTGACGACGAAGGCAAAGAGGACCTCGAGCGGCGTTGGGCTGCAGGGCTGGGCGAAGACACCGCCCGGATAGCATATGTCCGACGGCGCACCGAGCTGGTAGAAGTTGTTCAGGCCCCAACACTTCACGTTGCCCACCGTCATGACAGCGCAGTTGTGCGCGCTCGTTCCGATGGACTCGACGCCGCTGCTGAGCCCAACCACGGTGACCGGGGTCAGCTCATTGGAATCCGAAAGGTCAAGCACTCCGGAGCCGACGCCGCCGTAGATGTTGTCGCCCCAGCAGAGGACCGCATCGGTCACGGTAAGCGCGCAGCTATCGCCGATCTGGGCGACGCCGCTGGCGAGCCCGGTCACGTCCTGAGGGTCCGGTTCTGCGAAGCCGATGTTCTGGGGCTCGTCGATCACGGTTACCCGTGTGCCGTTGCCCACCTCGCCGTGGGCGTTGAAGCCCCAGCACTTGGCCCCGCCGGCGGTGGTCAGCGCGCATGTCGTCTGGCCCGCGCTGACGCCAACGGTTGGGACGAGACCGGGGACGGCGACCGGCGTCGAGATACACATCGCCTCGTCTTCGATGCCGGCCGAGCACGGATCGCTGCTACCCATACTGCCGTTGCTCGAGTCCGTGTCGGGTGCGCTGCCGGTACCGAGCTGGCCGCTGAAGTTGTTCCCCCAGCAGAACAGCACGCCCGACGTGTTGACCGCGCACGTGTTGTGGCCGCCCGCCGAGACGCTGATGAAGTTGGGCCCTGATGGCGCGACGGGCAGGGGCTGGAACGGCGCGTCGTCGCCGCCGTCGCCCGTGCCTAACTGGCCCAGGTGATTGCCGCCCCAGCACCGAAGCGTCTCGCCCGTCGCCTCCGGGCCGTCGTCGATCAGGGCGCAGGTGTGGCGGTCGCCGGCGCTGACGCCGACGACGCCCGTGAGCGGCGCGCCTCCGACGCAGCCGAAGCCGGCGCCGCTCGTGCACACCTCGATAGCGCCGAGCCACACGTTGCCGCTGGTGCCATTTCCAACTTGGCCATAGCTGTTGTCGCCCCAGCACTTGAGGCGAGTCGTCGTCATGACGGCGCAGGTGTGCTGGAAGCCGGTCGCGATCGCCGTGACGCCGCCCTCTAGGCCCGAGACGCTGACGGGTGCCGAGAAATCGGATTGTGTGTTGATGCCTAACTGGCCCGCGCTGTTGCCGCCCCAGCACTTGACGCCGTAGCCGGGCGTTCCCGGGTCGTCTTCGACCAGGGCGCAGGTATGGTGACCGCCGAGCGAGACGCTGATAACGCCCCCAACAGTCGAGGGCGGGTTCGCCGCGGCGGGCGACCAGAAGATGCCGCTGGCCGCAATCAGGCCGCAGATGATGGGGAGCAGAAGACCTCGCCGGGAGCGCAAAGACTCACCTCTAGCAAAGCTATTAGGCGGGGTACGTCTTAGCATAACACCGGAACCGCGCGTGTCAATTCGGGTTCGCGAGCCTTCATTCGTTAGAACGAAGGCGCAGTATGAGGCGTTTCGAGGCGGGAAGCCTGCCTAGGTCGCAGCGGAGGGAGCCGATGCCAGCTCGCCCTGGGCCAGGCCTCGCCGGATCATGAACCCCGCGAACAGCACGAAGAGGGCGCTCAGGGCCAAACCTGAGAGCAGGACGGCGCCCAGCGGCTCATCCGGGGCAGCGTCCGAGGCGATCAGGTAGGTCGTGATGCCGAGCATGAAGCCGAAGTTGCCAAGCACGCTGCCGACAGCCCAGAGCGGCTTCAAGGGCAGGTAGAAGCCACCGGGCCCAACGCCACGGCCGCGCAGCCAGACATCGAACCGCTGGTTCACGAAGACAACCAGGAGGGCGGTGAGGACCCAGCCGGCGTAGTTGCTGAGTGGCACGCCGAAGTGGAAGCCGTCCTCCTCGTACGAGTAGAGGTCGCCCAGGAACCAGTGCCGGCCGAGCAGCGCGACCGGGTCGATCACCAAATCGACCCAGGTCGTGATCAGCGCGGCCAGCGCGAGCACCCGGAGCGAGTTGTCGATGCGCGGGTCGGCCTCGCGCTGGATGTCGCCGTCGCGGCGCTCCAGCGGCGACAAGAGGGTGCAGGCGACGGAGTAGGCGAAGTACGGCAGGAATGCGAAGCTGAACGAAGCGAACAGCGGCACCCCGCCGATGAACAGCTCGTCCGGAAAGTGCTCTGTGTGGTAGTCGTACATGCCGAAGGGGAAGGCGTTGCGGGTGCTGCTGAACTCCATCAACCAGCCCAGGATCGTCCCGCTCGCAAGCCAGAACGCCGTGCGCAGCCAGCCCCGCTCGGCGCCCGAGATCACGAGGAACGAGGCGAGGAACGCCAGCACGTACGGGCGTTCCGTGACCATCGCGGTCAGCTCTTCCACAGCGCTCCTCGTTTCACGTCACGTCCTCCTCCGAACGATGCCTGTGCAGTGTTGTAGTCGTGAACCTGCGGGCGTGTCAACCCCCGGAGCGGCGCGTAGACGCCGTTCGTGCGCTCGTTCACAAACTGCGGTATGGTGTGGGCGATGGTTGAAGCGACTGAGCAGGTCGAGCTTGGCGTGACGCCCGCGCCCCTGCCGAGCGCCAGTAAGGTCGCCGGCACCCGTCGCCTGCTTCGCGTGTGGGCGCTGGGCGCGCGCCACATGACGCCGGCCGTCCTCGGGAGGGTGGCTCGCAGGAACACGAACCCGGCCCGGGCGGCCCGCTCCGTGTTCGAACGGCTGGGCGCTACTTACGTGAAGTTCGGCCAGTTCGTCGCGTCGGCGCCCGGCATCGTCGGCGAATCGGTCGCCGAGGAGTTCCGGGACTGCCTCGATGCCGGGCCGAGCGTGCCTTTCAAGCAGGTCCGCGACACGATCGAGTCGGAGCTGGAGCGCCCGCTCGAAGACACGTTCGCGACATTCAGCGAAACGCCCCTTGCGGCAGCGTCGATCGCCGTGGTGCACAGCGCGACGCTGCAAGACGGGACGCCCGTGGCGGTGAAGGTGCTGCGTCCCGGCATCGAACAGACCGTCGCCACCGACCTAGCGATGATGGAGTGGTTCTCGCGCTTCATGGCGGCGCGCGGTGTCGATCAGGCCTACAACATGGTCGGGTTGATGGTCGGGCTACGGGCCCAGATCGCCGAAGAGCTGAACCTGCGCAACGAGGCGCGAAGCATGGACGTCTTCCGCGGCCTCTACGAGCAGTACGGCCTCTCGCTGCTGGTCATACCGCGGGTGCATCACGAGCTTACGGCCCGCCGCGTCGTCACGATGGAGCTGCTGGACGGCGCGCCCATCGACGACCTCGCGCACGCTCAGTCAGCCGGAATCGACCCGACCCGGCTCGTGCGGGAGCTGCTGAAGGCGTGGGTGCTCACCGGCTTGCGCGTCGGCGCGTTCCACGCCGACATCCACGCGGGCAACCTGCTCCTGCTGCGCGATGGCCGGCTCGGCATGATCGACTGGGGGATCGTCGCGCGCATGGACGACGACTCGCGACGGATCTTTCGCCGGCTCTGCCAGGCGTCGCTTGGCATGGAGTGGGCCTGGAAGGACATCGGCGAGATGATGATCGAGACGAACGGCGTCGGCCTGCGAGCGCTCGGCCTCACGGACGATCAGATCCACCACTTCGCCCGTGAGACCTTCGAACCGGTGCTCACGAAGCCGCTGAGCGAGGTGAGCATGGGCGAGCTGCTCATGAACGGCGACGACGTGATCCGCAAGGCGACCGGCGAAGCGCCGCCGCGACGCTCCCTCATGGACCGCTGGCGGGTCATGCGCGCGGCGGGGAAGGCGTACCAGGGGGCAGTGGTGGCCGGCGCCTTCGAGAACCCCACGATGCGCATGGGCTTCCTCTCGATGAAGCAGCTCGTCTACCTCGAGCGCTACGGCCGCATGTACATCCCGGAGGAGTCTCTGCTCGGCGACGGCGATTTCGTGAGCCGCGCGCTGGAGGACTCTGCGGAGCCCGCCGTCGACGGCCTGCGCTAACCCGGCACAGCCGAAATTACACGCGTCGACGCCTCATGGCCTGTGCGGCCAGGCGCGACGCTCGCCCGTCGCCGTCGAACGCCCCTGTGCGGCGCTGGGCGCCGCAGAGTGTCAGGCGCGCTTCTTGCGACGCGTGCCGGGCTTCGGGCCGCGCTTGCGGCGCGCCGGCTTGGCGTAGACCTTGTTGCCCGAGTCCCAGTGCTTCCACATGGCGCCGAGCTGCTTGCCCGCCCTGGTGATCTGCGCCTTCACGCCGCGCGCCGTCCGCCCGCGTTCCACTTCCACTTCCAGCACGCTCCCCGCCGGCAGCTTGACCATGGCGGCCTTCAGCGCCTCCAGGTCTTCGTTTACCTTGCCCGCTGCCGTGGGCTGTGGTACCTCGGTCGCCCTGCGCGCGGTGATCTTCATGGGCATCCTGTTCCTTCCTTTCGCTCCTTACGTTTCATCACGTTCCGGCCAGCCGCGCCACCACTGGCGCGATCGCATCGAATACGTCGCCTGAGAATACGATATACGAGAAGCCGTACTCCTCGCGGTGGCGCTGCAAGCTCTCAGCGATCTGGTCCGCCGTCCCGATGGCGACGTGCGGCGACGACAGCACGTCCTCAGGCGTCAGACCAAACCCCGGCGCCAGCCGCTCCGCCATCGCCTGCCGGTCATCCGTCACAACCGTGAAGAAGACCGTCACGTTCAGCTCCAGCTCGTCGAAGCGGTCGCCCGCCGCGTCGCGGATCCACTGGATCTTCTCGCGCGTAGCGGCGGCGCTGCCGGTGACCGCGACCTTCGGGTTCACCTCACCCTCCGCCAGCGAGAAGTTCACCCCAACGATGTCCGCCTCCCTGGCGGCGATCGAGAGCACCCGCTTGCCTCCGCCGCCGATCAGGATCGGTGGGTGCGGCTGTTGCACCGGCTTCGGCGTGCCCTCGTGCTCTGTCACCGTGTAGAACTCGCCCGCGAACGAGAACGGGCCGTCCGCGAACAGGCCCTTCACGATCCGCAGTCCCTCGCGAAAGCGTTTGATGCGTACGCCAGGAGGATCGAGCGGAATGCCTGACTGCTCGTAGTCGCTGCGCATCCAGCCCGCTCCCACGCCCAGCTCGGTCCGGCCGGCTGACAGCACGTCCAGCGTCGCCCACTCCTTCGCCAGCACGAGCGGGTGACGGTAGTCGTTGTCGAGCACGAGCGTGCCGACCCTGAGCGTGCTTGTCGCGTTCGCAGCAGCGACCAGCGCCGGGATCGGCGCGAGCTGCTCCGTGAAGTGGTCCGGAATGAAGAGCGTGGAGAAGCCTAGCTCCTCGATCCTGCGCGCTTTGGCGGCCCACTCGCCCGGCGATCCGGCGTTTGAGGTCTGAATCCCGAAGCGAAACTTCTGCGTCATATCCAGCCTTGGTTCTCCGAACCTCCGCCAGTCTGCTTAATGCCCAATTCTAGAGGACATCGCGAGCGCGATGCCAGCTTCGCGAGCACCGTGACGTAGGTCGCGTATGCCGGCCGTCCTACCGGCTCGGCGGCTACCTCGCGCGGATCTCGTACGACGTGTACGGCGCCGGCTCCGCGAAGCCCAGCTTCGTCGCAAGGGCCGCCGACATCTCGTTTTGCGCGTCCCAGCAAGGCTCGAGACCTCGCTCGATACAGTGCTCGATCATCGCCGCAGCGCTCGCGCAAGCAAGGCCGCGGCGTCGGAAGTCCGGGTGCGTCTGGATGTCGACCTCCAGGCTCCGGCTGCTCACGGCGAACGACGAGCAGCCGGAGACGAACCGCCCCTCGTGCTCGACGCCATAGCCGGCGCCTTTCGCCACGAACTCCTCAAGCGACGGAAAGTTGTACACCAGGGAGCCGGCCAGCTCCGCGAACCGCGCCGCGTCTTCAAGAGCAATGCGTTTGATCGAGAAGCCATCGGGCAACGCCTCGCGGATCTCGCGGAGCCGCCGCGGGTCCCACACGCCCGGCCGGAACGCCACACGCGTGCGCGTCGCGACGGCGTCGCCCCAGACCCGGCGCAGCGGCGGCTCCCAACTGGCGCTCGACAGGACGAGAAACGCGGGCAGTTGCAGCGAGCGGACAGCCTCTTCCGCAGGCGGGGCATCGGGATCGCCGGCGAGGAATGAGAAGTCGAGGTCAAGCAGGGCCACGGTCGGGCGCAGGGCATCATCTGCCCGCGCGCTGCCCATCGTTCCCTCGAGCACGGCGTGAAGGCAACCGTGCAGGCCGGGGAAGTCTTCGAAGAGCGGTCGCAGCGGCTCGCGGGCGTTTGGCGGCAGGTCGATCAACATGCCGCCCATCGTACCACGCCATCGTGGCGTTACGAGCAGACGCTGCCGTATTCGGCCACGACCAGAGCGATGTCGCCGGCGGTGATCGCGCCGTCGCCGTTCACGTCCCGGCGCGCGTCCTCGTGCGCGGCCCACTTCGCCGGGTCGGCCGCCTCGCTGTGGCCGAAGTGCGCCACCACCTCAGCGATGTCGGTCACGGTAACGACGAGGTCGCCGGTGACATCGCCGGGGCAGGGTGGCGGTGGCGGCGGGGTGTTCGTCGGTGTCGGCGTGGGGGTGTTGGTTGGCGTCAGTGTGACGGTCGGGGTAGGCGTAATCGTAGGGGTGGGCGTGATGGTAGGCGTGAATGTCGATGTCGGCGTTGGCAGCTCCTTCGCGCCCATGCCGGAGACAGTCACGGGCGCCAGCCGGCCCATTCCCGACCCGTCGCCTACCTGGCCCGCGCCGTTCGCGCCCCAACACTGGAGCGTGCCTGAGTAAGGCAGCGCGCAAGAGTGGAAGCCGCCGACCGCCAGCGCCGCCTTGCCGCCAGACAGACCATCTACGGCCGCCGGCACGGAGTGCGGTGTCGTCGTACCATCGCCGAGCTGGCCGAAATCGTTGTCGCCCCAGCACCTCACGCCGCCCGCGACCATCGTTGCGCAAGTGTGGTGGCGACCACCGTCGATGCTCGTAATGCTGCCCTCCAGCCCTGCGACGACGATTGGCGTGCGCGCGCACGGGCTCCCACTGCACAGATCCGTCGAGTTGGCGCCAAGCTGGCCGTCTACGTTCGTCCCCCAGCACTTAGCGGCGCCGCCCGTCGTGATAGCGCAGGTGTGGAAGGCACCTAGCTCGATCGACGCCACTCCACTGGTGAGCCCGCTGACGTTTGCGGGCGTCATGACATAGCCGGGAGGCGCCCCATTGCCCACCTGACCCAGGAAGTTGTGGCCCCAGCACTTTGCGCCGCCGCCGGTGGTCAGCGCGCAGGTGTGGTAGCGACCGGCCTCGACCGTTGCCACACCGCTGGTCAGGCCCGACACGTTCTGTGGCGTCTTGCTGCAGAGATCGAGGAGCGGGCCAGGGTCGCAGTCGTCGCTGGCTGGCGCGCCGAGCTGCGCATCGACGTTGTCGCCCCAACACTTCGCGCCACCCGCGGCCGTGCGGGCGCACGTGTGATTCCCGCCGGCGGCGATCGCTGTGACGCCGCTGCTGAGCGTCATCACGTCGACCGGCAGCGGTCGCTGGACCGTCGTGCCGTCGCCGAGCTGCCCCTTGAAGTTGCCGCCCCAGCATTTCACACCGCCGCCCGCCAGCAGCGCGCAGGTGTGGTACTCCCCTGCGCTTATCGCCACGACGCCGCTCGTCAGGCCGGTGACGTCGACCGGCTCCGCGCGAGGCGTCATGGTACCATCGCCCAATTGGCCGAAGCCGTTGCTTCCCCAGCACCTGGCGCCGCCGCCCGCGGTGACAGCGCACGTGTGGTCCAGACTCGCGGAGATAGATGTCGCGCCCGCCGCCGAGGCCGGGGGGCCACCCGAAGGCAGCGCGAGGAGTGTCGCCAGTAGCACGAGGGCTGGCGCCAGGGCGAACCCGGTCTGTCTGAGCATCCTCATCTTCGTATCGAAAACGGCACCCCGGGCCAGGTTATGTCACCAAGCCTCGCTCATTGTACTGCTCTGGCGGTCTGCCAGCCCCGCGACCCGAGCCCGAGCGGCTCTGGTCCGGACCCGCCCGCGCCTCATTCGCGAGAAATATCCCCAATTGGGCACTAAATCAACACGGCCGTTAGCCGAATATTCCTCTAGAAGACGGCGCGATAGCGCCAGTAGTGGCGTCCCAATCAAGAGGGGGTACGATCTCAATGGAGCGTTATCGCAGGATGAAGAAGCGGAACCGCGGCGAGGCCGGCTTTACGCTGGTCGAGCTGCTCATCGTGCTGGCCATCCTGGCGGTCCTGATCGCCATCGTCCTCCCGAACTTCACCGGGCTGATCGGCGGCAGCGAGACCACGGCCGGGGACACCGAGCTCCGCATTGTGCAGACCGCCGTAGACGCCAAGATGGCTGCTGAGAGTCTGGCCACCGTCACAGCGATCGCCACCGCGACCGATGACATGACGAGCGCTGCGGGCGGATTCGACCTCTACCCGAACTACATGCGCAGTCAGGCGACGAACGGCACCTACACGATGACCGCCACAGGCCAGGTGACCCAGGTCACGACCGGCTACTGACGTGGCGTCGCGTCAAGCCGCAACGTGAGGAACGGCTGAGGGACACTCGCCCGCCGGAAGATTGCACCCGCGCTGCCCATCCAGGCCATCGAGCGTCGTGGACGCTCGATGGCTTTCCCTACTACGCCGGATCAGGCCACAGGTCGATACTCCGTAGGTTCGGCCCTCCCCGGAGAGCCGGTCGTAAGTGATCACGCACATGCCTAGACAGGTCCTCGCGCCCCAGCAGAAGAAGCTCGGTGAGATGCTCATCGAAGCAGGCCTCCTCTCGCGCCAGGAGCTCGAGCCTGCCATCGCGGAGGCACGCAAGCGCCAAGTGCGCCTCGGCGACTACCTCGTGGAGGAAGGCCTGGTGCAGGCGGCGGACGTGGCCGGCACGCTCAGCCGCCAGCTCGGCCTGCCGATCGTCGATCTCAAGTCGCACCGCATCCAGCCGGAAGCGCTGCTGCTCGTACCCGAGGGCTACGCCCGTCAGAACGACCTCATACCGGTCGAGCTCAAGGACGGCCGCCTCGTCGTCGCCATGGCCGACCCCGGCAACATCCAGGTCCTGGAAGACCTGGAAAACCGCGCGCGCATGGACATCCAGGCCACCGTGGGCATCCCCAGCGACATCCGCGGCGCAATCAACCGCAGCTACCGGGCCAGCGGCGCGATCGAGGAGCAGATCAGTCGCGTCGTGCCGGCGCAGGCGCAACCCGAAGATGAGGCGCCCGGCGGCGACATGGTCGCGCAGAACCCGATCGTGCGCACAGTCGAGCTGCTGCTGGAACAGGCCGTGCGCGACCGCGCCTCGGACATCCACCTGGAGCCACAGGAGGCGGGCCTGCGCGTCCGCTACCGCATCGACGGCATCCTGCACGACGCGGAGACGCTGCCGCTGGGCGTCACGCGGCCGCTGCTCTCGCGCCTCAAAGTGCTCGCCGGCATGAACATCGCCGAACGAAGGCGGCCGCAGGACGGCCAGTTCTCGGTCCAGGTCGAAAGCAAGGACGTCGACTTCCGCGCCGCGACCTCGGACAGCGTGCACGGCGAAATGATGGTCTTGCGCGTGCTCGACAAGGCGCTCTCGCTGTTCGACCTCACGGACCTGGGCTTCTCGCCAGAGTCGTTGGCGCTCTATACGCGGATGCTGAGGGCGCCCTTCGGCATGATTCTCGTCGGAGGGCCGACAGGCTCCGGCAAGACGACGACGCTCTACGCCTCTGTGAACCAGCTCGACCGGCGAACGCGAAACGTCGTTACCATCGAGGACCCGATCGAGTACATCTTCGAGGACATCACCCAGATCCAGGTCAACCCTCGCGCCGACATCACGTTCGCCAGCGGGCTGCGCTCGATCATGCGCCTCGACCCGGACGTGATCCTCGTCGGCGAGGTGCGCGACGGTGAAGCCGCGAGCATGGCCACGCAGGCCGCGCTCACCGGCCACCTGGTGCTCTCGTCCATTCACGCAAACGACGCCGTCGGCGTCCTCTTCCGGCTCGTCGACCTGGGCGTGGAGCCCTACCTCATCTCCTCCGCGCTGGTCGGCATGGTCTCGCAGCGCATGGTGCGGCGCATCTGTCAGCACTGCCGACAGCTCGCGCGCGTTCCCGCCGAAGGCCAGCTTGTCTACCAGGAGGAGCTTGGAGAGCGGCCGGACCAGCTCTACTACGGGGCCGGCTGCAACATCTGCGCCGGCACCGGCTACCTGGGCCGCACCGGCGTCTTCGAGGTGATGGCGCCGAGCGAGGAGCTGCGCCGCCTCTACCTGCGCGGCGAGACCTCGGGGACCCTGCGGGGGCGCGCCATCGCCGAAGGCATGATCACGATGCGACGCGATGGGATGCTCAAGGTGCAGCAGGGGATCACGACGCCGGACGAGGTGATCCGGAATATCTTCTCGATTACGTAAGAGGCAGGACCGGTGACCTACACCTACATCGCGGTCACACCTTCAGGCGAGCGGATCGAAGGCCGTCTCGACGCGTTGACCGAAGACGCCGCCGAGCGCCTTCTCTGGGATTCCGGCTACCGCGTCATCCGGCTGCGCACCGCCTGGCAGCCGCCCCGCCTCGATGCGGTGCTGCCCTCGATCTTCGCCGTCAAGCCGCAGGAGATCGTGACCTTCGCCCGCCAGATGGCGACGCTCATCGAGTCCGGTATCGCCGTGCTTCCAGCGCTGGAGCTGCTCCAACGCCAGGCGCGGCCAACGCTCGGCCGCGTGCTGGACGAGATGGCCCAGGCGATCCGCAGCGGCGACTCGTTCTCGGACGCCCTGGCGGCCCATCCGACCGTCTTTCCGCCTATCGTGGGCCGCCTGATCGTCGTCGGCGAGCGGACGGGCAACTTGGAGCTGCTCCTCCGCCAGGTCGCGACGCACATCGAGAAGGAGCAGGCGATCATCAAGAAGGTGCGCGGCGCGATGGCGTATCCGGCCTTCACGATCGTCGTCGCCATCGTCGTCGTCAGCATCCTGGTCACGACCGCGCTGCCGCCGCTGACCAGCCTCTTCGATGAGTTTGACACGGAGCTCCCGCTCAGCACCAAGATGCTCATCGCTATCAGCAACTTCGCCAGCGCCTACAAGATGCACATGCTCGCGGCCGTCGCCCTCGCGACCCTGGGGACCGCCCTCTACCTGCGAACGCCATCCGGTCGCCAGCGCCTCGACTACGTCCTGCTCTACGCGCCGGCGATCGGCGGTATCACGCTGTTGAGCAACGCGTCGCGCTTCGCCCGGACGCTCGGGCTCCTCCTGCGGGCCGGTGTCCCGCTGTCCGAGGTGATGGACCTGGTCATCAACACCACCTCCAACTCGATCATCAAGGACGGCCTTGGCGCTGTGCGAGACGACCTGCTCGCCGGCGAGGGCCTCTCGGCGCCGCTCGCGCGCACGAAGCTCTTTCCGCCGCTCCTGGTGCAGATGGTGGAGGTGGGCGAGGAGACGGGCAGCCTGGACACCAACCTGAACACGATGGCCGACTTCTATGAAGGCGAGGTCGACGACCGGATCAACGCCCTCACCTCCATGATCCAGCCGGCGCTCACCCTCATCGTGGGCGCCGTCGTCGCCTTCATTGCGGTCTCCATCATCATGCCGATGTACAGCATCATGCAGTCCATCCACTAGCCATGTCGTCGCCCGGAAAGCGCCGCGCGTGCCGCCGCGGCTCCCCGGAAGCGGGGGCCAGCCTGGTCGAGGTGCTGGTCGCGATCGGCATCACGGGCATCGCCATCGTGGGTCTGCTCGCCGGCGTCTCAACGGGCTCTCTCGGCGTATCGACGGCCGACGAGCGCGTCAGCGCGGAGAACCTGGCGCGCTCGCAACTCGAGCTGACGAAGAGCCAGCCGTTCGATCCGGTGCCCGCCACGTACGCGACCGTCTCGCCTCCGGCCGGCTACGGCATCGCCGTGAGCGCACAGGATATCTCCGGCGGCGACAGCGCCGTTCAGCTCATCACCGTCACCGTCTCGCGTGGCGCCGACACGCTCACCGTGCTCGAGGGCTACAAGGTGGACCGGTGAACCAGCGTGGCGAGGCCGGCTACACCCTCATTGAGGTGCTCATCGCCACGCTGGTCGGGGCGATGGTCATCGGGGTCCTCTCCAGCGCCCTCGTTCAGTTCACTCGCTCCACGACCGCCGGCAACAACCAGCTCAGCGTCCTCGCCGAGCAGCGTGACGCCTTCCAGTGGGTCAACCGCGACGGCCAGATGGCGATCGCGGAGTTCGCGCAGCCATCCGCCTCCAGTCTGACGCTCTCGTGGTCCGACGAAACCACGGGGGACAGCTACCAGAGCGCCTACGCGCAGGCCGGCGGCGATCTGGTGCGCACCTTCTCGATCAACGGCTCGCCGGTCAGCAAGACCATCGCCCGCTACGTCGCCGGGAGCGGCTTCAGCGCCTCGGTCAGCGGGGCCGTGCTCACCGTCAGCATCACCTCCACGCTCGGTGGCGCGACCCAGTCGCGTACAGAAACGGTGCTCATGCGCACGCTTCGCCCGACGCCCACGCCGTTCCCGCCGCTACCGACCGACACGCCGACGGCCACGCCGACGCCGACGCCGACCAACACGGCTACGCCCACCGATACGCCAACGGTCACACCTGTGCCGCTCGGCGCGACGTACTACCTCCACAACGACCCGTCGCCGCCAACCGGCAACACCACATCCCAGATCACCCTACCCCTGGAAACCACCGTGCCCTCGGCAACGACGCTCTTCAACTACGACACGGACCGCGACGCACCCCCCGGCCTGCTGCTCGCCAAGGGGGGATCGGGCGCCGACGAGACCGATCTGACGAAGTACCAGGCCTGGCTCACGAGCCCGCAGGCGCAAAGCGTCGAGCTAGACGGCCAGGTGACCCTGATCTTGTGGAGCGCGATCAAAGACTTTGCGGCCGACAAGACCGGCAGTGTCAGCGTCTTCCTGCGCGACTACGACGGCTCTTCGTACACTGAGATCTGCTCCACGACCTATACGCAAACGAACTGGCAGGGTGGTTCTGGAACGTGGGTCGAGAACACAATCACACCCACCTGTTCGCCGTACACAGTCGCAGCCGGCCACCGTATCGAGGTGAAGATCATCGTCAGCAACAGCGCCGACGATGATATGTGGCTCGCATACGACACGGCGGCATTCCCAAGCCGGGTCATCTTTGGCACCCCTCCACCCCCGCCGACGAGCACCGCGACACCCACGGCTACCAGTACTCCAATCGAGACGGCGACCGCGACCGTGACCAGTTCGCCGACGAACACGTCGACGCCCACGACCACGGCCACGCCAACCGACACGCCAACGCCGACCAATACCGCAACACCAACGGACACCGCCACAAGCACAGCGACGCCCACGCCCGGGCCGCCAATGGAGCTGGCCACGGGGAGCTACACGGGCGACGGCAGCGACAACCGCTCGATTTCCGGCGTCGGCTTTCAGCCCGACGTCATCTGGATCAAGTCAGCCGCCGGTCAAGCGGGCGTGATCCGCACGAGCACCATGGCCGGTGACGCCGCCAAGGTCGTCAACTCCACGGGGGCGCTCCTGACGGACCGGATCCAGTCGCTGGACGCCGACGGCTTCACGATCGGCACGAACAGTACCGTCAACACCAGCGGCGCTGTCTACTACTGGGTCGCGATGAAGGCGGGCGCCGAACTGAAGCTCGGGACGTACGTCGGCGACGCCACGGACAACCGCGACATTACCGGTCTCAACGTCACGCCGGTGTGGGTGATCACGCTTGGTGACGGGGACGATTCCGCCTTCCGGCCCGGCACGCTCGCGGGCGACGCCTCGTATCGCATGGCCGGCACGGCCATCCTCGTCGATCGGATCCAGGCCCTCCAAGCCGGCGGATTCCAGGTCGGCGCCAACGTCGACGTCAACGAGAACGGCACCACGTATCACTACCTCGCCTTCGCGTCGAGTTCGAATGTGGCTGTTGGAAGCTACACAGGCGACGGCATCGACAATAGAGACATCACCGGCGTCGGCTTCGCGCCGGAAGTGGCGTGGGTGAAGCGAAGCGACTCCACGCAGTCGGTTTGGCGACCCGCCAGCGCCAGCGGCGACACCAGTCTCTTCTGGAACGCCACCGTGCAGAACACCGACCGCATCCAGGCCCTGCAAGCGGACGGCTTCCAGGTGGGCACGAGTGCGCAGGTCAACACGAATACGGAAGCGTACAACTACCTGGCCCTCAAGGGCACGCCGCCGGCTACGCCCACGCCGACGGCCACAGCCACGTCGACCTCAACGGCGACACCCACACCCACACCCACACCCACACCCACACCGACGCCCTCAGGTGTCACACGAGTTGGTTCGTGGACCACCGGCCTCACGCACCCGGCGGGCGCAGGAAACGACCGGGCGCTCCTGTTTGGCGTCGGCTACGAAGACGGTGCCGACCCCGGTGTCTCGTCGGTCAGCTACGGTGGCCAGGCGCTCACACGGATCGCCGGCACTGTCGCGGGCACCACCACCTTCGACCGTGTCGAGCACTGGTACCTGAACGAAGCGGGGATTGCAGCGGCTTCGTCCAGCAGCTTTTCGGTGATCTGGGGCGGCGCCGCGCCCGCCGACCCGATGTACACCGCGGCAACCTATGAGAACGTCAGCCAGTGCGCGCCGGTCGCGACGAGCTCTACGAACTCGACCAACGGCGCAACGCCCAACCCTCTCACCACCAGCGTCAGCGTGACCAGCGGAGCGATGGCCGTCGCCGGCGTGATCGCCGGCAACGGTGGTTCGTACACGTGGAACAACGGCTGGACGGAAGGCACGGACCAAACGTCGGGCGCCACGACGAACATGTCCAGCGCCGAGCACGCCGCGACCAGCTCGACCACCGACACTGCCAGCGCAACGCAGTCGGGCCCCAACCGCCAGGCGATCGTCGCCGCCGTCCTCAACCCGGCCGGCAGCGAGCCTGTGTGTCAGGCCAGCGGCTGGACAACCGGCCTGACGCACACCTTCGGGAGCGGCTCTAGCCGCCTCTTGCTCTTCGTCGTCGGCTACGAGAACGGCTCCGACCCGGGCGTCTCGTCGGTCAGTTACGGTGGCCAGGCGCTCGCGCGGATCGCGGGCACTGCCGCCGGCACGACAACATTCGATCGCGTGGAGCTCTGGTACCTGAACGAGGCCGGCATCACGGCGGCGACGAGCAGCACGTTCAGCGTGACCTGGGGTGGCGGGACGCCCGCCGATCCGGTGTATGCCGCGGCCTCGTACCAGTACGTCGACCAGGCGTCGCCGATCGCCGACAGCTCGACGAACTCGAGCGCCGCCGCCACGCCGAACCCGATGACAACGAGCGTCAGCGTCACGAATGGGTCGATGGCTGTGGCCGCGGTGATCGCCGGCAACGGCGGCTCCTACACCTGGAACAACGGTTGGACCGAAGCCAGCGACCAGTCCCCCGGCGGCGGCCCGAGCGTCACCCTGTCCAGCGCCGACCACCCGGCAACCGGCTCCACAACGGACACGGCCAGCGCCACTCACAGCGGCCCCAACCGCCAGGCGATCGTCGCGGCGGTGCTGAGATCCGACTGATGGTGCTAATGACAAGTTTCTGGACCAAGCGCCAGAATGCCCGTTCTGATGACCGGCGTCTAGAATCGACCCCGCGTGTAGGATTTCAGATCGGCGCGGACAATGACGTTAATCATTCAGGCGCCAAACAGGACGAGATTGCGCTCAAGGACGGCCTCTCGATGCGAAAGATGGTCATCGGGCAGCACGCCGGCGCACCCGATTTCCTTTCGGAGTCGGGGCAGGCGCTCGTGCTCGCGCTTGCGGCGCTCGCCGTCGGCGCGCTGCTCGTCACGCCCTTCCTCACGCACGTCAGCGTCAACCTCCTGGCAAGCCGCCGGGCGGACGAGGCGATCAACGACAACTACGCGGCCGATGCCGGCATCGAATGGGGCCTCTGGCGCCTGAGAAACGACCCCCTCCTCACCGCAAGCGCATCGTACGTCGAGGCGCCGCTCCAGCCAACGCCCGTCTCGATCAACAACGAGGCGTTCCCCACGACTCAAGTGCGGCGCGTCCCTGGCGCCAACGCCACGCAGACCGCCGAGCCCGCCTGGCAGGGTGGCACCGGCGTGCAGTGCTATCCGTTCACGTCCGCTGAGGACGGCGTCGTCTCCGTCATCCTTCAGACCAGCGCAGCCGGCGTGCAGGCGGACCTGCGCTCGAGCTGCTCGGGAGCCGCGTTGCCGGCGCTGCCGGGCCCGTCGCCGTACCTGCTCCAATACCTGCGCGCCGCCGGCTCCTACCAGCTTGTCGTTCAAACCACGACGTCGGGCAGCGGGTCCGTGTCGATCACGTTCCCTGCCGCCAGCTACGATCTGCGCGCGGACCGCGACGGCAGTATCGCCACGGTCCGCACCACCGCAGGCAACGGAGCAGTAGAGGTGATCTCGTGGCAGCTCGACTAGAGGCGAAGCGGAGCGTCGTCCTCCTCGCCCAGTCCCTGACAAAGGGCAACCTCCACCCGTCACGACTGCTGCTGATCGTCGCCGTGCTGATCGCCGTTGCCTACGTTACGCTCGTACTCTCATACGGCCGGCATCGCGACGAGCGGTCTACCTTCTCGACCGCGGTCGTGAACGGCGAAGCAGCCCTGGCCGCTGCGCAGTCGGGCGAGTCGATAGAAGACCTGGAAGCCCAACTGACCGACCTGACGGACCTCCAATCGACACTGGAGATCGCGTTCCCCGAAGAGCTGAAGACGCCCGACGTCGTCGAAACGGTCTTGCGCGCAGCGGACGAACACAACGTCGCGCTGCTGCGGATCGACATCAGCCCGCCCACAGTCGTCGAAGACACCGCCCAGGGGGCTGCGGCCGCCGCTGCGGCCACTCCCGACGCCGCGCAGGCTCCGCAGCGCAGCTTCATGCGCGCGATCGTCAACACGCAGTTGCGTGGCAGCTTGTCCGACCTGGCCGGCTTCATGGCCGCGCTGGAGACGGCGGTCGGCAGCGCCTCCAGGATGGAGAAGCTCTCCTTGCAATCGACGCCTGAGGGATTCGTCCTGGACATGGAGGTGCACACGTACGCCCGCCTGCCGGCCGTCACTCCGAGCGCGACGCCGCCAAACGAGACATCGGAGACGGGAGGCTAGCGTCCGCATGCCGGCAACGTTCGCGCAGGGCATCGCCGATTGGGCGGCCGAGCAGCTCGGGGGCCGCTGGGCTCCGCGCGTGCCCGTGCTCTCCCAGTCGGTCGTCACCGTCCACATCGAATGCGACAGCGTCCGCTTCCTTGCCGCGAAGCAGAACCGCGTCATCGAGTGGGGGCTGGAGCCGCTACCTGCCGGTCTCGTTCACGACGGCGTCATCTCGGACCCGCGGGCCGTCGGGGCTCGCATCGAAGCGCTGCTGAGCGGGCACCGGGCGGTCGGAGGCAGACTCGTCCTCGGGCTGAGCGCCCAACGCTCCATGCCCAGGTTCCTGCAGTTCCCGCCGCTAGCCGGAAGCATGCTGGAAGAGGCGGTCCGCCGCGAGATCAAGCGCGACGCGCCCATGCCGCTGGAGGAGATGCACCTCGCCTGGCAAACGCTCGAGCCGGAGGCCGGGCAAACCCGCGTCTTCGCTCTCGCCGTACCGCTCGATGCCATCGAACAGCATCTCGCAGCGCTCAAGGCCGCGAACCGGCGCCCCCAGGCGATAGACAGCAAGCCGCTGGCGCTGGTCCGCGCGGTAGGCCGCGCCGACGCGCTGATCGCCGACCTGGAGCCGGACAGCATCGACGTGGTCGTCGTGCGCCGTTGCGTGCCCGTGATCACCCGTACGGTGGGCCTGCGGCCCGACGACAGCACCCAGGACAGGGTGCGGCGCCTGGGTGAGGAGCTCACCCGCACCGTCAAGTTCTACACCGATACCCACCGCGAGGACCAGCTTCCGTTCTCCACACCCGTCTTCCTGACCGGCTCGCTGGCGCAAGAGGTAGCCGCCGCCGGCGTCGTCGAGGCTTCCGTGGCGTATCAGGTCGAATCGCTCGCGCCGCCCGTCGAATGCCCTGTCGGGTTGCCCCTGGCAACCTACATGGTGAACATCGGCCTGGCGCTGAAGGAGAGCTGAGCCATGCAGCAGAACTCTCCAGAGCGCCTGAAGTTCATCGACCTGAACCTGCTGCCGCAGGAGAGCTGGGTGCGCAACCACAGCGCCCTGTACGCCGCCGCGGCCGCCCTCCTTCTCGTCGCCGCCCTCCTCCTGATCCCGTTGAACCGGGCGAACAGTAGCGCAGCGGACGACGCGGAGAGTCTTCGGGCCGAGCTGCAGCGCATCGACCGCGAGTTGGTCGAAGAGCAGGCAAGCCTGGGCCGCCTGCGCGAGCTGCGGCTCAAGAGCGCTACCGCCCGCCAGGCCATCGAAGACCTGGCGGCTGAGCGAGACGCAGTGCTCGGCAGCAAGCCAAAGCTCTCCGGCGCCGTGGCGCGGCTCCTGGCGAATCTGCCCCCCGGGGCCGCCGTGAGTAGCGTCACCAGCGGCGATGGCACCGTGCTGCTTGCCGGCCAGGCGCCGGACTCGGAAACGGCCCTGGGCTACGCCCGCAAGTTGGACGACACGGGCGCGTTCTCCTCCGTTCAGATCGCGTCGCTCGGCCTGGACGAGGGCGGAGCGGGCGTGTCGTTCACCGTCGAGGTCGCGCAGTAGGAGGCCCATGCTCGATATCGTCGTCGCATTCATCGCGGGGCTGGCCGTCGGCAGCTTCCTGAACCTGTGCGCGTACCGGCTGCCGCGGGGCGAGTCCATCGTGAGCCCGCGCTCGCGCTGCACGTCCTGCTGGACGTTCCTCCGCCCGTACGATCTGGTGCCCGTGCTGAGCTATCTCTTCCTACGCGCGCGCTGCAGCCACTGCAACGCGTCGCTTGCCAAGCGCGACCCGCTGGTGGAGATCGCTACCGGGCTCATCTTCGCGCTGCTCCGCGCGCCCTTGGAGCAGACCTTGCCGTTCGCCGCGGCCGCCCTGGTCGCGTCCGCCGGCATGCTGGCGCTGCTCCTGGCCGCGGAACGACGAGCCGTATCGAAAGGAGGCGTGCATCATGGCGTCTGACCAGAACCAACCACCCGATCTAGCGAGGCTGTTGCGCACGATGGCGGAGCTCAATGCGTCCGACCTGCATCTGAAGACCGGCGCGTCACCGGTCGTTCGCATCGACGGCGAACTCATCATGCTGTCGGAGCCCGTGCTCACGCCGGCTACTATCGACGGCTTCCTGGAGCAGCTCACGACCGCAGACCAGCGCGCGTCGTTCGCTCGCTACCAGGAGCTGGACCTCGCCTACCACGCCGAAGGCATCGGGCGGCTGCGCGTCAACGCCGCGTGGCAGCGTGGCACGGTCGTGCTCGCGGTGCGTCTCCTGCACCGCGAACCTCCGACAATCGAGGACCTGGGCTTGCCGCCCATCTGCGCCAGCCTGATGCTCAAGCCGCGCGGCTTCGTGCTGGTCACGGGCCCGACAGGCTGCGGCAAGTCGACGACCCTGGCAGCCATGCTCGGGTACCTCAACGAGCACGCCCGCCGCCACGTGATCACCATCGAAGACCCGATCGAGTTCGTCCACGAAGACGGGCTCTGCCTCTTCTCGCAGCGTGAGCTGGGCAGCGACACCCAGTCGATGGCGGCGGCGCTGCGCCACGCGCTACGCCAGGACCCCGACGTGATCCTCGTCGGCGAGATGCGCGATCTGGACACGTTCGCGCTCGCGTTGACCGCGGCCGAGACAGGTCACCTCGTCCTGGCCACGATGCACACGCCCAGCGCGCCCCAGGCTGTCGACCGCATCATCGATGCCTTCCCGCCGCACCAGCAACAACAGGTGCGCGTGCAGCTCTCCGTCACGCTGGAGGCCGTCCTCTGCCAGGAGCTGGTGCGCAAGGCGGACGGCATGAGCCGCGTCCCGGCGATCGAGATCCTTGTCGCGACGGCGGCGGTGCGCAACCTGATCCGCGAAGGCAAGACCTTCCAGCTTCCCGGCGTGCTCCAGACGGGCGCGCAGTTCGGCATGCAGACGCTGGAACAAGCCCTCGCCGACCTCTACCACCGCAACATCATCGGACGTGAAGACGCGCTGGCGCACAGCTCAAACCCGGAGGACCTGGAGCGGTTGATGACCAGCGCGCCGCGCCGGGCGTTCGCCGCGTAGAACGTTTGGAGAGAGAGAGACGGACGTGATCAGCATCGCTCGGCTCAACCAAACGATCCTCGTGGCCGCCGCCGCGGCCTCGTTGGCGGTGAGCTTTGTCTCAGCCCTGGCCGGCGTGATCGAGGGCGTTGCCCTCGGTGTCGTGTCCTTGACCTTCGTCGCCATCGCCCTCGCGATCGAGACGCGACGCGGGCGGTCCGCCGCAGAGCCTGGCCCGTCGGTAGCCAGCATACAGAGGGCCAACAAACGCAAGAAGGGACCAGGGTCGTCCGATGCCTTCGCTCAGCGAGCTGCCCAGCAGATCGAGGAGGGACGGAGGCTGGTCATCTACGAGCAGGAGACCGGCCTCTACGCGCCCTGGTACATCGTCCTCCGCTGCGAGGAGGAGTGCTACCGGAGCGTGCGTTACAAGCTGCCCTTCAGCCTCCTCGTCCTGGAGGCCGCGCCGCAGGCTGACGTCTGGACCGTCCGCGGCCAGCTCGCCGACTGGCTCCGGCGCAAGCGCCGCCGCTCTGACATTGCCGGCCACCTGGAAGACGGGCGGTTCGTCCTGCTCATGCCGGAGACCGACACTGAGGGCGCGAAGAGGTTGGCGCACCGGGTCACCCGCGCCGTGCCGGGCATCCAGGTCGGGTACAGCCGTCACCTCGAGGACGGCGGCAACCTGGAGCAGCTCGTCGCGGCAGCGGCGGACCGGACCGGCCCGAACGAGCTCGCGGCAGCGGCCTAGCGAGCGACGGCCTGCGCGAAGCGCGGCAGGTACGCCGCGTGGCTCGACAGGATGTCGTCCAGCAGCGCTTCCGCCTTGCGGGCGCTGTTCACCACCGGGTCGATCAGAAGCGCGGCTAGGGCGAGGTCGCGTGAGCCGCTCACGGCCGCATCGACGACCAGCTTCTGGATCTCGACTTCGTTCTGCACCATCGCCGCGACCGGGCCGGGAAGCGCCCCGACCGCCATGCCGCGCACGTACCCGCCCTCGACCAACCCCGGCACCTCGACGACGGCGTCGCGGCTCACGTTTTCGATGTAGCCGTCGTTCGGCACGATGACCGAGGGCACTCGGCTCTCGCGCCGGGCGAGCGAGTCGGCCATGATCCGCACCGCCGACGTGCCGACCCGCGCCTCGCGCGACGGTTGCGCGAGCAGCGGCTCGACCGGCTTCGTGCCGTCGCCCCAGCACTGCACGTTCTCGAGCGCGCCCCTGCGCTGCTCCGCGACGGCGTCGAAGTCGTAGCCCTCAGTACCGCACAGCTCCGCCGCCCAGCCGATGTACTCGCCGACATGGTTGTCGCCGGTCGTCGGGAAGCAACCGAAGCGCTCGTAGAGCAGCCGGCAGAGCGGCCGATCGTCCGCGGGCAGGGATGCGAGGCGCGCGCGGAACGCCGGATAGAGATCGTCGCCGCTGCGCTTATCGGTCAGGCTGGTCGTCCACGTGAAGTGGTTCACGCCGGCCGCCCGCAGGTCGATCTCGCCCGGCTCCTTGCCGAGCACCCCGGCGACGAACGGTATCGTGCCCGCCACCCCGTGGCAGAGCCCCACGGTCCGCACCGACGTCTGCCGCCGGATCGCGAGGCAGATGCGCCCCTCCGGGTTCGTGTAGTTGAGCAGCAGCGCGTTCGGCGCGAGCCGCTCGATGTCGTGGGCGATGTCGAGCATGATGGGCACCGTGCGCAGCGCGTGTGACAGGCCGCCCGGCCCGCCGTTCTCGCTCAGCACCGACGCGACGCCGTTCCGCAGGCAGATCTCGTGGTCGAGCTTCCAGAGGGCGTCGCGATTCACCTCGACCGCCGTCACCACGAAGCCAGCGCCCGGCAGCGCCTCGCCGCGCTCCTGCGTGGCGACGACGCGGGCCTGCCAGCCGGACGCCTCGTTAAGCCGCTCGGCGACCGCGGTCATCAGCCCGAGGCGCTCCGCATCCAGGTCGACGAGCGTTAGCTCGCAGCCGCGCAGCTCGTCCGTCTGAAAGACATCGCGCAGCAGCTCCACGCCAAACGTGAAGCTGCCGATCCCGATCGCGACGACTTTGGGTGCAGTCATGTCACACAGTATAGTCGCTGGTCGCTGGTTGCTGGTCGCTGGTACCCCCTTGCTCAAGAGACGCTTGATTGACCAGTCCGTTTGGCAAAACCGCTCTTCTCAGCGGGAGACGCTCGAAGCCAGTTGAGGCCGCGTGCTCCGGGCTGTGAATCTGGGAGGGACGTTTGATCGATCCTTCGACTACGCCCTTCGACAAGGTCAGGACTAGGCCCTTTGACAAGCTCAGGACGGCGCTCAGGACAGGTCCCGGCGGGCATGGCTGACTCCCTTCTGTGGCGGAACCGGCACGCGGGATCCTTCGACAGGCCCGGGACGAATCGGGCCGGCGGGCGCTGAACGGCGCTACCCACGATGAGTTCTCGATGACGAGGATACGCGCGGCGGGCGAAAGTGTGAAGTGGTGGGTGGCACGCGGAGTTCGCTGGTCGCTGGTACGGATGTGCGTCGGGGAGGCGCCGGTCGAGGCACGGGCGCTGGCCGCGCTGGGCCTTTGGGAGCTGTTATCTGACACCGCCGACTGAGGTCGGCGGCATGCGCGTCTCGGTCGCGGGCGGCCGCGCCGTCACCGCGACGTTGCGTCGGGCGCACGGCCCTGCGCCCCTACAAGGCGTTGGCGGCCCCAACCAGCCACGACTATACTGAGCCGCCATGGACTTCGAGACTTTGATCGTGGAGCGCGACGGGCCGGTGATGACGGTCCGCCTCAACCGTCCCGACAAGCGGAACGCGATCAACAACCAGATGCACCGCGACCTGCAATCGCTCTGCCACTCGCTGGGCGAGGACCTGGCGACCCGCGTTGTCATCTTCACCGGCGAAGGCCAGGGCTTCTCCGCAGGCGCGGACACGAGCGAGTGGACGCAGGCCGGCCCCGACGATGAGCTGGCGATGCGCCATCAAGCCGGTATCGGCAGCCGGACGTCGGCGGCGATCGAGGAGCTGCAGCAGATCACGATCGCCGCGGTGCACGGCTTCGCCGTGGGCGGCGCGGTGGTGATCGCGACCTGCTGCGACTTCCGCGTCGCCGGGCGCTCGGCCTGGTTCTCGATCCCCGAGGTCGAGCTGGGCATCCCGCTGAGCTGGAACGCGCTGCCTCGCCTCGCGCGCGCCGTCGGTCACGCGAAGGCGCTCGAGCTCACCGTGCTCTGCGAGCGCTTCAGCGGCCAGCAGGCGTTCGACTGGGGCCTCGCGACGCACCTCGCCGACGACGGCGCGGAGCTATCGACCGCCCGCGAGCTCGCGACGAAGGTCGTCGACAAGCCCGCGCTCGCCGTCGCGCTCACCAAGGCCTCGATGAAGGCGATCCGGCGCGGCACGGAGCTGGGCGAGGTCGCCTACAGCGACCCGGAGCTGCTCCAGTACACGCGCCTGATGCACCGCCGCACCGCGCGGCGCGAGAAGCAGAGCGAGTAGGCCTAAGCGGGTTCTCGCCTGCGGAGAGTCTCCTAAGTCATCGTAGCCGAGCCCTTCTAGGCTCGGCGTCGCCCCTCTCCGTAGAGACCCTTAGGCCAATCGGACGCCACATTGCAGGCCCAACGCCTCTAGGACTGCGTGAGCCGATGGCGTAGGCTGGCGGAAACAGGTCGCAGGAGGAGAACCCATGAGCACGAAAGGGAGACCGCACGTCGTCATCGCGGGAGGCGGCTTCGCCGGGCTGGAGACCGCCTTTCTATTGCAGCACCGCCTCCACGGCGAGGTAAACGTTACGCTCGTCTCCGACAAGGACCGCTTCCTCTTCCGCCCGAACACGATCTATATCCCGTTCGGCCTCGACGCGTCCGAGCTGGAGATCCCGCTCGACCACCCGACCCATTTGCGTGACATCGAGCTCATTCAGGACCGGGTCGTCGGCGTGGACGCTGCGAGCAAGAAGCTTCAGCTCGATCGGGGCACCATCGCTTACGACAAGCTCGTGATCGCGACCGGCGCCGGCATGCGGCCGCAGGAGGTCCCCGGCCTGGCAGAGCACGGCGGGACGATCTGGACGCCGCAGGACATGCTCCGGCTGCGCGCCACGGTCGAGCGCGTCGTCGAGCGGGCCAAGGTCGGCGAGCCCGCGACGCTCCTCTTTCTCATCCCTCCCAACAACAAGTGCGCCGGCCCCCTCTACGAGATCATCTTCATGATTGAGACGCACCTGCGGCGCAACCACGCCCGCACCGCGGTCAAGCTGGTCTGGGCGAGCGCTGAGCACAGCTACATCCAGGCGTTCGGCCCGAAGCTGCACGAGGTGGTCACGGAGGAGTTCGCGGAACGCAACATCGAGGGCCATCTCGAGCACGTCGTAAGCGAGGTGACGGCCTCACGAGCCACCTTCACGAACGGCGCCGTCATCGACTACGACGAGCTGATCTCGTTCCCGCCCTACGTCGCGGCGGTGCAGTACGAAGGCTTGCCCTCGGACGACCGCGGGTTTCTCAAGACACATCCCGAGAGCCGCGCGGTCGAGGGCGTAGAGGACATCTACGCCCCGGGCGACGCCGGCGACTTCCCGGTGAAGCAGGCGTTCCTCGCCTTCTTGCAGGCCGACGCCACCGCCGAGGCGATCGTCGCGGATGTCCGCGGCGTCGCGGAGCCCCGAGTGACCTTCGATCCGGTGTCGATGTGCGTGATGGAGCAGTTCGACAAGGCCACATTCGCCCAGGTGCCGCTGCGCGTCACCGGCGATCCCGACCGTCCTGTCGAGGTGCGCCCTGATGCCGGGGACGACTACAAGGTGGGCAGCGGCCCGCTCTGGCGGCTCGGCAAGAAGCTGTTGGGCGTCTATCTGCCGATGCGCTTCCGCGCCGGCGAGCCGTTCCACGCGGGCACGGCCTGGACGATGATGGACGTCGGCCTCAAGGCGATGTCCGGCGTGCTCGCCGACTGACCCCGACGCCCGCCTTGCGCGATCCCTCCCTCTAAGCCAAAGTGTCCCTGTCCGAACGGGGAGCGTGGCCGCAGGAGAGAGGGATGGACTACGACCTGATTGTCGTCGGCGCTGGGTCGGCGGGGGCAGTGATCGCCGCCCGCGTGACCGAAGACGCCAAGCAGCGCGTCCTGCTCATCGAGGCCGGGCCGGACTACGCCGACCGCGATTCGTGGCCGGACGACCTGCGAAACGGCCACAAGAACTCGATCGTCGACCACGACTGGGGCTTCATCTACCAGCCCAACCGCCGCGTCCGCTCGGACGTGCCGCTGCCGCGCGGCAAGGTGATCGGCGGCTCGTCGTCCGTCAACACCTGCATCGCGCTGCGCGGCCAGGCCGAGGACTACGACGAGTGGGCCTCGCTTGGCTGCCCGGAGTGGTCGTGGGAGCGCTGCCTGCCCGCGTTCAAGCGCCTGGAGAACGACCAGGACATCCGCAACGACCTCCACGGCGCCGACGGGCCGATCCCCATCCACCGCTACCCTGACGATGAGCTGGTGCCGGTCCAGGCCGCGTTCTTGCGGGCCTGCCGCGCGATGGGCTACCCCGACTGCCCCGACCACAACGACCCGACGACCACCGGCGCCGGCCCTCACCCGATGAACAAGCGGGGCCAGCTCCGCGTCGGTACGGCGCTCGGTTACCTGATGCCCGCGCGCTCGCGGCCGAACCTGACGATTCGCGCGAACACCATCGTACGCCGCGTCGTCGTCTCAGGCGGCAAGGTCACCGGCATCGAAGTCGAGACGGGCGGTGCGGTCGAGACGCTCGACGCGAAGCGCATCGTGCTCTCAGCAGGCTCGATCGCGACGCCGCCCATCCTCGTCCGCTCAGGCATCGGGCCGAAGGAGACGCTCGAACGGCTCGGTGTCGCCGTCGTGCGCGACGCGCTGGGCGTCGGCGCCCGCCTCTGGGACCACCCGGCGTCGATGGTCGCGCTCGTGCCCAAGCCGGGGGTCGCCAGCGCGGACCACCCGATGATCCAGACCACGCTGCGCTACACGGCGGCGGGGAGCGACGAGTTCAACGACATGCAGCTCGAGCCGCTCTCCTTCGCCCAGCGGCTCGACGGCGGGGCGCTCCTGCTCGGCCTGGCGCCCGTGGTCGAGAAGACGCGCGGCCACGGCCGCCTTCGCTTCGAGAGCGCCGACGTCGACGCCCAGCCGGTCATCGAGACCGACTTCCTCGAGGACGACTGGGACGTGGAGCGCCTCGTCGAGGGCATGGAGATCGCCCTGCGCATGACCGAGACCCCCGAGATCCGCGAGGTCGCCGAGCTGGTCGTGCGCCCGAGGGCGGAATCAGTGTCCGACCGAGAAGACCTGCGCGCCTGGGTGAAGCGCTACTGCGGCTCCGGGTACCACCCCTGCGGCACGGTGCCGATGGGCCCGCCCGACGGTCCGCTGACCGTGATCGACCAATACGGGCGCGTGCTGGGTGTCGAAGGGCTGTTCGTCGCGGACGCGAGCATCATGCCCACCATCCCTCGCGCCAACATCAACATGCCGACGATCATGATCGGCGAGCGCTTCGGTGAGTGGTTCCGCGAAGGGGCGATCTAGGCGGCTGACAGGGGAACGCCCAGCGCCTCGATGAAGCGCTCAGGCTCCTCGAGCGATACGGCAAGCCGCCGGTAGCCGGTGAAGCCCCAGAGCCGGCGGCGCTCCCGGAAGAGGATCTCCACCACTCCATTGTAGGAGCCGACGAGCCCGATCGTTCCGCTGAAGTTGGTCCGCCAGCTGCTCGCCCACCAGGGCCACTCGGTCGGAGCGGCGCCCTCGATCTCGTCGCGGGGTATCGTCTGGTTGAACAGCCAGCCGGAGCGAATCGATATGGAGTCTTCCTCGACCTCTACGTACGAACTCTCGCTGCGCGCGCCCCCGATCAGCAGGAACGGACGCCAGAAGGGGTCGATCCTGATCCGGAAGCGTTCGGCCATGAGCCGTCGCTAAGAGGGCGCCGCCTGAGAGCTAGAGTCCGCCCGACGGCGTCGACGAAGCCGGCGTGATCGGCGTCGGCGCGGGTGCCGCGGCGCGCGGTGCGGCAGCGCGTGGCGTCGCGGCCTTGCGAGTCGTCCGCCTCGTCGTGCGGCGCTTCGTTGCCTTTCGGCGCGCGGGAGCGGCCTTCTTCGGGACAGCAGCGGGACGGGCGGTCATCCGCTCGCGGGCGCGCTGGGTCAGGTCTCGCGTTCCCTCCTGCACGGCCGTGCCCAGCGCTTGAGCGGCCGCCCGGTTCGCCTGCGCCAGCTTCATCGCTGTCGACTGCGCCTGCTGACGCGCGTCCACCGCGGTCGAGAGCCACTCGCGAGCCAGGTCGCCCGAGTTGCCGGCGGTGCGCTTGGCGAGGTCAACGCTCGCCTGGTAGGCGCCTCGCATGTCCCTCGGCTCCCGCGCAAACCTCCGCCCGAGCTGTCGCAGCTCGCGCTGTCCGCTCTCGACCTCGCGGATCACCCGGCGCGAGAACTTGTAGCCACGCTCGTTGCTCTGTTTGATGGCGTCAAACATCGCCGAGAAGCTATCGTCCATCGCGTTGAAGAACTTGTCCATAGGTCCTGAATCGTTGGCCATTAGCCCACCCCTCCTTGAGAAGATGACAATGCGACGATCCGTCGCATGTCGATGGTAGCAAGCCAATGACGGCACTGCAAAGGTCAGCGCGACAACCTGCGCGCGCGCAAGAGGCTGGACTTGAGGATCGCTGGTGATCGCGAGTGGGTGCTGCCTTCGGGCGGGGCACGCGCGGTCGCGGGTCCTCTCGGTAGACGTTATCCGGCCGCCTCGAAGATATCGGTGATCGCCAGGACGTTTAGCGCAATCCCGCCCGAAACGGGCAATGCCAGCACGGCGAGGGCCGCCGCCATCGCGCCCCAGTGCCCGCGTAGGTCGGAAAGGCGGTCGAACCGCCCAACGGTCCGGCCGATGCGCAGGGCGGCGATCGGTATCACCAGCAGTGTGTACGGCAGAAAGATGCGGGCTGCTCCCGACGCGACGAATCCAATGCCCCCTACGGCTGGCAGCAGGAAGAGCAGGCCGAAGGCATGACCGGCGAGGGAGGGGAGGCCGGAGGGCTGGAGCGAGGGCGGCGGCAGCGCCCGCGCGATCCGCTCCATCCATTCGGACAGCGGCACTACGAGTAGCCCGAACAGAATGAAGAAGGATGCGAACATGGTGATGTTCAGGGCGGGCGGCCCGAAGCGGTGGAAGTCGGGGTTGTCGCCCGCGATGATCGCCGCCCCGAAGATCGCCACGAGCAACACCCCGAATACGAGCCCACGCCATCTCCCGGCATCGGCAACCCACCGGCGGAGGGCGAGATAGATGAGCCCGCCCATGACGCCGACGAGGCCCCCGGCCAGGATGAGGAAGATTGTTCCGCCCGCGGTGATCTCGCCGACGGTGGCCTCGAACTCGGTGATGGCGCCGTGCTTGGCGCTGCCAGCCGCCACTGCGCTGATGCGCATGGCGATGCGCGAACCGACGCCTCCCGCAATCGTCCCGGCCGCGAAGCCCGCGAGGGCATTGAACGCCACCGCGCGCACCAGCAGATCGAGCGCGGGCTGGGGTAACCCGGGCGGCAGCTGGGGCGGCTCCGGTTGGGTGCTCATCTACTCCGCAGGCGAATGTCTTCGGTTGGAGTTGATGGGATCATTCTACTCATCCGTTGGCCGTGGAAGTCAACCCACTCTTGACTTACGCCGGGGTGACCAGCTGCGCGGCGATTCCCAGCTGCGCTGCTAGCGCCCTATGGCGAGATAGTGCTTGGTCTATGGCGTGTCTTGGACGAACTGACGGATCGCACGGGCCAGTTCGCCGGGTTGGTCTTCGGGGATGAGGGTGTAGCTGTCAGCGATCTCGACGAGCCGGCCGCGCGGAAACAGCTCGGCCAGCCGCCGTCCGTGCTCTGGTGGCATGATGCGGTCTTCCGCCGCCCATACGACCAGGACCGGACGACCAAATGCGCGCAGCGCCTCGGTCGCAGCGAGGAGGTCGCGCTTGGCCTTCCTGGCGCCGCGAGTGTACTTGCGTAGGTCGCGCCTGATCTCCCTCGACGTGAGCGCCGGCCGCAGCCAGGCGTCCATGATCTCGTGCGGGACGGCTCTTTTGGACATCCAGCCGAAGGTGATCGGCAAGCGCCGGAGCGGGCGAAGGCGAAGCGGCTGTAGCGCCGCGTTGATCCCGCCTGGCACCTGGGCTGCGAGCCATATGGCGTGCCCCGGAAGGCCGGGAGGGTAGTTGTCGAACGCCTCGCACGAAACGAGCACTAGTCGTCCGACCCGTTCATCCAGTCCCTCCGAGATGAGCAACTGAGCGCCACACCAGTCGTTGAACGCCAGTGTCACATCGCGCAGGTCGAGCCGCTCGAGGAACTCCGCGATCAGCCTGGTCTGCCCGCGGAGCGAAAGGTCGGCATCCGGGCGCATCGGGCGGCGATGCGCCCCGAGCGGCAGAGTCGGCAGCACGCAGCGGTAGTCGCGACGTAGGTCGGCGACCACGTGCCGCCACTGCGAGCCGTCCATCAGCAGCCCGTGCAGCAGGACGACGACAGGGCCGCTACCGCCTGTGTCCTCGTACTCGATGATACCCGCCGACAGCTCGACATCCGGCATGACGCACTCCTTACGTTCGCTTGCCGCCCTTGATAGATCGGTCGCCCAGCAAGATCGACATCAGGTAGCCCAGGCACAGGACCGCAGTTGACCCAAGAAGCCAGATAAGCGCGACAGAAACTGTCTCCTCGATCGCGGAGCTTGATTCGCCAATGAAGATCGCCAACACGATGACTGCCACCACCGGGACTCCCCAACAGACCACTTTCCGCCAAAAGGCGGCTACCGGTGCCAAGGCGGACAAGACGAGCGGAATGCCCACAATCAGCGCGGGAATCCCCATCAAAGCGAAGGCTGCCCCTTGCGTTTGGCATTCCCATCCTCCGCCTCGCGGGGTACCCAAACAGTCCGACCAGGCGAAGCCGAGACCCAGCCCCAAAGCCGCGAGCGCAGCACCGATAGCTGCTCTTATCACACGGCCCCGGATGGCCTTGGGCACAGCGCTCTCTTGAGCCACGCACATATATCCCGCTGATTATCCTCCATAACTCGCCGCCAGAGCGCGGCGCCTGTTCACCTTCCTTGGGACATCTTCCCAGGCCGGCGGTCGCAGGTTCGAGTCGCGTCTGCCGCTCGACGGCGTCACGGCACTGCCGCGTCGCCTGTGTGCACGGCGCAGCCGCCGTTCTGATCTTGGAACCGCCGACGCAAGCGTACATCGGATGGGCTTCTTTAGGAAGGCGTTCGTCGCCTTGCACCGCACGCAGGTGACCTCGCAGGGCCGGGTCAGCCGCTCCGCCAGCTTCTTCCTGCATCGCTGGCACTTCGGCCCCCAGTCCGCGTGAGGCGCATCGCTATGGCGAGATAGCGCGGGCCGTGGGACTTGACATAGCGCCGAAGCTGCGAATACACTCGACCTGACGCCCTACGGCGGCAGGGACGTCGACCCCCGTCACACATTCGCGGAGCATGGGCCGACCCACCGGCGTGGGTGCGGCTTGAGGCGCCAAGAAAGGGGGTAAACAGCCAGACCATCCCGACGGATTCGCGGCCAGCCATTAAAAACCTGGAGGAGGTTACTATGCGCAGGATCATGATCACGTTCGTGGCGACAGTCTTCGCGGCGGTCGCGCTCGCCGCGTTCTCATTGCTCGGTGGTGCCCAAACGACCCTGGCCTGCCACGAGCATCAGTTGCACACGCCAGGCACAACCGTTGAGGACATCGCCAGCGGCCAGACCTCCAAAGAAATCGGCGAGGGCGGCTACCACAAGTTCCATGTCAACGTCCACAAGGGCGTGCCCGGCGACAACCTCACTGACCACGGCGTGCCGGGCGGCGCCTTCCAGAGCGAAAACAACCCGGTCTCAGTGATAGGCGATCCGTTCGCCGCCACCTGCGACTGATCGAAAGCGTTGCGCCTAGCCGCACACCCTCAGACGTAGACGAAGCTTGGCAGGCGGGGGCGGATCAACTTCCTGCTCCCGCCTGTCCTGTTGGCCCGCGCGCGCGTTGGCTCAACTTCCGCCCGCATCGCCAGCAGCGCGGGCCAACGTCTACGATGCCCTCATGCGTCTCAGGCATCATTGCTGCTCCTCCGCCCACCTCACTCGTCGCGCCGCCACGCCCGAACCTTGCTTCAGCGCCAGCCTCCAATACTGGGTTCTCCACACCAGACGGATCGTGGGCTGGACGGTGCTCCGCGTACCTGCCACAATGCCCAGCGTGAAACGCTTCGCTCTGGTAGGCTGCGGCGTGCGCGGCATCAACATGTACGCGCGCCCCCTCTCGAAGTACTACGGCGACGTCGCCGAGCTGGCCGCGATCTGCGACGTGAACCCGGTCCGGCTATCGGCCTGCAACGGCTACATCGAGACGCCCGTGCCCGCCTTTACCGACTTCGACGCCATGCTGAGGGAGATGCGGCCGGATACCGTCATCGTCGCCACGGTCGACCGCACCCACCACGACTTCATCACCCGCTCCCTGGAAGCCGGCGCCGAGGCGATCACCGAGAAGCCGATGACCGTCGACGACGAGAAGTGCCGCGCCATCCTCGAGACCGAACAGCGCACCGGCAAGCGCGTGACCGTCACCTTCAACTACCGGTACTCGCCCCAGCACCAGCAGATCAAGCGCATGATCATGGACGGCGCGATCGGCCGGGTGCTCTCCGTCGACTTCCACTGGCCCCTCGACTACATCCACGGCGCTGACTTCTTCCGTCGCTGGCACCGCCGGATGGAGAACTCCGGCGGCCTGCTGGTCCACAAGGCAACCCACCACTTCGACCTGATCAACTGGTGGCTCGACTCCGAGCCTGAGGAGGTCTTTGCGCTGGGGCGTCGCGCCTTCTACGGCCCAACTCGAGAGGAGCGCGGCGACCGCTGCCTCACGTGCGCCCACACCGCCACCTGCGAGTTCTTCATGGACCTGCGCGCCCAGGACTACATGCGCGCCCTCTACCTGGACGCCGAAGGCGAGGACGGCTACCACCGCGACGGCTGCGTCTTCGCCGACGAGATCGATATCTACGACACGATGTCGGCGACGGTGCGCTAC
Source organism: Dehalococcoidia bacterium (assembly GCA_040882355.1). Taxonomy (GTDB): domain Bacteria; phylum Chloroflexota; class Dehalococcoidia; order DSTF01; family RBG-16-68-14; genus JBBEBM01. The sequence goes on along the minus strand of JBBEBM010000004.1, from coordinate 15,109 downwards.
AAGAGCGGCGCTGTCATGAGCTACTCGATGACCGCCTACTCGCCGTGGGAGGGCTATAGCCTCGCCTTCAACGGCTCGGAGGGCCGCCTCGAGGTCGAGTTCCTCGAACGCGCGCCAGGCCGCCAGCCCGGCGTCCAGATCACGCTGCATCCGCTCCGCAAGCCCGCCCGCGCCATCGAGCCCGAGACCGGCACCGGCGAGCACTACGGCGGCGACCGCATCCTCCGCGACCACCTCTTCCGCGGCGTCGACGAGGACCCGCTGGGCCTGCAGGCGGGCTCCCGCGCCGGCGCGATGTCGATCCTGACCGGCATCGCCGCCAACCGTTCGATCAAAGAAGGCCGCCCCGTCCACGTCGACGACCTGCTCAACGGCTGAGCGGCCTCGCCGCCACAATGGCCACGCCCACGATCGACAGCATCGAGCTGAGGCACTATCGCCTCCCGCTCGAGCCGCCGTTCCACGCCGCCTGGGACCCGGTGCCTCGCCGGTCGTTCGCGAGCACGATCGTCCGGGTGAGCGCGGGCGACTACGAAGGCGTCGGCTCGGGCAGCGCGATGGCCGGCTTCGCGGGCCACGAGCCGCTCTTCGTCGGCCACGACCCGTTCGACATCGAGCGCCACGTCGAGGTCCTGGACAACCTCCAGTTCCACTACGATCGCATGTGGCCGCTGGAGGTCGCGCTCTGGGACCTGATGGGCAAGGTCCGAGGCCAGCCCCTCTGGAAGCTGCTCGGCGGGGAGCGAGACAGCGTGCCGGTCTACGCCTCGACCGGCGCCCGCATGTCCCTGGACGAGCGCGTCGAATCAGCGCTACACCTCAAAGCGCTCGGCTTCCCGGCCGTGAAGCTGCGCATGTACCAGGACGACATCGAGGATGATCTGGCGATCGTCCGCGCGGTGCGCGACGCCGTCGGCCCCGACCTGGCGATCGTCGTCGACGCGAACCAGGGCTGGCGCGTGCCGTCAGACACGAGAGCGCCCTGGAGCTTCGACACCGCGCTCCACGTCGCCGACGAACTGGCCGAGCTCGACGTCTTCTGGCTGGAGGAGCCGCTCGACCGCCACGACTACCGCGGCCTCGCGGAGCTGCAGCGCCAGTCGCGCGTCCGTATCGCCGGCGGCGAGGGCGCGCGCGAGTTCGCGGAGCTACGCGAGTACCTCCACCACGGCTCGCTCGACGTCTATCAAGCCGATGTCGCCTGGAGCACGGGTGTCCTGCGGGCGCGCCAGCTCGCGGCCGAGGCGCTCGCTGCGGGCGCCCTCTACTCGCCGCACACGTGGGGCGACGGCCTCGTCCTGCTCGCGAACCTGCACGTCGCCGCGGCCGTGTCGACGGCGCCCTTCATCGAGTTCGCACACGATCCGCCGGCCTGGCCGCCCGCGCGCCGCGACTTCATCCTGCCAGAGCCCATCACGGCGAGCGACGGCGTCGTCCGGCTGCCGGACGGACCGGGGCTGGGCGTCGAGATCGATTGGGCGGCGCTGGAGCCGCTGCGCGTGGAGCCGTAGTGCTTGCTATGCCAGCTCGGCCTGCAGGCTGACCTTCACGCCGCCGCGCAGCGCATTCGAAACGGGGCAGTTCTTCTCCGCCGTCGCCGCGACCTCCTGGAACTGCGCCGCGTCCAGACCCGCCACGCTCCCGCGCACCGATAGCGCGACCGACGTGATCTTCAGCCCGCCTTCTACGCGGTCCAGCGAGACCTCAGCGCTGACGTCCAGCCGCCCGGGCGGCGTTTCGTTGCGCGTGAGCGCCGCCGACAGCGCCATCGCGTAGCAGGACGCGTGCGCCGCCGCGATCAGCTCCTCGGGGCTCGTTGTGCCTGACCCGCCCTCGGTGCGACGCTTCAACGTGATCTCTTGCTCCGGGAACGCTCCGCTCGCGACAGTGACGCGACCCGCCCCTTCCGAAACCTTCCCCTCCCAGACGGCTGTCGCCCGGTCCTTGTTCAATGCCATGACGTCGTCCTCCTTGCGATGGCCGTGCAGTCGCTGGCGTCTACGCTCTGACGGTATCGCCCAGCACCGAGTCGGGACGCATGAAATGGCAGGTGTAGCCGCCGGGGCGCTTCCTCAAGTAGTCCTGGTGCTCCTCTTCCGCCTTCCAGTAGTCGCCGGCCGCCACGATCTCCGTCACGATCGGCCTGCCCCAGCTCCCGCCCGCGTCGAGGCGCTGCTTGAACTCTTCAGCGATCGCCCGCTGCGCCTCCGTCTTGTAGAAGATCGCCGAGCGATAGGACGACCCGGAGTCGTTGCCCTGGCGGTCCTTCGTCGTCGGGTCGTGCATGCGGAAGAACCAGCGAAGCAGCTCCTCGAACGGGAGCCGCTCCGGGTCGAAGACGATGCGCACGGCCTCGGCGTGGCCTTCGTGGCGGCGGTACGTCGCGTTCTCGACAGCACCGCCCGTATAGCCCACGTCCGTCTCGATCACGCCGGGGATCTCTCGTAGGAGGTCCTGCATGCCCCAGAAGCACCCGCCTGCCAGATAGACCTCTTCTCGACGTCCGGAGCCGTCGTTCGTCATCGTCATCTCAATCGACCTCCACTGGTGAGGATAGCATGGGCGCCCAGAGCGCCGCGCGATTCTAGGCGTGTCCCCTAATATTTGCATTAGCCCGGAATGGTGTATCGTGAACGCACATGAAAGCGAGGCCGGGCACAGACACCGGCCGGCCGCTGAGTCTGGAGGACTGACATCGTTACCGAGAACGCCCTGCCCCTAAGCGCGCCTAAGAGCGCCACCGCCGCGGACCGCGCCGCGCAGCTCGCCGGAGTCCGTCCGGCCGAAGGCTCGTCCGCGCCCTTCCCGCCCGAATTGGAGAGCGACTACGCCGACCTGAAGCGACGGATCGTCGAGAAGGGGCTGCTCGACAAGCAGCTCCCCTACTACGTCACCAACGTCGCCATCAGGCTCGCCCTGCTCGCCGCGAGTGTGGCGTTCCTGCTCGTCGTCGACAACTTCTGGCTGCAGCTCCTGAACGCCGGCTTCCTCGCGTTCGCGTTCGCGCAGATCGGCTTCCTCGGCCACGACGCCGGCCACCGGCAGATCTTCAACGGCGCCCCCCGCAACGACCTGTTCGGCCTGATACCGAACTTCTTGCTCGGCCTCAGCCGGAGCTGGTGGATCGACACGCACAACGAGCACCACGTCAGCCCAAACGACCTCGACCGTGATCCTCACACCCAACTGCCGATCTTCGCCTTCTCCGAGGAGCAGGCCCGCGCGAAGCAGGGCCTGCCACGCCGGCTGGTCGGCTATCAGGCCTTCTACTTCTTCCCGATCCTGCTCCTCGAGGGCATCGGCACCAAGGCCGCGAGCGTCCAGTACCTGCTCGCCAACAACCCGAAGGGCCGCGCCGTCGAGGCGCTGATCATGGCGCTCCACGTCGTGGCCTACCTGGGCCTGGTCTTCTACGCGCTCAGCCCCGGCCAGGCTGTGGCGTTCATCGTCGTCCATCAGGCGCTGTTCGGCCTCTACCTCGGCCTGGTCTTCGCGCCCAACCACAAGGGGATGCCGCTTCTGGACGACGAGAGCCAGCTCGACTTCGTCCGCCGCCAGGTGCTGACGAGTCGAAACATCACGGCCCACCCGCTCACCGACTTCATGTACGGAGGGCTCAACTACCAGATCGAGCACCACCTCTTCCCCAGCATGCCCCGCAACAGGCTGCGCGAGGCGCAGGTCATCGTCAGGGCCTTCTGCCAGGAGCGCTCGATACCCTACTACGAGACAAGCGCGCTCCAGTCCCACAAAGAGATCATCCAGTACCTCCACCGCGTCAGCGCACCCCTCCGCGAACCAGCGGCCTGACCCTCCTCGACACCGCTTCCTCTTCGGTGCCGCTGCCACCTCCCCCTTGACAAGAACGGGCGTTCTCATTACACTTCTGGGCACAGAACGTCCATTCTAATCCCGGGAGGTCCATCATGCCGCAAATCACCTTCGAAGAGATTGAGTGCAAGAGCGCCCTCAACCGCGTCAACGTCCCCGCGATGCCCCACCTGCGCTGGAGCCTCAATCCGTATCGAGGCTGCCAGCACGCCTGCGTCTACTGCTTCGCCCGCGGCAACCACGAGCATCTCGGCTACGACACCGGCCGAGACTTCGAGCAGCGCGTCGTCGTCAAGGTGAACCTCGCGCCCGTCCTCCGGGCAGAGCTGCGTCGCGCGGGCTGGCGGCGCGAACATGTCACCATCGGCACCGCCTGCGACCCCTACCAGCCCGCCGAGCTCAAGTACGGCCTCACGCGCGGCGCCCTCCAGGCCTTCCGCGACCACGCCAACCCCTGCTCGATCATCACCAAGTCACCCACAGTGACCCGCGACCTCCAGGTGCTCCGCGAGCTGTCGGACGTGGCGGAGTGCACCGTGCTCTTCAGCATCGCGACGTTGCGCGAGGAGGTCTGGCGCCACATCGAGCCGGAGACGGCGAAGCCCGTCCACCGCCTCGAGGCGCTCGCGCGGCTTGCGGAGGCGGGCGTCCGCTGCGGCGTCATGCTCGCGCCGATCATCCCCGGCCTGACCGACGACCGCGAGAACCTCGAATCCGTGATGCGGGCCGCGAAGGAGTACGGCGCGTCGTTCGTCGGCGACAACGTCCTCTACCTCAAGCCCGGCACGAAGGAGTGGTTCATGCCCTTCCTTCGCGAGACCTACCCGCACCTGCTCCCGCAGTACGAGCGCTTCTATCGCGGCGCCTACGCCCCGCGCACCTACAGCAACGAGGTCCACGCCGAGGTCGAGCAGCTCCGCGAGCGCTGGGACATGCAGCCCCGCCACCAGCCGCCGCGCGAGCCCGTCGGTCAGCTCGCCCTGGCGATTTAAGGCACCCGCATCGAACGTCGACAACGCAAGGCTCTTCCGCCCTCGGCCCTCGCCTCGTGTACAATGTGGCCGCCGGACGGTTCCCGTCCGGCGCACTTTCGCCCTGGAGGACCCGCTCATGCTCCCACTCGATGACATTCGCATCCTCGACCTTTCGCGCCTCGCGCCCGGGCCCTTCTGCACGATGCTGCTCGGCGACATGGGCGCCGACGTGCTGCTCATCGAGCCGCCCTCCGACAGCAAGGCCGCAGCCGGCGCGGGCGCCCGCTTCGGCGAGGCCTACGACGCCCTCCGCCGCAACAAGCGGAGCATGGTGCTCAACCTGCGCGACGACGAAGCGCGCGGCATCTTCTATCGCATGGCGGAGGAGGCCGACGTCGTCGTCGAGGGCTTCCGGCCGGGTGTCGTCAAGCGCCTGGGCGTCGACTACGAGACGCTCAGCGCGAAGAACCCGCGCCTCGTCTACTGCTCCCTCTCCGGCTATGGCCAGACGGGCCCCTACTCGCAGCTCGTCGGCCACGACATCAACTACATCTCCGTCGGCGGCGCGCTCGGCATGATCGGTTGGCCGGACACGCCGCCCGCGATCCCGATGAACGTCATCGCCGACTTCGCGGGCGGCGGCATGCACGCCGCCTACGGTATCCTGGCCGCGCTCTACGCCCGGGGCCGCACGGGCCGCGGGCAGTACGTCGATATCGCCATGTCCGACGGCGTCCTCTACTTGCTGGCGATGTCGATCAGCGCTTACTACGCGACGGGCGGCGTGCCGCTGCCCGGCCAGAACGTCCTCAACGGCCACGTTCCCGCCTACAACGTCTACCAGTGCAAGGACGGCGGCTGGATCAGCCTGGGCAGCCTGGAGCCGCACTTCTGGGCAAACCTCTGCCGGGTCATGGGCTGCGAAGACTACATCCCCTACCAGTACAGCGGCGAGAAGCGCGATGAGATCTTCGCCCACCTGCGGGGGCAGTTCATGTCGAAGACCCGCGACGAATGGTTCGAAATCCTCAAGCAGACCGACATCTGCGCCGCGCCTGTCTACTCGATCGACCAGGCGCTCCAGGACCCGCACAACCTGGCGCGCAACATGGTGATCGAAGTCGAGCACGAGAAGGCGGGCAAGGTGAAGCAGGTGGGCATCGGCACCAAGCTCTCTGACACGCCGGGGGCGGTGCGCTCGCCCGGCCCCGCCGTCGGCCAGCACACGGACGACGTGCTCGCCGAGCTCGGCAACGACGCCGCTGCCATCGCCGCCTTGCGCGAACGTGGCGCCGTCGCCTAGGACCCCGCAGCCTCGGCCGCCGGAGCGGGAACGACCTCCTGGCGTCCTTCGTTGCTGTCGGCACGGAGCCAGAGGAAGAGGGCGAACGGCGCCAGCGCCCCGATGAACGCCGCCGTCGTCCAGAACACCGCCTGCAGTGACACCTCGTCGGCGATCAGGCCCAGGCCCGGCTGCAGAGCGACGATGGCGACGCTCGTCAACAACTGCCGCATCGAGAGGATCGTCGCCCGCTGCGCGTTCGGGATGCGGTGGTTCAGATAGTCGGCCGTGACCGGCATCGCGACGCTCTGCGCCAGGACGATCGCCGACGTCGCGGCGAACGCGAAGACCGAGTTCCAGCCGCCCAGCAGCGCGTACGAAGCGACGCAGATCACCGGCACCGTGATCATCGTCGCGCGCAGGCCGAACGCTGCGCTGATCCGGTACGCCGTCACCGCGCCCAGGATGCCGGCGAGACGCGTCGGCGCCTGGGCGACACCCAGCATGCCGATCGATACGTCGTGCGCATCGAGGAACGGCTGGCTGAACACGATGATCGGGTTCGCGACGGCCATGATCAGCGCCGCCAGCACCAGCATCGACCGCACCGCGGGCTGGCTCCGCACCGTGCGCATACTCTCGCCGAAGAGCTTGGAGTACGACAGGCGGGTCTCGCCATGGGGTAGGGCAGGCTCCTTCAGCGTGAAGGAGACGAGGAGCGTCAGAAAGGCGATCCCCGCGCTCAGCCGCACGGGAAACGCCAGGTCCGTCCCCTGCGCCAGCGGCGCCCCCACCAGCAGCCCGGCCAGCATCCCCAGCGAGAACAGCCCCCAGCTCACGCCGGCCACTCGCTGATAGTCCCGCTCGCGGCCCACCGCCTTCAGGCTCTCGAACACCATCGCCGAGTCCGCGCCCGACTGGAAGGTGAGGCCCAGGCCCCACGCGACGTACGAGAGTAGGACGATCCAGTAGTTCGTCGCGAATCCGAAGACCAGGATCGCCGCGATCGTGCACATGGCGCCCAGGATCAGCGATATCTTCCGCCCGAAGCGGTCCGCCACCGCTCCCGTTGGCACCTCGCCGAGCACGATGACCACCCAGAACAGCCCCTCCAGCCCGCCGACCTGCGTGAGCGAAAAGCCCCGGAAGTCGGTCAGGTAGAGCACCCACACGGGCCACCAGAGCTGGAACGAGGTGAGGAACTGGAAGAGGTACGACTTCCAGATGTTCGCCTCGTAGGCGTGTCGTTCCTGGGGTGAGAGCGTCATCATGCGAAACGACGCGCGTCAGTCGACGCGCGCCCTCCATGATACAGGACGGCTTCGAGGCGAGATCAGTTCAGTTCGTCGAAGATGCCGGAGAGCTCGCTCAGCGCGTCCACCGGCGCGTTCATCAAGAAGATGCCCGGCGCGAAGAAGCTCTCGCCGTTCACGAGCAGGCCCAGCACCATCGCCCAGACGCCGAAGCCCACCAGGTTCGCCACCAGCACGCGGGCGGCGTTGGCCGTCGTCACCGCCTGAATAGCGATCGTCGTCAGGCCGAAGAAGAGCGCGATGGACGCGAGCGCGATCCCGAAGTCGATGCCCGGGATGAACATCACGACAGAGATCGCCAGCGGCGCCGAGGCCATGCCCATCGTGCGCAGCATCTGCTGCCAGTCAGCCTCTTCCCGAAAGACCTGCGTCAGGATCACCCACGCCACCAGCAACCACACGATCCAGAGCGCGATCGAGAAGACGCTGCCCAGGAGCACTGATTCGACCAGGACATCGCGGCCGTCACCGAAGTCCTTCAGCATCCACCAGAGCCAGCCGCCCACACCGGAGAGGAACGTCGACAGGACGACGACGAGGACTGCCGGCGTGGTCGCGGCCGGGTCCTGCCGCACTTCATCGAAGACGCTGGTGTCCAGGCGGACCAGGCGCTGGAGGCGGTCGGTGAGGATTCCCAAGTCTAGGCGGGGTTCGAGCGGCATCATGGCGCGCGTCTCCGTGTGGCGTTCGATCGCATCCAGCGGACAAGCCGTTTTCGATTGCGCGTAGTATAGCACCGCCCTGCCGTTCGCACAGCCTATTGGTGACGCGCCTACGCCCTTACCGTGTCGGTGGGTGGGAACGAGTGGCGTTGATGCTTGGGCTTCTTCAGCACCCGCCTAGAGAGGCCGCTTGGCGGGTATGCCCGGCCGGCGCGGGAAGCGCATCGGCGTAGGCAGCACCTTGTCGACCAGGACGACCGACTGGCCCGACTCTGCCAGCGCAAGCGGGAAGACGCCGCGCACAGAGCCCTTGAGCGTCTCGAGGGACACCGCCGCCTCCTTCACTTCCTGCTCGGACTCCTTGCCCTTCGGAGCCATCACCAGACCGCCCATGTGAACGAATGGCAGCGTGAGCTCCAGCAGCGTTCGGAGCGGCGCCAGCGCCTTCGCCACCGCGAAGTCGTACTGCTCCCGGTAGTGCGGATGGCGGCCGGCTTCCTCGGCCCGCCGCGTGATCACTGTAACGTCCGTCAGGCCGACCTTCGGCAGCAGGTCCCCCAGGAACTCCGCCTTGCGCTGCTTCGCCTCGACCAGCGTGAGCTTCAGGCTGGGTACCAGGATCTTCAACGGGATGCCGGGGACGCCGGTGCCGCTGCCAACATCGACGAGCGACCGGCCCTCCCAGCTAAAGCCTTCCGCCTGGACGATCGGGATCAGCGCTGCCGATTCCAGGAAATGGCGCCGCTGGACACCCTCCTCGTCCTTCACCGATGTTAGGCTGACCCGCTCCGCCCAATCCACCAGGGTCTCGTAGTACGCCTGGAACTGATCGACCTGTTCCGGCGTGAGCTCCAGGCCAAGCTCGCGGGCTCCTTCAATGAGAATCGTAAGCATTGCTCTGGCTGTGCCTCGCCTTTCCCTCTTACATTATCTCAGGCCGCGCGCTGTCGCCATCCGGCAACTCCCTGACTCTCGCGCGACGGCGAGGGTCAGCGGGCAGCAGGCCGCACTCCTGAAGCAGCCGCCGTTCGGTGCCCGGGAGTGCGCGACCACGCGTGAGTCAAGCAACAGGAGCGGCCCCACCGCCCCCCTCTCCGCAAGATTCCATGCCATCAGGCGGTGCCTTGCGGACGAGAGGATCGCTTCGCGATCTTGAGCGTCCAACGCTGACTTCCCCAGCTCTTACGGCCAGGACATGTTCGTTTCGGGCCTTGGCGCGGGCCTCGACGGTGACTCGCCCATTGGTCGGGGGCCTCATGTCGAACTGAACGGCGTCGAACTCCCTGATGGGGATGACCGCCGCGGAACGTCGGTGTTCCAGCCGATGAAGCCAGCACGCAAAACCGTTTTATATCGTACAAGAGATTCGGCGTATGTTCCAGCAGGCGCACAAGCCCCGGTTGCCGGGCGGCGTTGACCCCGGCCGGCCGGAGTATGCTACACTTTTGGGAAGCGCCGGGCCAGCCGGGCCGGCGCATTGACGGCCCCGTGGTGTAGTGGCCCAACACGCCGCCCTGTCAAGGCGGAGATCGGCGGTTCGAATCCGCTCGGGGTCGCCATCGGAATCCGCAGCCGCCGGACACGCAGTTCGGCGGCTTTCTCGTGCCTGTGGCAGTCGCAGACCGGTCGAGCGCGCTGAGCAGGCGTTGGAAAGCGGGGCGCAGGAGGCGCCGTCCCTGCGGGAGGGCCTGGGGGGTGTCCCCCCGAATTCACCCAAACACCACCGGGCGGGTGGGCGGGAACGAAGGAACGTGGTTCTTGGGCTTTTCAGCGCCCGGCTACGTGGCGGAGGGCGCGGCCTCGTGGATAAAGGCGCTCACGTGGCGAAAGACGTCCTGGACGGACACCACGCGCATGCCCTGCCCCGCCTGCACGATGGGGATGTGGCGGAAGCCGCCGACCGACATCGCATGCAGCGCAACGGCCAACGTGTCATCGCCGGTCAAGAACACCGGGTCCGGCGTCATGATCTCGCGCACGGCGACCGCATTCAGGTCGACCCGGCCGCCGGCCGCCTTGAGCAAGATGTCGCGCTCGGTGAGGATGCCGACGAGCCGGTCCTGCTCTTGCACCAGCACGCACTCCGTCCCGTGGCGTTGCATGACGTGGATGGCCAGCGCCACCGGATCGCCCGGCGCCACGATCAGCGACTGCTCGACGCCCAGATCGCGAAGCCTGTCATGGATCAGGTGCGCGCTGAACGCGTCGTCGGCGCTCGGCAGCGCCAGCTCATGCAGGTCGTGCCCGCAGCTCTCGCAGAAGTCGGCCCCGGCGATGTTGTCCGTCTTGCAGGATGGGCAGATCATCGGGCTACTCTACCGTCCAGGTGTCGCCTTCCATGAACAGCGAGGCCAGGTCGCCCTCGCCCTGCCGGGCGATGACGTCCTCGATCTGCTGTGCCATGAGCGTCTCGTATGTGGGGCGTGCCACCGCGCGCAGCACGCCGAGCGGCACCGGCAGCTCGGGGTACTCCATCTGCGCTAGCGTGAACGCCAGCGTCGGTTCTGCCGCCTGCTCGTCGTGGACCAGCAGATCTCCTTCGGTGACGCCATTACCCAGCGAGACGGCTTCCGGCTTCAGACCGTTGAGGCGGATCCCCATGTTGCTCTCTTTTCCGAAGACGAGAGGCTTGCCGTGCTCGAGCGTGACCGTCCTATCGAGACGCACCTGCTTGTCCGTAAAGCCGATGAAGGCGTCATCGTTGTAGACGACGCAGTTCTGGTAGACCTCGACGAACGACGTCCCTTTGTGGTGGGCCGCGCGCTCGAGCGTCGCGACGAGGTGGCGGAGATCGTTGTCGATAGACCGCGCAACGAACGTCGCGCCCGCGCCCAGCGCGAACATCAGCGGGTTCACCGGGTGATCGATCGAGCCGACCGGCGACGTCTTCGTGCGCTTGCCCAGCTCGGACGTAGGCGAGTACTGGCCCTTTGTCAGCCCGTAGATGCGGTTGTTGAAAAGGACGATCGTCACGTCCATATTGCGCCGCAGGATGTGCAGCAGGTGGTTGCCACCAATGCTCAGGCCGTCGCCGTCGCCGGTGATCACCCAGACCTGGAGGTCCGGCCTCGACGCCTTCAGCCCGCTGGCAATGGCCGGCGCCCGTCCGTGGATGCTGTGGAACCCGTAGGTATCGACGTAATACGGCAGCCGGCTGCTGCAGCCGATGCCCGAGATGAAGACGATCTTCTCCTTCTCGATGCCCAGGTCCGGCAGCAGCTTTTGCGTCTGCGCCAGGATGGCGTAGTCGCCGCAGCCGGGGCACCAGCGCACCTCCTGGTCAGAGACGAAGTCCTTGCGGGTGAGGACCGACCGGTCGCCAGGCGCTACGGAAGTCATCGCACGCTCACCTTGCTCTGCGTCAGCTCGTAGATCTTCGCTTCGACCGCGCTCGTCTTGAACGGGCGTCCCGTCACCTGGTTCAGGCCGACGGCGTCGATCAGATACCGGCCCCGCACCAGCAGCCTGAGCTGGCCCAGGTTCAGCTCCGGGATCAGCACCTTCTCATACCGGCCCAGGATCTCGCCCAGGTTGGACGGCAGCGGGTTCATGTAGCGCACGTGCGCGTGCGAGACGGAGAGACCCTTCGCCCGCGCGCGCTGCACAGCCGAGAGGATCGTCCCGTGCGTGCTGCCCCAGCCCAGCACCAGCAGCTCGCCCTCATGATCGCCGAACACCTCTATCTTAGGGATGTCGTTGGCGATGCGGGCCACCTTCTCGGCGCGATAGCTCACCATGCGCATGTGGTTCTCAGCGTCGTAGCTGACGTTGCCCGTGATGTCCGACTTCTCCAGCCCGCCGATGCGATGCTCCAGGCCGGGCGTGCCGGGTACCGCCCACGGCCGCGCAAGTGTCTCCGGGTCGCGGGCGTAGGGCTGGAACGTAGCGGGGTCGGTGGCGAACTGGACGTCGATGGTCGGCAGGTCTTCGATGTTCGGGATCAGCCACGGTTCGGAGCTGCTCCCCAGGTAACCGTCGGAGAGGAAGATCACCGGCACCATGTAGCGCACAGCGATACGGAACGCCTCGATCGCCATCGTGAAACACTCCGCCGGCGTGGCGGGCGCGACGATAGCGACAGGCGATTCGCCGCTCCGCCCGAACATCGCCTGCAGGAGATCGGCCTGCTCGGACTTCGTCGGCATGCCGGTGCTCGGGCCGGAGCGCTGGATGTTCGCGACGACAAGCGGCAGCTCCGTCATGACGGCGAGGCCGATCGCCTCGCTCTTGAGCGCAAGACCGGGACCGCTGGTCCCGGTCAAGCCAAGGCTGCCTCCGTACGCCGCGCCGATCGCCGCGCCCACTGCGGCGATCTCGTCCTCCGCCTGCAGCGTCTTTACGCCGAAGTTCTTGAACCGGGCGAGCTCCTGCAGGATGTCGCTCGCAGGTGTAATCGGATAGCTGGCGTAGAAGAGCGGCCGGCCAGCCAGCCGCGACGCCGTCAGGAAGCCGAGCGCCGTCGCCTCGTTACCCGTGATGTTGCGATAGGTGCCCGGTGGCAAGTGCGCCTGGGGCACGCGGTAGTGGCCGTGGAACAGCTCCGCCGTCTCGCCGAAATGGTAGCCCGTCTTGAGCGCTTTGGCGTTCGCCTCGGCGATCGCCGGGTTTTTCGCGAACTTGTGCTCGAACCAGCGCAACGTCGGCTCCAGCGGCCGCTCGTACAGCCAGAACATGATGCCCAGCGCGAACGAGTTCTTGCACCGCTCGATCTGCTGCAGCGAGAGGCCGCTGTCCTCCAGCGCCCGGTGGTTCAGCATGGTGATCGGCACCTGGATCAGGCGGTACCCGGCCAGACTACCGTCCTCGATCGGGTTCGATTCGTAGGCGGCCTTCTTCAGGTTCGACTCGGTGAACTCGTCGGCGTTGACGATGATCGTGCCGCCTCTGATCAGGTCCGGCAGGTTCGTCTTCAGCGCGGCCGGGTTCATCGCCACCAGGACGTCGGGCTCGTCTCCCGGCGTGTAGATGTCGTAGCTGGAGAAGCTCACCTGGAAGGCGCTCACGCCCGGCAGCGATCCCGCCGGCGCCCGGATCTCGGCCGGGAAGTCGGGCATCGTGCTCACGTCGTTGCCGAAGACGGCCGAGGTGTTGGTGAACTGCAGCCCGGCGAGCTGCATGCCGTCGCCGGAGTCTCCGGCGAAGCGGATGGTGACTCGATCGACCTCCTGGACTTCTCCGTTTTGCGTGGCCATGAATGCAGCTCCCTCGCTCAGGCTCCGTCGGGAGTCTTCATCTTCTGGTGCGGCTGCGGCGGCAGGTTCAACACCTGGCCCGGAAACGACTCGGCCAGGTAGTCGATCACGTCCTGGATGCGGAAGATCGCCTTCGCCTCCCCTGTCTTCGGGTCGACGACCGGAATGTTGCGGATGCCGTGGTCGCTCATCAGCGCGATCCCTTCGCCGATCGTCCGCTCCGGCGTGAGGGTGATTGGGTCCGAGGTCATGAACTTGTCGACCGGCTCGTCGTAGCCGACGTCTCGCGCGACGATCTTCATCAGCACGTCGCGCTCGGTCATGATGCCGACCAGACGCGTGCCCTCGCAGACCAGGACGCATCCCGTCTGCTGGCGCTGTACCGTGTCGATTACTTGTCGTACACTCGTCCCGCTCGCCACGGCGAGAGGCGTTGGAAGCTTGAGCGCGGCTATCTTATCGAGCAACAAGACTACTAGTTACCAGCCCTTCTAGCTGCACCCGGTTCGGAGGCAGGGCCGGGACGGGGCAAACATACGCTATATAGGTTTTCGACACTTTGCACTGGTAGTATAGCATAGCTGGGGCTACATTTGGCCACGCTGCCGTCTGACGCTTCGGTTGACCCAACCCGGGCGGCACGCCTCAGACGTACAGGATGGAAGGCGCCACGATGCACAACATCCCTCGATCCGCCGCTCTCCTGCTGCTCACGGCGCTCGCCGCCGCGCTCCTCCTCTCCTGCTCATCGGGCGCCAGCGATTCGGTCGGCGTCGCCACTCTGGACGAGGCAACGGCGCGCGGCCCGTACGGCGTCGGCGTCGCGACCTACGACCTCGTCGATTCGAACCGCTCCATCGAGCCCAACGGCGACTTCGCCGGCGCCGACGAGCGCACACTCGTCACGCTGGTCTGGTACCCCTCGGACCCTGCGACAGCCGGGCCTGAAGCGCAGGACGCGCCGCTGGCGACTGAGGACCGCCCGTACCCGCTGATCGTCTTTGCGCACGGCTTCAGCAGCCTTGCGCGGCTCTCGGCTTCGTACGGGCAGCACCTGGCCAGCCACGGCTACGTCGTCGCAGCGCCCGACTTCCCGGAGTCTCACCTCGGCACGCCCGGCGGCCCGCGCCTGGGCGCAGTCACCAACCAGCCCGCCGACGTCTCCTTCGTCATCGACAGCCTCATCGGTCTCAGCGAGCAGGAGGGCCATCCCCTAGAGGGCGCAGTCGACGGCGAGACGATCGGTGTCACCGGCCACTCGCTCGGCGGCCTCACCAACCTCCTTACCATCTACGGGGAGTCGCGCGACGAGCGCGTCGACGCCCCGCTGCCGATCGCGGCGCCTGGCTGCTTCCTCACTGACGAGACCATCGCCGACATCGACGTGCCGCTGCTGGCGCTCGCGGGCTCCGAAGACCAGCTCGTGCGACCGTCCACCGTCCGTCAGCCCTACGACATCGCCAACCAGCCCCGCTACTTCGTGAACCTCGTCGGCGCCAACCACATCCAGTTCGCCGACATCGACGCCGACGATTCGATTGCGTCCGCCGCCATCGGCAGCGGGCGCTCCAACGACGACAATGACGCCCCCGAGGACGAGGGTGCGGGCGAGGAAGGCGGCGGCTTCAACTCGCAGGGCTGCGAGGACGACCCCCTCGGCGTCGACCCCGTGCTTGAAGGCGAGCGTCAGCGCGAGCTACTGCGCACCTACGCCGTTGCCTTCTTCGACGCCTACCTGCGCGACAGCGACGACGCGAAGTCGCTCCTGCAGGACACGCTCGCGACCTCGATCGACGAGGCGCAGGTCGAGTTCGATGCCGACTGACCGCATGCGCGCGACGTACGTGGCCGCCCG
>JBBEBM010000003.1:0-8620 GCA_040882355.1 Dehalococcoidia bacterium | reverse complement strand
CGATCACGCTCCAGAACTACTTCCGCCTCTACGACAAGCTCGCCGGCATGACCGGTACCGCCGTCACTGAGGCCGAAGAGTTCTACAAGATCTACAAGCTGGACGTCGTGATCATTCCGACCCATCGCGACATGGTCCGCGCGGACGAGACCGACCTCGTCTACCGATCGGAGCGCGCTAAGTTCGACGCCGTGGTGGAAGAGATCGAGGAGCTGCACGAGGAGCAGCGTCCCGTGCTGGTGGGCACCGTCTCCATCGAGAAGTCCGAGTACCTGTCAGACCTGCTGAGGCGCAAGGGCATTCAGCACCAGGTGCTGAACGCCAAGTTTCACGAGAAGGAAGCCGCCATCATCGCCGAGGCGGGGCGGCTGGCCGCCGTCACCGTTGCCACCAACATGGCGGGCCGCGGCACCGACATCATCCTCGGTGGCAAAACGGAAGGCCGGGCGCTAGACGAGTGGCAGGGAGAGCACGACCGGGTGGTCGAGCTGGGCGGCCTCCACATCATCGGCACCGAGCGCCACGAAGCGCGCCGCATCGACAACCAGCTCCGTGGGCGCGCCGGGCGCCAGGGCGACCCGGGCAGCTCGCGCTTCTTCGTCTCGCTGGAAGACGACATCATGCGCCGCTTCGCGCCCGAATGGCTGGGCGGCATGCTGGCCAAGCTCGGGATGGACGAAGACATGCCGCTCGAAAGCAACATGGTGGCGAAGTCGATTGAGTCCGCCCAGACCAAGGTCGAGGGCCACAACTTCGACATCCGCAAGCACCTCGTGGACTACGACGACGTGATGAACGCGCACCGCGACATGATCTACCGCGAGCGCCAGAAGATCCTGGAAGGCGCCGACCTCAAGGAGAACATCTTTGAGTACGTGCGCGAAGAGATCACCGAGCTGGTCGACGTCCACGCGCCCGAACGCCGCGAGGAGGAGTGGGACCTCGAGACGATGCTGGCCGAGGTGAACGCCGTCGTCAAGCTGCCATCTACGTTCACCGCGAAGGCCTTCGAGGAGCTTACACACGACGAGATCCTCGACAACCTCCTCTCCCACGCCGGCGAGGCCTACGAGAAGCGCGAGGCCGAGGTGGGCGTCGAAGCGATGCGCACGGTGGAACGGCTGCTCATGATGCGCACCATCGATAGCCTCTGGGTGGACCACCTCACGGCCATGGACGAGATGCGCCAGGGCATCGGGCTACGCGCCTACGGCCAGACCGACCCCCTCGTCGCCTACAAGCACGAGGCGCACGACATGTACGACCAGCTCCTCGGCGGCATCCGCCGCCAGGTCACACACTCCATCTACCACGTCGAGATAACCCAGCGGCCCGCTCAGCCCGCGCGAGCGCCTGTCACAGTCGAAACGCGCGGGGCCGAGGCAGCGGGCGCCACCGACACCAACGGCGCGACCGAACCGCCACCCGCCGCGGGCGCCGCGCCGCGTCCGGCCGTGGTGGCGAAGGCGCACAAAGTCGGCCGGAACGAGCCGTGTCCGTGCGGCAGCGGCAAGAAGTACAAGAAGTGCCACGGGGGAGTGGCCGCCTGATGGCGAGCCGGCGCAAACAGCACATGTCGGCGGGCGTCATCGTCGTCGACCCGGCGGGCCAGATTCTCCTGCAGCTCCGCGACGACAAGCCGGATATCCCATGCCCCAACCACTGGGGGATTACGGGCGGCGGCGGCGAGAAGGGCGAGACGCCCGAGCAGACCGCGCGCCGCGAGCTGCGAGAAGAGACCGGCCTGGCGTTGGAGCGGATCCTGCCGTGCGGCGTGTACGACGAGACGCACGAAGACGGCACACCCTGCGCAGCGCACTTCTTCTATGGCATGACCGTGCTGCCAGCCGACGAGATGACCCTGGGGGAAGGTCAAGAACTGCGCTTCTTCCATCCGGACGAGCTGGGAGGGCTGTCGCTGGCGTTTCGCCATGCCGAGGTGCTGGCCGACTTCCTCGCGTCAGAGGCGTACGCGACGCTCCTTGGCAGCGAGCGTCAAGCGCTCGCCGCGTTTCGTGAGGCGTTGGGCGAAGGCGGCGACTGGTTCGGCGCGCTGCTCGAAGCCGTCGCGGTTTGGGACGCGCCCGAAGAGCAGGTCGACGGCCGCAGCTACCGCTACCTGATCGGCGGCGAGGCGTTCGACTGGCTCCTGCTGGCGGAGCGCCTCTGCGAAGCCGTCGACGGCGCCATTCCCGCGGACGAAAAGGAGGCGCTCCTCTTCTTCGGCCGGCCGCCGCGCGACCTGGACGACGAGGAGTTCAAGCAGAGCATCGGCGCCGCGAAGCACAGCGCGCACCTCAACTACCTCTACGGCGTCATCGTCGAGGAGGCGCTGCAGCTCACCATGGAGGAAGAGGTGCTCAAGGAGCAGCGCTCCCGCGTCTGGACGCAGGGCGACGACATCGAGCAGCACGTGTTCGAGCGCGTCTACGGGCGCAACCGCGACGAGCTGCTCGCAATCTTCCGCGAGCAACGCTCGCTGCCGGAGGGCGACGAGCTATCGTTCGGCGAGCTGCGCGAGTTCACCTACTGGCTCTTCAAGTACCGCGTCCGCGACCTCGACCCGGCCCGCGTCGCGTCCGACACGCGCAAGGCGCTCGCCCAGCTCTCAGAGCTGGAAGAGGCGTCGCGCCGTCGCGCGCGCCTGCTTGCCGCGCCGGTCGTCGACACCAGCGCCGTAATCGACGGGGAGGTAGTAGCTCGGGTACGCTGAGCGGGGCCGCACGCGCCAGACATCGCGCCAACCGGCCCCGAGCAATCGGGGCCGAACTGTCACCCTGAGTCCGTCAGCTCGGTCAGGACCAGCTCCGCGAAGGGCTTTGCAATGCACGCAGGTAACGAGCAGTCTGCGAGAGATGAAAGATGCTTCGCTGCGCTCAGCATGACAGTCCTCTGCCATCCTGGGCTATCAACGTGAGGGATTCGCATGAGTGACACGACCCCAGAGGGCAAGCGCGACGAAACGGGCGAAGGGGCCATGCCCAAGACCTACGATCCCTCCTCGGTAGAGGAGCGCCTTTACAAGCAGTGGGAGGACGGCGGCTACTTCAAGCCGAGCGACGGAGACCGCGAGCCGTTCGTGATCATCATGCCGCCGCCCAACCTCACCGGCGAGCTGCATCTGGGCCACGCCCTCATGGACACCGTCGAGGACATCCTTGTCCGCTGGCACCGCATGCGTGGCCACCCCACCCTCTGGCTCCCTGGCATCGACCACGCGGCGATCGCCGTCCACGTGCTGATGGAGCGCGGGCTCGCGAAGGAGGGTCTGACGCGACAGGAGATCGGCCGCGAGGCGTTCCTTGAGCGCACCTGGGACTTCGTCAACAAGAGCCGCGCGCGCATCTTCGACCAGCACAAGCGTCTCGGCGCCTCCGCCGACTGGTCGCGCGAGACCTTCACCATGGACCCGGGCCCCGCTCGGGCGGTGCGCGCCGCCTTCTACGACTTCTACCAGCGCGGCCTGATCTACCGCGGCGAGCGGATGATCAACTGGTGCCCGCGCTGCCAGACCGCCCTCTCCGACCTGGAGGTCGACCACCAGGAGGAGCAGGGCTTCCTCTGGCACGTCCGCTACCCGATCATCAACGACGCTGGCGAGCCGACAGGCGACTACATCACGATCGCGACCACGCGCCCCGAGACGATCGTCGCTGACACCGCGATCGCCGTCCACCCGGAGGACGAGCGCTATCGAGCGTTCATCGGGCGGAAGGCGCGCCTGCCGATCATCGGGCGCGAGCTGATCATCGTCGGCGACGAGGCGATCGAGCGCGAGTTCGGCACGGGCGCGCTCAAGGTGACGCCGGGCCACGACCCCGTCGACTTCGAGATCGGGCAGCGCCACGGCCTGCCTATCGTCAATGCGCTCAACCTCGACGGGACGATGAACCACGAGGCGGGGCCGTACGCGGGCATGGACCGCTTCGTCTGCCGCGACGCGATCGTGCGCGACCTTGACGAGCAGGGCTTCCTGGTGAAGACGGAGCCGTACGCGCACAGCGTCGGCCACTGCGACCGCTGCGACGCGATCGTCGAGCCGATGATCAGCGAGCAGTGGTTCGTCGCAGTCAACAAGGAGTTCGCGCCGGGCCGTTCGCTGGCCGGCGAGGCGCTCAAGGTCGTGAACGACGGCCTGATCGAGTTCGTACCGGAGCGCTTCACCAAGACCTACACGAACTGGATGGAGAACCTGCGCGACTGGTGCATCTCGCGCCAGCTCTGGTGGGGCCACCGCATCCCCGTCTGGTACTGCGATGCGTGCAACGCGACCATCGTCCCGCCGCCGGACATCGAAGAGCCCGCGACGTGCGAGAGCTGCGGCGGCGCGGAGCTGCGCCAGGACGACGACACGCTCGACACCTGGTTCTCGTCCGGGCTGTGGCCGGTCTCGACGCTCGGCTGGCCGGACGACACGGACGAGCTGCGGCGATTCTACCCGACGACCGTCATGGAGACCGGCTACGAGATCATCTTCTTCTGGGTCGCGCGGATGATCATGATGTGCCTCGCCGCGATGGACGGGCGCCGCGACACGCTCGAAGAGCGCATCCCTTTCCGCTACGTCTACCTGCACGGCATGGTGCGCGACGAGCACGGCGCGAAGATGAGCAAGACGAAGGGCAACGTCGTCGATCCGCTCGAGCTCGTCGAGAAGTACGGCACGGACGCGCTGCGCTTCAGTCTGATCACGGGCGGAGGCACCGGCCAGGACCAACGGCTCTGGGAGGACAAGGTAGAGGCCGGGCGCAACTTCGCCAACAAGCTCTGGAACGCCGGCCGCTTCGTCATCTCGCAGCTCCCGGAAGGCGAGACGCATGTGCCGCCGTCGGCGGACATGCGAACGAGCTGGGCGGTCGAGGACCGCTGGATCCTGTCGCGCCTCTCGCGTGTGACAGCGGAAGTCGAGCAGCTCACGCGCGACTTCCAGCTCAACGAGGCCGCCCGCCGCATCTACGACTTCCTCTGGGGCGAGTACTGCGACTGGTACGTCGAGATGGCGAAGGTGAGGCTTCGCCAGGAACAAGGAACGGGGAGCAAGGAACAAGGCCCCTCGCCCCTCCCTGTGCTCGTCCACGTGCTGGAGACGGGGCTACGGCTCCTCCATCCCTACATGCCGTACGTCACGGAGGAGCTCTGGCAGCGGCTGCGCCCGTTCGCCGCCGAGCCGCCTTCCGAGATGCTCATCGTTGCGCCGTATCCGAAGGCGGACCCGGCGTTGGAGGATGCCGACGCAGAGATTCAAGTCGAGGGGCTAATCGACCTCATCCGCCAGATTCGCGACATTCGGTCGGTGCACAAGATTCCGGCCGGAGAATGGATACCCTCCGTCAAGTACACCGCCATCACGTCTGAGGTGATGTCCGCAACGTTACCTGACTTTGACCGCAGGAACGGGTTGGTTCTGACAGCGTTGCGAGAGAGCGCAGCCATAGTGAGGCAGCTAGCAAGGGTGCAGGCCGTGGAGCAGGGCGGACATCTCGGGGAAGGGATTAAGGCGCACTTGCAAAGAGACCAGCGTGGTCGGGTGAGGTTCGTGGCAGCGGGACTGGACGTGCTTCTCGTCCTGCCAAGTAGCCAAGACGCGTCGGCTGAGCGCGCGCGGCTCGAAAAGGAGATCGCAGAGACGGAGGGCTACGTGGCGCGACTGAACGGCAAGCTCGGCAACGAGCAGTTCCGCTCGCGCGCGCCCGCCGACGTCGTCGCCTCGGAGGAGGAACGCCTCGCCGCCGCGCAGGGACGGCTCGATGGGTTGCGCCGGGCGCTGGGGGAGTTGGCGTAATGGACGGTCAGACCGTCCTCGAAAACGTCACCAGGGTATCCGACGAGTTCGCGGCGGCGCGGGGCGAGCGGCAGAAGCGACGCAACCTCGACCCGGCGGACTTCGACCGGCTGCGCGAGGCGGGCTTCCTGCTGACGGGCGTGCCCGTCGAGCAGGGCGGGCTGTGGGAGAGCGTGACGCGCTCGACGCGGTCGTACTGCGGGATCCTGCGCGCGCTGGCCCGCGGCGACTCGTCGGTCGCGCTGGTGTCGTCGATGCACCCGGCGGTGCTCGTGTTCTGGCTCGCGACGCCGGAGGCCGAAGCGCCGTTCGCGGACGCGTGGAAAGCGCAGCGAGCGCACGTCGCGCGGACGGCGCTCGACGGCGCGTGGTGGGGGACGATCACGTCGGAGCCGGGCAGCGGCGGCGACCTGAGCAAGACGAAGGCGATCGCGCGGCCCGATGGCGACGGCTACCGGGTGAGCGGCCAGAAGCACTTCGGCAGCGGCAGCGGGATCAGCTCGTACATGATCACGAGCGCGCTGGCCGACGGCGTGCCCGACCTCTTCTTCCTGGAGACGAAGGACGCGCCCTGGGACGGGTCGACCGGGATAAAGCTGCTCGCGGAGTGGGATGGCCACGGCATGGCTGCGACGCAGAGCCACTCGATGCTGTTCGAGGAGTTCCCGGCGACGCGCAGCGCCTGGCCGGGCACGCTCCTGCGCATCTTCGCCGGCGCGGGGCCGTACGTCGCGGCCTCGTTCACAGCAGTGATCGTCGGCGTCGTCGACGCGGCGATGGAGGCGGCGCGGGCGGTGCTCGGCCCGAAGCATGAGTCGCTGCGCGCGTACGAGCGGGTCGAGTGGACGCGCGCCGAGCTGGACGCGTGGCTGATCGGGCAGGCCTACGAGGGCATGCTGCGCGCTGTCGAGGAGGGTCGCGAGCCGCTGCGCAACGCGCTACTGGCGAAGACGGCGATCGCGGAGCTGGCGGAGTCGGCGATGGGCAGGCTGTGCAAGATCATCGGCGGAGGCACGTTCAACCGCACGTCGCCCTTCGGCTTCTGGTACGAGGACGTGCGCGCGCTCGGCTTCCTGCGCCCGCCCTGGGGCCTCGCCTACGACCAGCTCTTCATGTCGGCGTGGCCGGCGGAGGGGTAGGCGAGGCCGCACAGGAGTTGCGCGCAAGGTGCAGCGGTTCGATTTCGCCATCTCGTTTGCCCAGGGCGATCGCGCTCTCGCGGCAGAACTGGCAGGCAAGCTGACCGAGCAAGGATTCGTGGTGTTCTACGATAGGTTGTATCGAAGCCACCTAGTCGGACGACGTCTGAATGACGAGTTCGAGAGGATCTACGGTGCTGGCACACGGTTCTTCGTGCCACTTGTCTCCCGAGAGTATCGAGAACGAGACTGGCCACAGTTCGAGTGGTCGATCGCGCATCGCGAGGCGCAGCGTCGCGACGCGGAGTTTATCTTGCCAATCCGCCTTGACGACACGGCTCTGCTTGGCCTCCCTGATGACATGGGCTACCTCGACTTGCGCGAACTCTCGATTGATGAGGTAGTCGATGCCCTCACCATGAAGTACCGAGCGGTGCGCGGCGGCGGCCTACTTGGAAGGGCACCACACGAGGAATCCTGGGTTGCCACCCTCGGTGTCTTGGTGACACAACTAGTGAGCTCCGACCTTCTGCCAGAGTCTGCACCGCGAGACTATGCCAGTCTCTGCGATTGGCTAGAGGATGAGCTGCTGGGTCGGCTTGCCGCTGCGCCCATTCGAAATCCTCGCTTCACGGAAGCCTCTGGGCGAAATGGCGAGGATCTCTCCGTGCGAGTCGCCTTTGAGTGGACGCCAGGACGGGATGCCCTGAGCTTTGGTGATCTAGGCTGGTGGGAAATCCTCGAGCTGTCGTTCGAGCAGGCTCACAAGGAAGAGTGAGACAGGCCCATGCCTTGGAACCCCGCACGCTACGAGCAGTTCGCGAAGGAGCGGTACGCGCCGTTCGATGACCTGGCGCGGCTGATCGACGTCCGGCCGGGTATGCGCGTGATCGACCTCGGGTGCGGGACGGGCGAGTTGACGGCGCGCCTGGCGGACCTGCTGCCCGAGAGCGACGTGCTCGGCGTCGACTCGTCGCCGGAGATGCTGGCGCGGGCCGAGTCGTTCGCGCGGCCGGGGCTGCGGTTCGAACGGGGCAGCGTCCAGGAGGCGGCGGGCGAGTGGGACCTGGTCTTCTCGCACGCCGTCATCCAGTGGGTTGACGACCACGAGTCGCTCGTGCCGCGACTGCTCTCGCTGGTGGCGCCGGGCGGGCGGCTCGCCGTGCAGCAGCCGTCGAACTTCGGCCACCCGACGCACCTGCTGATCGACGAGGTGGCGTCGGAGGCGCCGTTCGCCGCTGCGCTCGACGGCCGGCGGCGCGCGTGGCCGGTGCTCGGCATCGAACGCTACGCGGAGCTGCTCTACGCGGCAGGCGCGACCGACATCTCGGTCTTCGAGAAGGTCTACCCGCACGTCCTCGACGACGCCGACGCCCTCGCCGACTGGATGTCGGGCACGGCGCTGGTGCCCGTGTTCGAACGGCTGCCGGACGAGCTGCACGAGCCATTCATGGAGCGATACAGCGGCCGGTTGCACCAGCGTTTCCCCGGGCGGCCGGTGTTCTTCGGGTTCAGGCGGACGTTGTTCGTCGCCACGCGACCCGCGTAGCGGCGAGCATCGGCTCGTCAGGGCGGCCAGATGGCCGGCCCGATAGGCCGCGCGTTGTTCGCCCGGCGACCGGCGTAACGCGGTCTACCGGGCGGCCGGTCCGTCGCGGGCGGGTCTGAGACCCGCCCCTACATGCTGCCCTCGCCGACA
>JBBEBM010000002.1:0-9118 GCA_040882355.1 Dehalococcoidia bacterium | reverse complement strand
CTCGCCGTCGTCGCCGCCTTCATCGCCGCCGGCGTCCTGATCGTGTTCCGTGGCGCCATCGTGAACGCGTTCCAGGCCGCTACCAACTGCCTCAGCGGCAGCTGCTAGTCCAGACCCAAGAACGTCGAGAACGGGAGAGGCCGGCATGTGCCGGCCTCTCCTACGTCCAGGAGCGGCCCGGACGAAGGAGCGAATCCCCGGTGCCGCACAAGCGCAGTCCCAGGGTGGCGCCAGGCGCGGACACGACGGACCTGCACGATTGGCTGCCGGGCAACCGGGCCGCCGGATCGTAAAGCCGTCAGGCAACCCGCGAGACGTAAAGCTTGGCTCGCGCCTACCGATACATCTCATAGGTGCTCTCATTGCACGGAGGGCTCATTCCATAAGTAAGTGAGGGAGAACCCATGGCTCGACCGATGACCAGCGTCGCCGTGGGCCGGGTGAACCGGCGGTTCCTGTTCCTGGCCCTAATCCTCGCCACGTTGAGTGGCATCCTCGCTTACGCCGCCCTATCACAAGGCGGCGGCGACAGCGGGACCACGTCCAGCGTCGACATCTCTGTCGTCGTTGCCAAGGACACCATCCTGGCCGGCGACACCATCTCTGAGGACATGATCGAAGAGAAGGTGCTTTCGCAAGACGCCGTCGGCGCAGGTCACCTGAGCAGCCTCGACGCTGCGGTCGGACTGCAAGCCCGCTACCCGATCGAGATCGGCGAGCCGCTGCTCCAGTCCAACTTTGTTGGCACGGGCGAGATCAGCAACGACGCCCTCAGCCACATCCTGAAGGACGGACAGCGCGGCATGGCCATCGACGTCGACATGGTGATCGGCGCCGGCGGCCTCGTCCTGCCGGGAGACCACGTCGACATCCTCTGGATCCCGAACGGCGCCCCTGAGGACACGGTCGGCGGACAGCTCCTGGCCGAAAACGTCGAGGTCGTCGCCGTCGCACAGATCCTGGTTGAACTGCCGGCGACGATATCGGCCGCCACGCCAGAGGCGCCGGCCGGGGGTGAGGAAGACGACCGCACCAGAGGATCCCTGGCCCCTCCGAATCCGCAGGCCGCGACCGTCACCTTCATGGTGACGCCGCAGCAGGGGCAGAACATTTTCTGCGGAGACATCGCCGGTGAAATCAGACTCGCCGTGCGCCAACTCGGAGACGTCAGCCCGACAGGACTCGTGCCTGTGCAGTGCATCGTGCAAGGAACAGAGGGCTAAGGTTCGCTAGTGCCGCTGCGTAGCGAGGGAGAGGCAAGAGACCGTGGCGCGTAACCCAGAGATCCTGATCGTTGACCCGGACCTGAGCGCCCGGGCAGACACGAAGCGCATGCTTCAGGTCAGCCAGTTCACCGTCGTGGGCGAAGCTGACCACGGCATCGAGGCGGTCACGGTTGCCAAGGAGCACCCGCCGGATGTCGTCCTGGTGAGCATGGAAGAGCCCGTGGCGCGCGCCCTGCAGACCATAGAGATGGTCGGCGCGGCCGCTCCGCAGGCTGCCATCATCGTCTACTCGTCCCTGTCGGACGCCGGTTCCGTTCGGCGCGCCATGGTGGTCGGCGCCCGCGATTACCTGGTAAAGCCGCTGAAGCCGGAGGACGTCACCCGTTCCGTCTACGGCATCCTGGAGCACGAGGAGCGCAAGCGGATCCACTCCAAGGGCGGCAGCGAAGAGACCATCGCCCGCGGCACCGTCATCACCATCTTCGGGGCCAAGGGCGGCATCGGGAAGACCACAATCGCCACCAACCTTTCATCCGCGCTGGTGCGCGCCACCGGGGCCAACGTGGTGCTCGTGGACATGGACACCCGCTTCGGCGACGTAGCGATCATGATGGACATCGCCGTCGAGACCAGCATTGCTGACCTCGGCCGCCAGATCGACACGCTCGACCGCGAGTCGATCAAAGACCACCTGGTCCGGCACCACACCGGCGTCTCCATTCTGCCCGCGCCGCTCCACCCAACCGAGTGGCGCAACCTGACGCCACAGCACATTCAGAAGATCGTGGACTTGCTGGCGCAAGGTCACGACTACATCATCATCGATACGCCGGGTACGTTTAACGAGCTGATCGCCACCACGCTCGACCTGGCGAACGTCATCCTCCTGGTCACCAGCATGGACATCGCCAGCATCAAGGACACCGCGCTCGCTCTGGAGATGCTGCGAGCCGCCCAGGTGTCGGAGGACAAGGTCAAGCTCACGATCAACCACTCCACCTCCTCCAACAGCCTGCGCGAGGAGGACGTAGAGCGCGTCCTGGAGTACAACGTGACCTGGCGCATCCCGCACGACTACAACGTCGCCAGCGCCAACCAGCTCGGCATCCCTATCGTCGTAGCCAAACCGTACGCCCGCGTGTCGCGCGCCATCACAGACATGGCCTACGCCTTCTCCGGCGCGCCGCGAGAGCGGAAGGGGTTCCTGGAGCGCTTCCTGGGACGGGCCAGCTAGGGTAGCGCGCGCGAGGAGGAGACCGGATGAGTCAGTTTTCGTGGCAATCGAGACGAACCGGCGGCGGCGCGCCCCCCGCCAGCAACGCCGGCGCAGGCGGCGGCTCCGACGTGCAGGACCGCGCCAGCCAGCGCAAGGGTCAGAGCGTCGAAGCGGTCACCGACCTGAAGTTCACCCTGCACCAGCGCCTCATTGAGGAGCTGGACCCGACCAAGCTCCAGGGCCTGGACACGGAGCGGGCGCGAGAGGCCGTGGAGGCCGCGGCACGCACGCTCATCGCCCAGGAGATGCCGGGCATCGTCGGCGCAGTGCGCGACGAGCTGGTGGCTACGGTGGCCGACGAAGTACTCGGCCTCGGGCCAATCGAGCCGTTGGTCAAGGACCCTGCCGTATCAGAGATCATGGTCAACGACGCCGACCAGGTCTTCTATGAGAAGGAAGGCCGTCTCTATCTGAGCTCGGTCCGCTTCCGCGATCACGCCCACATCATGCGCATCGTCGAACGCATCGTGGCCCCGCTCGGGCGCCGCGTCGATGAGTCGAGCCCGATGGTGGACGCCCGCCTGCCGGACGGCTCCCGTGTCAACGTGATCATCCCACCGGTCGCGCCCAAGAGCCCGACCATCACCATCCGGAAGTTCCGCGTGGACAAGATGACCATCGAGGACCTGATCGCGACGGGCACCATGACACGCGAGCTCGCGGAGTTCTTCCGCGCCTGCGTCCAGGTGCGCCTGAACATGATCGTCTCCGGCGGTACCGGCACCGGCAAGACTACGATGCTCAACGCGCTCTCGTCCTTCATCCCGGACACGGAGCGCATCCTCACGATCGAGGACCCCACGGAGCTCCGCCTCCAGCAGGGGCACGTGGTCAGCCTGGAGGCTCGCCCGGCCAGCCTGGAAGGCAAGGGCGAGGTCACCCAGCGCGACCTGGTCCGGAACTCACTGCGTATGCGCCCCGACCGGATCATCGTCGGTGAGGTGCGCGGCTCCGAGGCGTTCGACATGATGCAGGCCATGAACACCGGCCACGAAGGCTCGATGAGCACAGTGCACGCGAACACACCTCGCGACGCCCTCGCCCGAATCGAGAACATGATCCTGATGGCTGGTCTGGACCTGCCGATTCGCGCGATCCGCGAACAGGTTTCATCGGCCGTCCACATCGTTGTCCAGATTGCCCGCATGCCGGACGGCAGCCGTCGCGTCACCCACGTCTCGGAGATCGCCGGCATGGAGGGCCAGGTCGTCACCATGCAGGACCTGTTCCGCTTCGAGCAGTCCGGCGTCGGCAGCGACGGCCGCGTGCTGGGCGAATTCAAGAGCACCGGGCTGCGTCCGCGCTTCGCCGAGAAGTTCGAAGTCGCGGGCATCCACCTGGCCGCGGACATCTTTACCCCGTTAGGAGCATAGCCAATGGACGTCCTGGCGCTCAGTGCAGCCGCCGCCACGTTGACCACCGTCCTGACCCTGCTGCTTGCGTTCTACGCCAATGGCGCAGTGGGGACCCAGGTACGAGGCCGCCTGGAAGGGATCCTCTCCGGCACCGCCTCGGTCGTCGAAGGCCCATCCAGCTCCCCGTTGCGAGAGAGTCGCAACGTCGCCGGCGCGCTCAGGTTCTTCGTCTCGGGCGCCTGGCAGGAGCGCATGGCCCACGACCTGAGCAGGGCGGACAGCAACATGCAGCCCGCCGATTTCGTCGCCATCAGGGCGGCCCTGGCCTGCGTCGGCTTCGCCGCCCCTTACCTCATCCTGGGGAACATGCTCGGCCTTGGCATCGGCGCTGTTGCCGCAGTCGTCGGCTTCATGCTGCCCGCAATCTACATGAACCGCCGTCGCGAAGGCCGCAGCAAGAACCTTGAGGGCCAGCTTCCGGAAACGCTCACGCTCGTCGCGAACTCCCTCAAGGCGGGGTTCGGCCTGCTGCAGAGTCTGAGTCTTGCGGCCGAGCAGATGGAGCATCCGGTTGGCACGGAGCTGAATCAAACAATCCATGAGATGCACATCGGCTCCAGCGCGGAAGAAGCGCTCCTGGACCTGAGCGAGCGCTGCGGCAGCTACGACCTGGACCTGGTGGTCACCGCCATCCTGGTGCAGCGCTCAGTCGGTGGGAACCTGGCGGAGATCCTTGAGACCGTGGCCGAGACGATGCGCGAACGCGTGCGCATCCGGGGCGAGATCGCCACGCTCACGGCCCAACAGAGCATGACGGGCATCATCATCGGGCTGCTGCCGCTCGTCGTCGGTGGTTTCTTCATGATCGTGAGCCCGGAGTACATCGGCCTGCTCTTCACAGAGTCGCTGGGACGGATCATGCTCGGCGTCGGCATCCTCTTGGAGACCGTCGGGATCCTGATCATCCGCCGCATCCTAGCGATCGAGGTGTAACCAATCATGCTGCTCATCCTTGCCGTCGCCGCCGTCGCTGCCACCGTCTTCATCTTCATGCTCGCGCTGGGAAGCCGGGAGGGCAGCATTCGCTCGCGTCTCGACGCGCTGAGCGGGCAGTCCCAGCAGGGGCAGGTAGGTGCGCCCCCCGCGTCGCTTTCTGAGCGTCTGCTGATGCCGTTCGCGGACAGCCTTGTCCAGCAGATCAAGCGGGCCATGCCCACCGCGATGGTGGAACGGCTCCAACTGAGCCTGCTTCAGGCCGGCGAGCCGATGACCGTCAACCAGTACCTCACCTTCCAGGTCGTCACCACGGCCGCGTTCATTCTGTTGCCCGTGCTCGTCATCTTCGGCGCCGGCCTCGTCCACGGCATGATGGCGTTCGCCCTGGTGATCATCTTCGCCGTCGTGGGCTTCTTCCTGCCTCGCTTCTGGCTGAAGCAGCGCGTCGGGCATCGCCAGTCCACGGTTATTCGCGGCTTGCCGGACGCCTTCGACTTGATTACGACCTGTGTAGAAGCCGGTCTGGGACTGGACGCCGCACTGGCCCGCGTCGCTGAGAAGGTGGAAGGGCCGTTCGCTGAGGAGCTGACGCGCACGCTGCGCGAGATCAGTCTGGGTAAGATGCGCCGCGAGGCCCTCAAGGAGTTCGCGCAGCGCTCCAACGTCCCGGACCTGACCACGTTCGTCAACGCCGTCATCCAGGCCGAGCAGATGGGGTCGAGCATCGGCGCGGTCCTGCGGGTGCAGGCGGACCAGCTCCGCATCCGGCGCCGGCAGCGCGCCGAGGCGCAGGCCTACAAGGCGCCGATCAAGATGATCTTCCCGCTGGTGCTCTGCATCCTGCCGACCCTCTTCATCGCCATTCTCGGCCCGGCCGTGCTCTCCTTCATGCGTGACTTCCCCGGCAAGTAGGCCTGGTCCGATGCGCATCTATAACGTGACTCGAGGGGCCGAGCTTGCCGGCGACGCGTTCGCGGCGCGCAGCGTCTGGAAGCGTACCGTCGGCCTCCTGGGCCGCGCCGGGCTCGACCCCGGCGAGGCGCTCCTCATTGAGCCGTGCAGCTCCATTCACACCGCCTTCATGCGCTTCGCAATCGACGTCCTCTACCTCAACCGCGCGGGCCAGGTGGTGAAGGCCGTCGGCAGCATGAAGCCGTTCCGCCTGAGCGCCAAGTGGGTAGGCGCCCACTCAGTCATCGAACTGCCCAGCGGCGCCATCGCCGCCTCCGGCACAGAGGTGGGCGACCAGCTCACCCTCGACGATCAGCCCACGACAGCTTGACAGCCAGCGAGGACGGCTGACGACCGTCGTGGTCTTCGTGCCATCGTGACTTCGAGGCTAGGCGCAGCTATGGCCGAACTGGGCGACCATCGCGCCAACGTCCCCAATCGAGATCACTCCGTCCGGAGGAAGCAGGTCCCACGGGTCGCCGCCGGGTATCGAAGCGCCGCGGTCATACGCCGTGTGGTAGCCGCTGACCGGTGGCGTCGAGAGTGGGTCGCCGCTCGGGTCGCCAATGCCGCCGAATCGCACGACGATTGCGCCGACGTCGCCGATGCTGATCAGCCCGTCGCGCTGCAGCGGCACGCCCGCAGGCGCATCGAAGAAGTCCCAGAAGTTGATTGGGTCGCGGCGTCCGCCGGTCATCGGGTTATCGCCGACTTCCCGCCCGTCGAAGCAGCCATCATCGTCTGTATCGGGGTCGTTTGGATTCGTCCCGAGGTTGGCCTCCGCGCAGTCGTTCAGCGAATCGCCATCCGTGTCCGGGCAGACCTGAGTCGGCGTCGGCGTAATCGTAGGCGTGGGTGTGATCGTCGGCGTGGCGGTCGGCGTGCCGGTCCGGGTCGGCGTCGGGGTCGGCGTGGGTGGCGGCGGACTGCCAATTGTACCGATGCGCCGCACCCGGTGGTTGTTCATGTCGGCCACGAGCAGGTCCTGCCCGTCCAGCGCCATCCCTACCGGCATGTCGATGAGCGCCGCTGTTGCCGGCCCGCTGTCTCCGCCGTAGCCTGTCGTGCCGCTGCCGCCGACCGTCGAGATGATGCCGCTCGAGTCGATCATGCGGATCCGCTGATTGCCGGCGTCAGCGATGAAGATCTTGTTGCCCGAGTCGATCACCAGACTGAACGGGTTGCTGAGCTGCGCAGCTACCGCCGGACCGCCGTCGCCGCTGAACCCCGGCTGGCCTCCGCCCACGACCGTTGCCTGCCCGGCCAGAGTATTGATGATGCCGGTAGCTTGGACGATGCGGACAACGCTGTTACCCGAGTCGGCGATGTACATCCGGCCCGCTGAATCGAAGGCGATATCCGTCGGGAAGTTGATGCGCGCAACCGTCGCCTCAGCTTCGTCACCGTCCCAGCCGGCCACGCCGCTGCCCGCTACCGAGCTGATCGTGCCTCCCGGCATCACACGGCGGATGCGATGGTTGCTCGCGTCCGCGATGTAGAGGTTGCCCGCTCCGTCGAACGTCAGGCCGAACGGGTTGCGCAGGCTCGCCGAGGTCGCCGGTCCACCATCGCCGCTGAAGCCGGCCACACCGTTGCCCGCGAATGTCGTGATCACGCCTGACGAAGCGTCGACCTTGCGGATGCGCTGGTGGAGCTGGTCGGATAGGTAGAGGTTGCCCTGCCCATCGAAGGCGAGGCCGGTGACGGCGCTGAGCAGCGCCTGCGTGCGCTGACAGC
Organism: Dehalococcoidia bacterium; assembly: GCA_040882355.1. Classification (GTDB taxonomy): domain Bacteria; phylum Chloroflexota; class Dehalococcoidia; order DSTF01; family RBG-16-68-14; genus JBBEBM01. The sequence goes on along the minus strand of JBBEBM010000002.1, from coordinate 1,577 downwards.
CGTCACCCAGGGTGTTGAGTTGGCCCCCGCAGCCCGTGCCGCCGCCGGCGAAGGTCGTCACCGTTCCTGAGGGGGTGATCCGGCGCACGCGGTTGTTGCCGCTATCCGCGATGTAGATGTTGCCGCCGCTGTCCCGCGCCACGTCCATCGGCAGCGTGAAGCGCGCCGAAGTCGCGGCACCGTTGTCGCCGCTAAAGCCCGGCCCGCCATTGCCGGCGCTGGTGTTAATCGGTACCGAGACCGTGTACGGATGCGAGGTGGTGTTCGCGCCAGGGCCGCCGCCGGGCTGAGCGGCCCAGATGCCCACAGTAGCCGGCGTAATAGTGAAGATGGCCTCGCCGTTGGTGAGCGCCTGGCTCGGCGGGCTGATGTTCCCGGGGTTCGTGCCCTGGCAGTAGAGTCCGCAGGCGCTGGTGAGGGTGACCATATTGGAGGCGGACTGCGCCGTGTTGAAGAACTGATCGACGGCCACGACTCGCGCCGGGAACGGCGTGCCCACCAGGTGGTGGCTGGCCGTTCCGACGAAGCCGACGCCCGGCGTCAGCGTCTCGCCCGGGAGGACCACAACCGTCTCGTTCACCGCTGCCGAATTGACGATGTATGGATCGGACGGCGTGTTCGTGCCCGGGCCGCCGCTCGGCCGCACTCGCCAGCCGGTCTGCGTGGCGACGCGCGGGTCGATAGTGAAGGTCGCCTCACCGTTCACCAGCGCCTCCGGCGCCGGGTGCGTGTCCTGCGGGTCGTCTGTGATCAGCGACACCGTGTTGTTGACCGGCGCGATCGTGAAGTCCGCGAACACCGCTACGATATCGACACTGAAGGGCGCTCCGGCCGTCCGCGGCGTCGGGCCGCCCGTGACGCCCACCCCGGGCGTAAACGTCTGACCGGGCAGCACTACCAGGGTCATCCGCAGGTCGGGCGTCGGCGTGGCTGTTGGCGTGCTCGTGGGGGTCGGCGTCCGCGTCGGCGTGCGAGTGAACGTCGGCGTGATCGTTGGCGAGTTCGTCGGTGTGGGCGTCGGCGGGTCCGTAATCGTCGTCGATGCCTGCGCTTCGTTGTTCGTCTCGTCGGCCTCCGCCACCGCGCCAAACGGATCGACTGTCGCCGTGTTCACGACGGTGCCTGCCGTCGGCACGGATCCGACCACGATGATCGTCGCCGAGGCGCCCGGCCCCAGCGTGCCCAGGTCGCAGTCCAGCGTCCCGCCCGTCAGCGAAGCGACGATAGCGCAGCTCCCCTGGCTTGTGCTGAAGCTCGTGTACGTGAAGTTCGACGGTGGCGTGTCGATCATCCGGACGTCGCTGACGGCCTGGCCGCCCACGTTGTGCACGACGGTCGTGTAAGTCAGCGCCAGCGTGCCCGGCACCGGGTCCGGCGAATCGGTCTTCGTCACCGTCAGGTCCGGCGCCAGCGGCGTCTGCGTGGCCGTCGCCGTCGCCGTTGAAGTCGGTGCCGGCGTGTCGGTCGACGACGGGCTGGGCGTGCTCGTGGGCGTCAGCGTGTTGGCCGGCGTCGGCGTGTTCGCCGGCGTGCGCGTGTCCGTCGGCGTCGAAGTGATCGTAGGCGTATCGACCACG
>JBBEBM010000001.1:0-49758 GCA_040882355.1 Dehalococcoidia bacterium | reverse complement strand
CCGCGAGGGAGCGGCTGCTCGCCACGGTCGCGTCGCGGATGGGCGGGCGGCTCCAGTACGCGCTGGAAGGGAGCATCTTCATCACCGGCGCCGCCGTGCAGTGGCTGCGCGACGGCCTCCAGATCATCGAGAGCGCCTCGGACGTCGAGGCGCTCGCCGCGTCCGTCGACTCCAGCGACGGCGTCTATTTGGTGCCGGCGTTCGTCGGGCTCGGCGCGCCCTACTGGGACCCGCACGCGCGCGGCGCCATCGTCGGCCTGACGCGCGGCAGCACGCGCGCCCACGTCGCCCGCGCTACGCTCGAAGCGATCGCCTTCCAGGTGCGCGACGTGCTGGAAGCGATGGAGAGCGAGGCCGGCGTTCGCCTGCACGAGCTCCGCGTCGACGGCGGCGCGGCGAGGAACGACCTGCTCATGCAGATCCAGGCCGACGTCATCGGCCGCCCCGTCGTGCGCTCCGCTGTCACCGAGACCACGGCGCTCGGCGCGGCCTACCTCGCGGGCCTCGGCGTCGGCATCTGGACGCTCGACGACATCTCGAGCCGCTGGCGCGCCGACCGCACCTTCGAGCCGCGCCTACCCGAAGACCACCGCGAGACGCTCTACGCCGGCTGGCGCCGCGCCGTCGAACGCGCCCGCGGCTGGGCGGAAACCTAGGGGCGAGGACGTTGTCATCCTGAGCCGCGCGGGGCGGAAGCACGGCGGGGTAGAGGGCGAAGGATCTGGCGCGCCTCCGGGTCACGCGCGCCTCCCCATCGCCAGTGCCGTACTTGGCGAGCGACCAGCGCCACCCGCCCCTTCGCGCTCTCGCCCAGCGCCCTTATCCTGACGTCGACAATCCGGCGCGGGCATGTCCAGCCCCGCGTCAGGTTGTCGGAATCGCGTGACGAGGGAGAACCGACACCCTCTCGCCCGAAAAGGCGATTTTGCGAAACGTAATGACACGTTTCGCCCGACTGGCTCGCCGACGGGTCGGGTTGATACTGTAGGGGCGAGAGCCTGCCCTGAGCCTGTCGAAGGGGCTGGTCGCCCGGGGCGCACGGCCGTGCGTCCCAACGACGGAGGATCATGGAAGACCGCCTCAAGGACAAGGTCGCGATCATCACGGGCGGCGGCGGCGGCATCGGCACGGTGCTCGCGCGCGGGCTGGCTGAGCACGGAGCGCGCCCCGTCATCGCCGACGTCGACGAGGCGCTCGCCCAGCAGGCCGCCGGCGCGCTCACGGACGCGGGCTACGAAGCCCTCGCCGTCAGGGTCGACGTGACGGACCAAACCTCAGCCGACACGATGGCGCGCGCCGCGCTCGACCACTTCGGCAGCATCGACATTCTGCTCAACGCAGCCGCGATCTACGCCACGCTCGCCCGCAAGCCGTTCGACGAGATCGACGCGAAGGAGTGGGACGCCGTCATCGGCGTGAACCTGACGGGCGCCCAGCGCTGCACACGCGCGGTCATCCCCACGATGAAGCAGCAGCGCTCCGGCTCGATCGTGAACATCGGCTCGGTGAACACGGTGATCGCTCCCGGCGGCCGCGCGCACTACAACGCGAGCAAGGCGGCGCTGGAGAATCTGACGAAGACGCTCGCCCGAGAGCTCGGGCCGTCCGGCATCAGGGTGAACTGCCTCTCGCCGGGGCTGGTGCGCACCGGCCGCGCCGAGCTTGTGCCGGAGGAGCGCTACCAGCGAACGGCGCAGGAGCGCGCGCTCCAGCGCGAGATGACGCCCGACGACCTGATTGGCCCGCTCGTCTTCCTCTGCTCGGACGACGCGGCGATGGTCACCGGTCACACCCTCGTCGTTGATGGCGGGCAGATCTTCGTCTGAAGGCGGGTCGTTGCGAAGTTAGGCCGTCGCGCCGTTCGCGACGACCTTGCCGTTGCCGCTGCGCGCGTCTGCGTTCTCGCGGCTGAGCACCGCCATCGCCATGCCGCCGTAGACGGCGATGTCGATGACGGCGTTCCACGCTTCGCTGGCGATGATCGGCCAGAAGCGCTCCGGCTTCGGCGAGAAGCTGTCGTACGGGAGCGGCAGCGGGTCCATCGCCAGGTGGCTGCCCACCAGCGTCGCGGCCAGCGCGCCGGTGCGCAGGGCGCGCCACGGGCTCGGCCCTCGGCCCGTCACGAGCGAGACCGCCGCCGAGCCCACGCCGGCCGCGATGCCCACCAGCAGCGGGAAGACCGGACGGTGGGTGATCACCTCGTGGTGGAGCGAGTAGACGTCGCCGTTGGCGACGTAGCCCAGCGCGAAGTCGACGTCCGGCAGGTTCGCGGCGCCGATCGCGAGCGCCAGCGCCGGCCGCGAGCGAAGGCCGGCGGAGCGCGCCAGCGTGTAACCAACAATGCTGTGTCCGATAGGAGTTGCCATCGTGCCCAGCTACTCTTTGGACTCGCCCTGCGCCTCGTCGGCCTCGCTCTCGATCACGAGCGCCGTGCCGTCCCAGCGATACTGGCGGTGCCGGAGCGTGCTCGGGCAGCAGAGCGGGTCGTCGGCGCCGTAGATACCTTCCGTTGTCAGCAGCTTCCCGTCCTCCACGTCTATGTCGATGCTGCTCGCGTCCTCGGGCAGCGCCTTGAGCAACTCGGTCAGCGTGCCGTCGACGTAACCGTACGCGAAGACCGCGATGTCGCCACCCTCACCACCGGACGAGACCGGCACGACCGCGTCCTCCGTGCCGTCGCCGGTCAGGTCGACGTAGATGATCGCGTCCGGTAGCACCTCGCCGCCGGCCGAGCCCAGGAAGTCGCGCAGGCCCGGCTGCTGGGCAAGGTCCTGGTCCCTGATCTCCGACGCCGCTTCTTGCGTGGGCGTCGCCGCGGGCTGGGTCGCTGCCGGCGCTGGTTCGGCCGCCGTGGCGGTCGGTTCGCCGTCGGTCGTGTCGTCGTCGCACGCGAAGGCGGCCGCCGCGCAAGCGACGACGGCAAGGACCACGGCGAGCGTTAGACCTCGTCTTGGCATCCGTGCCTCGCTAATCTGCGTGGTGCTCGATGCCTGAACACCACCAACCCAGGTTGACATAGTGCCCACTCAGGGCATCGCGAAAACTATAGCGATCCGCCGCCCGCCCCGTCAACCGGGCCGGATTCGGGCTTCAGGCCGGCGCCGCGGCCATGATCCGGGTCCACAGCTCCGCGTCGAAGGCCGAGCGAGCGGCCGCCGCGCCGAACGCTGCCCTGCCCTGCCGCACCACGACCAGCTCGAGGCCGGGCGCAACGTAGATGCGCTGGTCGCCTGCGCCCATCGCCGCGTAGACGTCGTCGGGCGCGGGCGGGATGAGCGAACCGTCCCGCGGCTGCGGGTTCGCCCCGGGCAGCACGTGGGAGGCCTTCCCGTTCAGCCACCAGAGATACCCGTACGACAGGTTCAGTTGCTGCGACGTGCTCACCGAGTCGTTCAGGTAGCCCTTGTCCACGATCACGTCCTCGCCCTCCCACGAGCCGCCCGCCAGCATCAGCAGCCCGAAGCGGCCCATGTCGCGCGCCGACATGAAGAGCCCGGTCATCGGCACGCCGTCCGGCATCTTCATGAACGGGCGCTCCCGCCACTCCGTCTCCCGCAGCCCGATGCGCGCGCCGAGCTGTTGGTCTAAGTACTGTTGCATCGAGACGCCGGTCGCGCTCCCGAGCACCCGCTTCGAGAGGTGGTAGGCGGTGTTGTTGTAGTACCACGTCGTGCCGGCGTCGGCGACGGACTCCCACTGGTCGTTCAGCCCGCTCGACATCGTGATCAGGTGGCGCACCGTGATCAGCGCCTCCTTCTCCGCCGGCGCCTTCGACCAGCCAACGCCCAGATGCTGCGACACCGCGTCTTCGATGCGCAGCAGGCCCTGCTCCTGCGCGACGCCCACCAGGAACGACACGGCGCTCTTCTGGGCAGACGCCACATCGAGCACCGAGTGCTGGCCGGCGTTCTCGAAGTAGCGCTCCAGCAGGATGCGGCCGCGATGGAGCAGCAGCAGGCCCGTCGTGTTCAGGCCGCCCGCCCACGTCGCCAGCTCATCGAGCTTCGCCGTGTCCCAGCCCGCCTTGCCAGGCGGCACCGCCTCCCACCGATCGCCGGTCGACGGCGGGAAGTAGAGCGCGGTCTCAGGCGTCGCGTTCGTCGTCATCGTCGGCGTCCCTCCTCCGTCCGCACCCTCTCCGTCATCCCGACACGCCGCCGCCAGCGCCGCCGCCCCCAGCGCCAGCCCCGCTCCACGCAGCAGCGCGCGGCGCGAGAGGCGTCTCGTGAGCGCACGATACGGGTCCATCATAGGAGCATCGTAGCCGAGACGGCGAGGCGTAGCGACATGGAACTTGAAGCCGATCGATCAAGATTCCTTCCATTTTGCCTCGGTGATGTCTTGACTTTGCCGCCGCATGAGAGTATCCTCTCTAATTATGAGCAACTACTCGGTTTCAGAGTCAACGGTGGCATTCTGCTGATGAAGCGGGCCACCCTCCACCAGCGTCGCGCGCAGGAGACGCGCGGATTCATCCTGGACGCCGCCTATCGGGTCGTCGGGCGCAAGGGATACGGCGAGGCCACGGTCGAGGAGATTGCGGCTGAGGCCGGCGTCTCCATGGGCGCACTCTACTACCACTTCCCGAGCAAAGAGCAGCTCTTCAAGAGCCTGCTTCACGAACACGTCCACCGGACGCTCCATTCGTTCGAGGACCTGCCCAGCCCCGCGTCGCTGCACGAGGCGATCGACCTGTTGGTCTCGTTCTGGCTCGACCACCTCCGGGCGGAAGCCGAGTCCCGGCCGCTCATGATGGAGTTCTGGGCGCAGGCGACGCGTCAGGAGTGGGCCCACGCGGAGGTAAGCGCCTCGCTGCAGCAGTTCCGCGATGTCATCGCGGCGATGGTTCGCATGGGCCAGGAGGCCGGCGTTGTACGCGCCAACCTGGACATCGATACCGCGGCGTTCCTCATCGTCTCGGCCCTCGAGGGGGTGTCGCTCCAACACGCACTCGACGCAGACGGCGTCGATCTCGAACTCGTGAAGCGTCCGCTCGCCGACTTCATCGAGAGGTTCATCTCGAGCGGCGCGGAAGCTGACCCGCGAGAGGGCGAGCAGCAGGCAATGGAAGTTGAGAGGTAACCGAAATGAAGATGAGCAGGATCGAGAAGTTCTTCGTCAACAGCGAAAGGCGTCAGCGGAGCAGGGTGGCTCTTGCCCAGAAGCTTCTGGCAGGCGTTCCGCTTGATGGCGTGACGGAGGTCCTGGAAGTGGGGTGCGGCATGGGCACGGTCGCCAGGCACCTCGCCGAGAGCTACCGCTTCAACGTCACGGGGATCGACATCGATCCAGACCAGATCACCCTGGCGAAACAGCGGTCGGCCGGGATCGACAACCCTCGCTTTCTGGAGGCTGACGTCACCAAGCTCCCGTTTGAGGACCACCACTTCGACGTGGTGCTGTCGTTCATGGTGATGCATCACGTCGACGGGTGGTCCGCGGCGCTGTCCGAGATTAGGCGCGTGCTGAAGCCAGGCGGCAACTTCATCTACGCCGACATCCTCCTCTCGGCGCCGGCGACGTGGATAAGCGCTGCCTTCGGCCACTCCTACCGCCTGCCGGCCCTCGACCGGCTCACGTCCTCCATGGAGGCGAGCGGCTTCTCGGCGGTTTCGGCATCACGATCGAGGTCGCCGGTCGTCAGCAGCTATCAAGCCGTGTACAAGGGATAACCGGATTCGAGTCAGGCTCCCGCCCTTAACGGAGTATCGTATCTGAGACGGCGTGGTTGAGGGGGTCGGCCGACCTCGATATGATGTCGCCATGAGGAGCACAATCGCTCAGCTCCTCAGGGCAGCGCGACGTGCCTTAGCGCGCCGCCCAGCCGCCCCACGTCCTCGGCCCCGAAGCCTCGGCATCGCCGCGTCAGACCATCACGACACCGCGCGGCGCGCAGGCGAGGTGCGACCGCGCCCCAGAGAGTGGCGGTGAGGTATTCTTGCAGAACCGGAGCGCGCCCAACGCGTCCTCGATGCGGACAGTCATCAGCGGGACTCAAAGGCGCCTGGGCATGCCCTTCAACTGTACGGCCTTCTGAATGACTTCGTCTCTGACGTAGTTGTATATCGCGTCGAGCTTGTCGATGTTGACATCGGGCAAGCCGGTCAGTCGTATGCTGAACGCTATCTCAACCGAGAGATATGGTTCAAAGTCCTTCTCCACATTCACACCAACGGGCACTTCGGCAAATATGTCGCCGCTATCATGCCCGCCCGGCGGGGGCGGACGCTGGATGATGCCAGGTACCGCGCGCATTCCTACCTGATGTGACAGTAGATGCAGGCTCGTGTGCTTGAAGCGATTGTCGAGGCTCGTGAGGATGGCGAGAGGGTGGCTCTTAGCGTCTGCCGCTCTGGTATATGGCTGCAGCGAGTCGATCAGTGCCCGTGCCTCGGCTGGGACGTGTCGCAGGCTTGCCTCGTAGCTAGCGATCTCCTTTTCCGTCTTGGGTTTTGTACGCCGAATGGGAAAGCTGTGCGAGCTCGTGACCTTCTTCCCCACGGCTTCGACCGTACTGACGATGAGATGGTCCAGCACAGTTCGCAAGTGGTGGATAGCTTCGTCAGCGACCAGCAGTGTGATGTTGGACGGGTAGGCTATCTCAAGGCGGTAGAGGTAGTACGTTCCATCGGCATTTACTTGGCGCGTGAAGGTCCATGGATCGCTCGCCTTGAAGCGCTCGATGATGCGCCGCAAGTGGCGCAGATGCTTACGTGCCCGGCTGAGCTTGAACTTCAGCCCACCTGGTGGAGGAAGCAGGTATACCGTACCCATTAGCGAGAATCAGAAGACTCTGGAGAACGAGGAGTCTCAGTCTTCAAGTGCAGCGGGTCTCTTTCGCCACCCGCACAAACCCGCAAAGGCGAAGCTCCTAGGCCCGCCTCACCACTGGACGAACATGGGCATGACGACGTGGACGTAGCTTTCGTCGCCGACGGGCTTGAAGACGCCCTGCTTCGACGGGCCGTCCATCTCCAGCGCGACGCGGCCGCCCTCCAGCACCTGGAGGTAGTCCTGCAGGTACTTGCCGTTGAACGCGATCTTCGAGGCCTCGCCTTCGATCGCGGCGTCCACCTCACCGACGTTGTCGCCGATCTCCTCCGCGCGCGCCGAGATGACGAGCTTGCCCGGCGCGACGTCCTCGCCGGCCGTGAACTGGAGCCGAACGATGCCGCTGCCGTCGCGCGCGAAGATCGAGGCGATCCGCGTCTCGCGCAGGAAGTCGTTGACGTCGATCACCGCCCGCGACGTGTGCGAGTCGGGGATGAGCTGGGTGTAGTTCGGGAACGTGCCCTGGATGAGCTGCGCCACCAGCTCGACGTTCTTCAAGCGAAAGAGCGCCTGCGTGCGCGTGGCGTTCAGCGTCATGTGCACCGGCTCCGTCTCTTCGGGCAGCAGGCGGTTCAGCTCGGCGAGCGCCGTGCGCGGCACGATCACCTCGACGCGCTCCGCCACCGGCTTGGGGAGCTTGAGGTGGCGCACCGACAGCCGGAAGCCGTCGGCGGCAGCGAAGGTGAGCTGGTCGCCCTCGATCGCCATATCGATGCCCGTGAGCACCGGCCGCGAGTCGTCCGTCGCGGCGGCGAAGACGACCTGGCTGATCGCCGCGTGCAGCGCCTGCGGGTCGAGCTCGATCGAGCCGCCGTCCTGCACGGCCGGGATGGGCGGGAAGTCTTCGGCGTCCATCCCGCCGATCGTCGCCTGGTTGCGCGCGCAGGTCAGCTTGAGCTGCCGGGCGCGCGGCGCCAGCGTCATCTCGATCTTCTCGCTGGGCAACGAGTTGACGAAGTCGCCCAGGAGACGGGCCGGCACCGTGATCGAGCCCTCTTCCTCGATCTGGGCGCCGATCCAGCAACTGAGGGCGATCTCGAGGTTCGTCGCGGCCAGCTTGAGCCGGCCCTCGTCCGTGGCGAGCAGCACGTTCGCCGTGATCGGCAGTGTGCTGCGGGTCGCGACGGCCCGCCCGACGATCCCGAGTCCTTTCGCGAGGTGCTCTTGAAGGCAGGAAACGTTCATGATCAGTCCACCTACATATGCATTTGGCTGGTTCCGTGGCTGGTGGAGTATACAGCACGTTTCGGGGGCGAGCAACAAGCGGGCGACAGCCGAACGTCCGCGCGTGGCGAGAGAATTGCTGCTACACCGCCGACTGGAAGTCGGCGGCATGATGGGCCGAGCGACAACCCGCAGACGTTGTCCCGCGGGGCGCGCCGCCCAGCCGTTGACCCTCGCCGGCCGCCGCACTATCTTGGAGCCACCGGAGCCACCACTCAATGACCTCGCCGCACACCTATCGACTGGGCAACCTCGATCTGGCCATCCTGAGCGACGGCACGTTCTACCAGGACGCCGGCGCAGTCTTCGGCGTCGTGCCGCGCGTGATGTGGGAGCGCATCGCCGCGCCGGAGTTGGACGACCAGCACCGCATGGGCATCGCGCTCAACTGCCTCCTCGTGCGCTCGCACGACAAGCTGGTGCTGATCGAGACGGGCGTCGGCGACAAGGAGGGCCACCGCCGCCAGGCCTCGCCCGCGGCCGAGGGCAACCTGCTCGCCGCGCTCGCCGCGACCGGCGTCCAGCCTGACGAGATCGACGTCGTGATCAACACTCACCTTCACGCCGACCACTGCGGCTGGAACACACGCCAACTCGAAGACGGCAGCGTCGTGCCGACGTTCCCCCGCGCCCGCTACCTGATCCAGCGCGGCGAGTGGGAGGCGGCGACCCACCCCAACGAGCGCACCCGCGCGACGTATCTCGCCGAGAACCTGCTGCCGCTCGAAGAGGCCGGCGTGCTCGAGCTGATCGACGGCGAACGCGCCGTCACGCCGGAGATCACCGTACTGCCCACGCGCGGCCACACCGAAGACCACGCCTCGGTCGTGCTCAGCTCCGGCGGCGAGACCGCCATCTACATCGGCGACATGGTGCAGCACCAGGTGCAGCTCGAACGCACCGCCTGGGTCTCGTCGTTCGACATCCTCCCGCTCGTCTCGATGGAGACGAAGAAACGCATCGTCGAGCGCGCCATCCGCGAGCAGGCGATCATCGTCAGCGTGCACTGCCCGTTTCCGGGCATCGGCCGCATGACCGCCGACGAGGACGGCAAGCGCCACTGGGTGCCGGTGAGCTAATTCTCGCGACCTAAGAATGCAGGGTTTAATGTCACCATGTCGAATTTAAGTTGGGACTCGCTTTTCGCACCCTGAGGTAGACGGACACGCCTAAGAAGAATGTCAGCGAGGATCATTTTGGACCAAGATTCTAGCTGGTTATACCTCTTGTCTAGAGAATCAAGGTCGAGAAAGTATCCGCTCGGAGATTTACCGCGGCTCAGCCGAAACTCCTCGTTCGTATTCGCTACCGCGCCGAGCGGCGCACTCGCTGGGACATCGTATACCACGGCGAAGTGAAGCGACTTGCCGTCTGACACAATTCCGCGCAGATCAGGCTTTCCGACCGCGAGATCCAACTCCTCTGCCAGTTCTCTCCCCAACGCTGACATCAGCAGATCCTGTGGAACCGGAACTGCATCTTCTATCTGTACGTGACCGCCCGCCCAGAGGACCAGCCGGCGATGCAAGTGGCTGCGCTTGTTCCGCTCGCGCCGCTCAAGCACGAGAACTTTCGCGTTTGCGTGAATCAGCGCCGCTGGAATGGGCTGCACCAAGGACGAGTCATGTTCGGCCCGATGCCTCGGAACGAAATCTCCTGAGACCAGTACCTCTTCCAGGACGTCAGCGGCCCTTTCAGGCGGGACGAAACCTGCACACAGCCCAGCGGACACGAGCCGTTCTCTCGGTACCGCGAGGACGAACTGACCATCCAGTTCATCAATCATCAGGAACTCATGTTCTATATTCTCACACGGCTCTACAGGTTGTCAAGGGCTGTCAGAGTCCTGCTTACCACCTCGTAGGAGGTGTCTCGCGGGTTCTGCCCGGTCGTGTCGACTCGGAGGAAGGGGTCAAACCGGCTTCCGTGCTCAGCCAGCGTAAGCTCAAGAGCCTCGTTGAATTCCGAAATCGTCCTCTCGTTCATGATTGATCCCGCCTTGCGAGTCACCAGACCACCAAACTCCCTTTCAAGCGCCGTCGACGGAGACACTTTCATTACGAACACCAGATCGACGAGACTGCTCCACGGCTCCAAGGTAAGAAACCTTTCAATGGTCTCTCGCTGGCTGGGTTCCAGCTCCCCCTTCTCTTCAAGCCAACGCATCCAGACCAGCGCATCGAACAAGCCTCTGTCCATTATGACAACATCATCTGGAGCATCTTGCTGCCCTGCGTTGAGCATCTGGACGAGCGTGGCACACGCCGTCCAAACGTTGAAGAATAGGTGCTTCTTGTTCCGAATCGGACACGTAGACGCCCTCTCCGTGAGCACAAAAGAATTGAAGTCGTTACGAGCGAGGAATAGACGTAAGCTGTTGATTATTGTCGACTTGCCCGCCTTCGGGGTACCGCTGAACTCCACGAATAATGGCTTACGTGTGCGCGCCCTGATCTTCTTGAGAACGCGTACGGCTTCTGCCTCGAGATCGTGGATCCGCTCTTCAGACTCGTTCACGCCAAGCGCTCTCCTCTCCAGTTTGGTCAAAAGCTATCACGCTCGCACGCCCGCGTCAAGCCACTCGCCCCGCGTGCTCCGTTCCGATAGTCTGAGAACGCATGCTAATTGATCACCATCCGGAGCAGAAGGGTCTAGCATGACCACCGCCGCGCTCCGACAGCTCCCCCTCGCCGACCAGCACCGCGCGCTCGGCGCCCGCTTTGCGCCGTTCGCCGGCTGGGAGATGCCGGTGCAATACTCCGGCATCGTCGAGGAGCACCGGGCCGTCCGCGAGCGCGCCGGCGTCTTCGACGTCTCGCACATGGGACGTTGCTTTGTCGTCGGCAAGGACGCCGGCCGCCTGCTCCGTCGGGCCGTCACCTACAAGGTCGACCAGCTCGCCGAAGGCGACGCTCACTACGCCCTCATGTGCAACGACGAGGGCGGCATCCTCGACGACATCTTCGTCTACCGGCTCGACGAGGAGCGCTTCCTCGTCGTCAACAACGCGTCGAACGCCGGCCTCGGCCGCGAGCGCATCGAAGCCGTGCTCGAGCCGGGCGCCGACGCCGAGCTGCTCGACCGCCAGGCGTCGACGACGATGCTGGCGCTGCAGGGGCCGCAGGCGACCGATGCGCTCGGCCGCGTCCTTGGGCCGGCCGCGCCCGTCGACCTGCCCAAGCGTCGCTGCGTCGAGCTGGAGTACGCCGGTTACAAGCTCTTCGCGTCGCGCACCGGCTACACCGGCGAGGACGGCTTCGAGCTGGTGACCGCGGTCGACGCGGGCGCGCACCTACTCACCGGCCTGGTGAAGGAAGGCGTTGCGCCCTGCGGTCTCGGCGCCCGCGACACCCTCCGCCTCGAAGCCGCGCTGCCGCTCTACGGCAACGATATCGACGCCACCACCAACCCATGGGAGTCGGGCCTCGGCTTCGCCGTCAGCCTCGACGACGGCGTCGACTTCTTCGGACGGGCCGCGCTCGCGGCGTCCCGCGAGGCAGGCGCGACGCGCAAGCTCGCCTGCCTGCGCGCGACCGGTCGAGGCATCATGCGCGCCCACTGCGCCGTCCTGCACGAGGGCAAGGCCGTCAGCGAGATGACCAGCGGCAGCTTCTCGCCGATGCTGAACGTGAGCATTGGCATGGCCTACCTGCCGGTCGAGCTGGCGAAGGAGAGCGTCGAGCTGGAGGTGGACGTGCGCGGCAAGCCGCTGCCGGCCGTCGTCGTGCGCCGCCCCTTCTACCGCCCCGGCAAGCCGTCGTGATCGAGCCGGACGGCCTCGAAGCGGACCCCTACTTCAAGAAGCGGATATCATTCACGCACGCCGGCCTAACGCTCGAGTTCGATGTCGCCAACACGCTCTTCTCCTCCTTCGAGGTCGACCAGGGTACCGCGCTCCTCCTCCGGGCGATCGAGGTCGAGCAGCCGCGCCGCGTACTCGACCTCGGCTGCGGCTACGGCGTGCTCGGCATCACGCTCGCTCGCCTCTTCCCGGACGCCCATGTCGTCATGGCCGACTGTGATCTGCTCGCCGTGCGCTATGCCCAGCGCAACTGTACACTCAACGGCGTACGCAACGCCTGCGTGCTTGCCAGCGTGGGTCTGGAGACGGTCCCGCCCGGCCCGTTCGACCTGATCGTGTCGAACATCCCGGCAAAGATCGGCGACGAGGCGATCGAGCAGGAGTTCATCCTGGCGCCGCTCGAGCGCTTGGCCCAGGGCGGCGCTTACTGGTTCGTGGTCGTGAGCGGGCTCAACCGGCTCATCCCGAAGGTCGGGACGCGCCACGACCTGCGGCTTAAGCAGGTCAGGAAGCGTTTCGGCCACGCCGTCTACCGACTCCATCGACGAGATTGAGCTTAGGGAGCATGGAAGCGATGCAGTACCCCGACGATCTCCGTTACACGAAAGAGCACGAGTGGGTGCGCCTGGAAGGCGACGCCGGGGTGATCGGCATCACCGACTACGCCCAGGACCAGCTCGGCGACATCGTCTACCTCGACCTGCCTTCCGCGGGCGCGACTGTCGCCCAGTACGACAAGATGGGTGAGATCGAGTCGGTGAAGGCGGTGTCGGACCTTTTCTCGCCAGTCACCGGCGAAGTCGTTGAAGCGAACAAGGACGCGGCCGACGCGCCCGAGCTCGTGAATAACGAGCCGTATGGGCGCGGCTGGCTGATCAAGGTGCGTCTTAACGACCCGGCCGAATTCGACGGCCTGCTCTCGCCCGAGGCGTATCAGGAGCTCGTCGCGCAGGAGCAGGAGGCCTAGTCTTACGGTAATGGCGAGTTCGTTGGGTTGCTATGTCTTCGTAGATGGCGGATACGTTCGCGCTGAAATGGTAGATGCTGGGTACTCAGACGAATTCGACCCAAGGGTGGTGCAAAGGATGATCGCAGACCACCACGAGCAACAGGGCTACATTGTCCTAGGGCCATACACTACAAGGAGAACTTTGTACTACGACGCGCTGGACGAAGATGCACCTGAGGAAGAACAGCGCCGTCGACGAGATTATTTCCGAAGGCTACAGAGTCTGCCATATACACACGTCGTCCTAGGAGAAGTCCGGAAGACCGGCAAGAAGAATCGCGGCCAGAAGGGTGTCGACGTGCACCTCGCGGTGGATGCTCTTCAGGCCGCCAGCTCTGGTGTAGCCGATGTCATTGTCCTTGTTTCAGGGGACGCCGATTTCGTGCCCTTGGTTCGGGCTGTCCGCAATACAGGCCCTTTTGTGTTCGTGGCAGGCGTGAGCAGATCGTTGTCAGAGGCGCTAGCGCAAGAAGCCGATCTTGTAATGACGTTGTCACCCTCCGATCGCTGGGTTCTCCAACAGGAGACCGCAAGCTAGATGCCGCCTCTCCATCCCTACATCCCCCTTACCGACGAAGACCGCCGCGCGATGCTCGCCACGGTCGGCGTCTCGTCCACCAACGAGCTGTTCGCCGACATCCCTGCCGAGCATCGCGACCCCACCCTCGACCTGCCACGCGCCCTCTCCGAAACGGAGCTGATGCGCGAGATCGGCGCGATGGCCGCGCGCAACCGCTCGACGGGTGAGCTGCCCAGCTTCCTCGGCGCCGGCGCCTATTGCCACTACATCCCCAGCGTCGTCGATCACATCATCCGCCGCGGCGAGTACCTGACGGCGTACACGCCCTACCAGCCGGAGATCAGCCAGGGCACCTTGCAGACCATCTTCGAGTTTCAGTCGATGGTCTGCGAGCTGACCGGCATGGACGTGGCGAACGCCGGCATGTACGACGGCGCCAGCGCCCTGGCCGAAGCGTGCCTGATGGCCTGCGCCGTCACCGGGCGCAACCGCATCGTTCTGCTCGACACGGTCCACCCGCACACCATCGACACCGTCCGCACGTACGCGGGGGGCCACGACATCACGGTCGACGTAGTCGCGCAGGGCGACATCAGCCTGAATAGCGACGCCGCCTGCCTCGCTGTGCAGCAGCCAGACTTCTTCGGCTGCATCGAAGATATCGCCTCGCTCGGCACCGACGCGCACGACGCGGGCGCTCTTTTCGTCGTCTCCGCCGACCCGGTCAGCCTCGGCATGTTCCGCCCGCCCGCCGACTACGGCGCCGACATCGTCGTCGGCGAGGGCCAGCCGCTCGGCGTGCCGCTCAGCTTCGGCGGGCCTTATGTGGGGCTCTTCGCCTGTCGAGACCAGTTCGTCCGGCACATGCCGGGCCGCATCGTCGGGCGCACGCGCGACCTCGAAGGCCGCACCGGCTACGTGCTCACGCTCCAGACCCGCGAACAGCACATCCGCCGCGAGCGAGCGACCTCCAACATCTGCACCAGCCAGCAGCTCGTCGCGCTGGCGTTCACGGTCGCGCTCTGCACGCTCGGCAAGCAGGGCCTGCGCCGCATGGCGGAGCTCTGCTACCACAAGGCCCACTACGCCGCCGAACGCATCGCCGCGCTGCCGGGCTACGAGTTAGTGACCGATCGCCCTTTCTTCCAGGAGTTCGTCGCGCGCTGCCCGATCGCGCCCGCCGAGGTGAACCGCCGCCTGCTCGAGCGCGGCATGATCGGCGGCTACGACGTCTCGGACCGCATCGACCGCGGCATACTCCTCTGCTTCTCCGAGCTGCACACGCGCGACGAGATCGACGCGCTAGTGGACGCACTGGGGGCCCTCGCGTGAGCGGCCCGGCTCGACCCGACTTCGGCGCGACGATGTCCTTCGACCTGAGCAGGCCGGGGCGGGTGGGGTGCACGCTGCCGCCGCTCGACGTGCCCGAGGCGCCACTGCCCGACGCCACCCTCCTGCGCGACGAACTGACACTGCCCGAGCTGTCCCAGCTCGACGTCGTCCGTTACTTCACACGACTCTCGCAGCTCAACTACAGCATCGACACCGGCTCCTACCCGCTCGGGAGCTGTTCGATGAAGTACAACCCAAAGATCAACGAGGACATCGCCCGCCTGCCCGGCCTCGCCCAGCTCCACCCGCTGCAGACCGGCGAGACCACGCAGGGCGCGCTCGCCCTCCTTTTCGAGCTGCAGCGGCTGCTCGCCGAGATCACGGGCATGGACGACGCCTCGCTCTCGCCCGCCGCCGGAGCCCAGGGCGAGCTCGCCGGCATCCTTGTTACGCGGGCGTATTTGCACGCGAACGGCGGCGGCAAACGGCGCGTCGTGCTCGTGCCCGACTCGGCCCACGGCACGAACCCCGCGACGGCGGCGATGGCTGGCTTCGAGGTGCGCAGCATCCCGTCCGACGCGCAGGGCAACATGGACATCGCCGCGCTCGAAACGGCGCTCGACGACGAAGGACACGCCGTCGCCGCGCTCATGCTGACGCTGCCGAGCACGCTCGGCCTCTTCGAGCAGCGCATCGTGCGCATCGCCGAGCTGCTCCACGAGCACGGGGCGCTCCTCTACGGCGACGGCGCCAACATGAACGCGATGCTCGGGCGCGTTAAGCCGGGCGACCTGGGCTTCGACGTCTTCCACCTCAACCTCCACAAGACGTTCAGCACGCCCCACGGCGGCGGCGGGCCGGGGGCAGGACCGATCGCCGTGAAAGCGCACCTCGCGCCGTTCCTGCCAACGCCGCACATCCGCGAGGCCGAGGGCAACGGCCAGTTCGTGCTCGCGACGCCGGAGCGGAGCATCGGCCGGTTGGGGCTGTTTCACGGCAACTTCGGCGTGCTGGTGCGCGCGTACACGTACATTCGCAGCCTGGGCGCGGACGGCCTGCGTTCGATGAGCGAGGCCGCGGTGCTCAACGCCAACTACGTTCAGGCGCGCCTCCGCGACGCCTACCGCCTGCCCTACGATCGCCGTTGCATGCACGAGGTGGTCTTCTCCGGCTCGCGACAGAAGGCGAAGGGCGTGCGCACGCTCGACATCGCCAAGCGGCTGATCGACTACGGCTTTCACCCGCCGACGATCTACTTCCCGCTGATCGTCGACGAGGCGATGATGATCGAGCCGACGGAGTCGGAGAGCAAGGAGACGCTCGACGCCTTCTGCGACGCGATGCTCGCGATCGCGCGGGAGGCGGAGGAGTCGCCGGACGTGGTGCGCGCGGCCCCGACGAACGCTCCCCTGCGCCGCCTGGACGAGGCGACGGCCGCCCGCAAGCCGGTGCTGCGCTGGCGCGCCGAGGACGGCTAGTCAGCCGGCTTCCTTCGGGCTGGAGGTTGGAGGCTGGAGGCTGGAGCCCCGCCCGCCACGCTCTCTCGCGAGTCGCTGCCCGCGCGAAACGTGGCAGGTGGCCCTCGACTCGGCCCTTCGCTTCGCTCCCTTCGCTTCGCTCGAGGGCAGGCTCGGGGCAGGCTTTTCGGCCGACCCCCTCCGAAGTGGAGCGGGCTCGACGGCTTTCTGTGCTGCCAGGGTCCCGCGAGACCGCAAGCGTCTTGTGTCATTACGTTTGGCAAAATCGCCTTTTTCGGGCGGAGCACGGCAGATCTCCCTTATCGCGCGAATCTGGCGACGCGACCCTTCGCTGCGCTCGAGGGCAGGCTCGGCGGCGCATGCCCTCGTCGGGTTGTCGAGGGTAAGGTAAGGGGTCGGCCGGAGAGCGCGAAGGGGTGGTTGGCGCGGTCTCCTTCGCTTCGTTCGAGGGCGGGCCCTCTCCCGCCGAGCGGAGGCGGCCGCAGCGCCACCACGGAAAATGGTAAGCTGTAGGGAGGTGAGGAGGCAGAACATATGCACGCGCTAACCGATCGCCAGGAGATCCAGGCCGCAGAGGAGCTCCTGCGAGCTCAGTTCAAGGAGAGGGCGGAGCGCTGCCCGGGCGTGCAGATCGGCTACCAGGGCGGTTCCGCCAAGGCCGATGCGTACTGGCATGGCCCGCTCGGCATCTGGGGCTCGATCAACGACGCGCCGGTGAGCGGGTCCAACCACAAGGACCGCTTCTGGAACGCTTTCGGCACGGAGGACCCCGGCCAGGAAGGCAGCCTGTCGGTTGTGTGTGAGGTGAACCCCAGCCACGAAGGCGCGAGCCTGCGCGTGGGCGGTCTGTTCGCGCGCGGCGACGATGGGAAGACGTACCTGCTGCACACGGGCCGCATCGGCGGCGGGCGCACGGGCGTCGGGCAGAAGCTGTTCTGGGAGCACTGGCCGTACAGGAAGACGTCGGTCGCGTGCGGGAAGAGCGTCGCGGACTGCGCCGTCGTCGCGGAGCTCGAGTCGCCGCAAGCGATGTTCGAGATCGCGCGCTTCGTGAAGGAAGTGCAGCGCATCAAGGCGCTCCCCGCCGCCGAGGCCGTCGCCGCGACCTAGCGATCCTTCTCCTGCGCCGCGGCCATGGCGGACGAGCGCGGTTCGCCACTCCGTTTCGAGGCGGCGGCGGCCTGGATATCGGTGCGCGCTTAGGTTATCATATGGTGCTGCCGCGCCGATCCTCGGGTGCAGCAGCGAACAGACCATCGGGCCTTGGCGAGGAGCGGCGGAACCCGGGCGGCCGCGCCTCCACAGAACGATAGGCGGTGACGCATGACCACCGAACCACCCCTTGATGACGATACGGTGACCGAGCTCAGGGCCTGGCATTGCGCGAGAGAACAGGCCGCTCGCCACAACCGCAACCTGCTTCAGTATGCGGCAGGCATCGCGACCGTGCTAGGCATCACGGCTGGATCGAGCAGTGTTTTCGCCATCGCGGGCTCCTTACAGAGCGCGGACGTCTCGGGGTGGTACGAGACGATCCTTGGCGTAGTGGTGTTCATTTCGGTGATCGCGCTGATGGTGCTGGGGACCATGCTGTTCCGGACCTTTGGCGCGCGCCGCGACGCGGAACGCGAAGTCGACACGCATCTCGCCTTCCTGGTCGGCCGGTGGCCGGACCGCTTCCTGCCCAAGGCCGTCGACCTGAACCGCTAGGTCGACTGTTATGGACGAGCGCAACGGAGCCTGGTCCGAGGAGCGTTGGCTCTTCCTCCTGCTCCTCCTGATCGGAGTTACGGCCATGGCAGCGTCGGTTGTGATCGCCCTCACCATCGGCGTCCTTGAAGCCGCGGACGCGCTCTATCCGGCGGACACGCCGCTACCGCCGACGCTGACGGCAACTCCTACTCCGACAGTCACCCCAACCGCGTCCGCCATTCCCCCGAGCACGGCTACCCCAGCGCCCGGGGACAGCCCCACACCATCGGCCACGCCGACTCCAACGGACGCGCCCACGCCGACCGAAACGCCCACGCCGACCGAAGGGCCGGGCTGACCTCAAGCGCCAGCGACGTAGGGCGGCGGCGGGCGCGCGGGCGCCAGGCAGAAGCTGTTCTGGGAGCACTCGCCGCACCGGAAGACGCCGGTCGCGTGCGGGAAGAGCGTCGCGGACTGCGCTGTCGTCGCGGAGCTCGAGTCGCCCCAGGCGATGTTCGAGATCGCCCGCTTCGTGAAGGAAGTGCAGCGCATCAAGTCGCTCCCCGCCGCCGAAGCAACCGCCGCGACCTAGCGACTGCTCTCCTGCTGAGCGAACCACGCGCGCGGGCGGCGCTTCCCCGCACGATGCGGCGCAGTCCGTTTGGCAGAACCGCGTTCTGTGGGCTGAGTATGGCTACTCTCCTCCGAAACGCGAAGTTAACGTGGATACACGGTGTCGGACGCTGCAAGAAGACTGAAGCCATGTCCCGTGCTACACTCACCTGATCACTGCTCGGCCAGGAGGCGAAGCGCGTGGCGAATGACCGTCAAGACCGCAGCGAGACGGAGCCTGAAGGCAAGTCCGGCGCGAGCATATCAGCCGATGCGCCAATTCGCACAGCCGCTCAGGACCGACTGGGAAGGGCGCCGTTCGCCCATCGCATCGCCGATGCGATCCTGGAGTGGACCAGCGAATCAAGTATCGTGGTGGGCGTCTACGGCGCTTGGGGGAGTGGGAAGAGCTCAATCGTCAACCTTGCTCTGGAACGTATGGATGACCAGGCGGAGACGAGCGACCTGGCACCAGTGGTCATACCGTTCAACCCTTGGAGCTACTCGCAGCAGAATCTCGTGGTGTCCGCGTTCTTCGACACGCTCGGCTCTCATCTCGGACGCGGAGACAGCACCGAAGACGTGCGCCGCCTCGCCACCGGGCTACGCCTGTACTCTCACGCGCTAGCACCTGTCCAGTTCGGCTTGAGCCTTCTCCATCCGGCAGCGGGCGCCTTTGTCAAGAGCGCCAGGAAGTTCATCGAGAAGGGAAGCGGGTTCCTGAAAGAGGCCGCGGAGGCGGCTGCCCAGGACGCTCAAGCCATCAAGGATGAGATCAGCCAGATTTTGAGGAAACGAGGTCAGTTGATCGTCGTCGTGATGGACGACATTGACCGGCTTTCGGAGGAAGAGATTCGTCAAGTCTTTCAACTCGTCAAGAGCAATGCGGACTTCCCCCACATGGTTTACCTCTTGGCGTTTGATGAGAAGGTCATCTCTCGGGCTCTGGAACCCATCTATGGTCCTGAGTTTCTTGAGAAGATTGTCCAGATTCAGGTGCCCGTGCCCCAGCCGGACCATGAGGTCGTCATTCAGGCCCTGTACGGGGACATCGACGCCCTTCAGGAACGAACAGGCGCGCATTTTACTAGTGAGCAGTTTCTGAACGTGTTCCTGCGCGGGCCGTCAGAGTGGATGCAGACCATGCGCGACACGAGCCGCTACATGAATGCGCTGGCATTTGCCCTGCCCCTTGCCAAAGATGAGGTATGCGTCCCTGAATTCATGGCCATGGAGGCACTGCGCCTGTTCCGGCCGCTCACCTATGCCACGGTATGGGCGTACCGCAGGTTTCTCCTCGGGCAGATGGACGCGATCGAGCTGATCCGCCGGGAAACAACCTGGTTTGCCGACTTCAAGGCCGCCTGTGGCGACGAATGGGACAGTGTGGAGCGGCTCCTCGAGTACATGCTCCCTGCGGTCGAGGAGAAGCTTCATGTTGCGAAGACTCACTGGAGCGCTGCGGCCAGGAGTCTGTGGGTGAAAGAGAGACGCCTCAGGTCCGAAGAACACTTCCATGTGTACTTCGGCTTCTCAGCTTCCCCACGGTCTATCTCACAAGCGGAGTTCGATGCGACGCTAGCCCATGTCGGGTTGGGTGACGCGTTTACGAATCTATTCGAGCGCCTTATCGAATCAGCAAAGCTGGCGCCATGGTTGACGCGCCTGCGTGCCCACGCAGGCGCCATCCCCGATCCCGAGAAGGCTGCGCGCGCGCTGCTCGCGGTTGGCAATCTAGCTGCTACTGGACGCCCGTTCTCGTTTGACGCGAATTTGCAACTGGCCTTTGCCGTGTGCCAAGTCCTCGAGCAACTAGAGAGCGAGGAACGAACGCGGACTCTCCAGAAGGCGGCGAGTGGCGAAGGAGATCTGTACACTGTATTTCGTTGCCTCGACATCCTGGAGGACGACGCCAAGAATCGCCTTCGTGGCTCTCTCAATCCTCAGCAGTTGTCGGTCGTGCGGGACCAGTTACTGATTCAGATTCGCCACGAAGCCGATACCGGCGCGCTGCTAGACCGAGGACATTTGCCGCGGCTCATGGGCGTCTGGATGAACCTCGATGACCATGCTCTTGCAGGTGCGTTCCTGCAAATGTGCGTGAGCGACGAAACGCGTCTGGCAAAGGCACTCGAAGTTTTCGTCGCAGACTCCTACTCAGGTGGCGGGGACAGCCTGTTCTGGAGTGGCAGTCTACGTCCGGACCGCGTCACTATCGGATTAGTAGGCGAGGAGGCGTTACTGCGAGGCCTGGCAGGGCTCGGCCAGAGTGAAGTTGAGCTGACAGAGCGTCAGCAGGCAATTGTCGCCTTCCTGGTCGAGCTGGATAAGGCTGGTAGTATCCTGCTGGAGGATGACGGCGGGCAGAGCGATCAGGACGGCGCAGGCGCGGAGGAACCTGACGAAGGTGAGCCATCAGGGGACCCTCGCGTGTCTTGACCGGGGCCCCTTCGCCTTCTGCGCCCGAACGTCTATGATCGTGGCATGACCTGGCGCCCCCCGGTCGTCCTGCTGCTCGCGTTCGCGGTTACGCTCGCGGCGTGCGGGGGTGGCGGCGACGCCGACCCAACGCCGACGAGCACGCGGCGGGCGACGCGCACGCCGACGGCGACGGCTTCGCCCACACGCACGGCGACGCCCACGTTCACGTCGACGCCGGTGCCCGCGCTGACGCCGACGCCGCGCCCTGCCGGCAGCGGGCAGCCGAATGGGCCGAACCAGCCAAGCGGCGGACAGCCGCCTCGACAGACGGCGGGGCTCAGCCTGCCGGGCGGGTTCGGCGCGTCGGTCGTCGCGGAGGGCCTCTACCGCCCGACATCGGTCGCGGTGGCGCCCGACGGCACGGTCTACGTCTCGGAGCGGCACGGGCCGGTCTACCGCCTGACGAGCGGCGGCCGGACGCGCGTCGCGACGTTCTCCGGCGACGTGACGGGCATCGCGGTGTCGCCGGGCGGCGAGCTGTACGTGTCGAGCACGGGCCGGGTGAGCGTCGTGCGAGGGGGCGGCGCCCAGACGATCATCAGCGGGCTGCCGCACGGCCGCCACCAGAACAACGGCATCGCGTTCGCCGGCGGGAAGATGTACGTGACGAACGGCTCCACCTGCGACGACTGCGTCGAAGCGAACGCGCGCTCGGCGACGATCCTCCAGGCGAACCTCGACGGCTCCGGACTGCGCGTCTACGCTCGCGGGCTGCGCAACCCGTACGACCTGGTTTTCGACAGCAGCGGCCAGCTCTGGGCGACAGACAACGGCTCCGACACGCCCTGCGGGACGAGCGACGAGCTGAACCGCATCGTCGACGGCGGCGACTACGGGTGGCCGTACCGCCCGCAATGCGACTCGTTCCACGACGGCATCGCGCCCGTGGCGAACCTGGGGCTGCACACGGCATCGACAGGCATCGACTACTATGACGGCGCCCAGTTCCCCGGATCGTATCGAGGCGACCTGTTCCTCACCCTGTGGGGCAGCCTCTTTGCGCCGCCGGAGCTGGCGCCGGCGCTGTACCACGTCAGAGGCTCGAGCGCGCAGCGCTTCGCGAGCGGCTTCTCGAACCCGATCGACGTCGCCATGGACCGCGACGGGTCGCTGCTGGTGCTGGACTACGGGTCGGGGCGGCTGTTCCGGATCAGGTACGGGTGACGGCGGGCCACAGATTCACACAGATGGACACAGATGGCGGTCAACGGATGAGAAGCGGATAGCGCGTCGGAGGAATTCGAGAGGGCGCCGTCGGCGGGAGGCCTAAAGGCCTCCCCTACAGGCCTTCCGACGCATGGGCGCGCCCGTCCCGCCCAGCCAATCGTCCTGCGGCTACCCTGCCCTTCGGCCCTTACTGCGGGACGGCAGACACCGTAGGATGAGGAAACTACAGCGCCAGCCGCTGCGTTGCGAGAAAGGAGGCGGGCCGATGTCGAGGGTATGGCTGATTGGGGCGGCGGTCTTCGTCGCTGCGCTGGCCGTGGCTGGGATCGTCGTCGCGCTGCTCACGACGGACGGCGAACTGCTGCCTGAGGACTCGCCTGAGGGCGTGCTACAGCGCTACCTCCGAGCGCTCGAGGACGGCGAGCATGAGGAGGCGTACGCCTACCTGGCCGGGGACACGCAAGCGACCTGCCCCTTCCTCGACTTCGTGAAGCAGGCGTCGTACCAGGGTGTGCGTGGCTCCCAGATGACGTTGGAGGATGTCGACCGCTTCGACGACCGCGCGCTCGTCACAGCCAACGTCACCGTGTTCGATCCCAACATCCCCTTCGGCCCGGAGGAGCACTCGTACGAGCGGACGTTCGAGCTGACGCTCGAACGGGGCGGCTGGAAGATGACCTGGCCGGAGGACTGGTGCGGACCGTTGTATTGAGGGGAGAGATGGCGACTGTGAAGAGGTACTGACATGGACTTCGTTGAATCCTTCTTCCCGCTGCTGGTGCTGGTGGTGTTGGTCGTGGCCCTCGTCGCGGCCATTGTCGGCTGGCGGCGCCGCGAGGGGCTGGAGTCGGAAGCGGAGGCCGGCATCGGCAGGGTGCGCCGGCTGTACTTCTACTTTGGGACGTTCGTCTACATGATCGTCGCCGGCACCGGCGCCGTGCTTATCGGCAGCTACGTGCTGGACGAACTCTTCGGCCCGACTGCGATCGACCGCGACGTGACGCAACTGGCGCTGGGCGTGGCGCTGGCACTGATCTGGACGCCCGTCTGGCTCTGGCACCGCGTCCGCGTCGAGCGGCTGCTCAAGGAGGAGCCCGCCGAGCGCACGTCGGTAATTCGCAAGGTCGCCGTCTACCTCGCACTGGGCGTCACGCTCGGATTGACGGTCGAGGCGTCGACGGAGGTGCTGCGCTGGGTGTTCGGAGCGCGGTCGTTCGGAGGATACGGAGTGATGGCCCTCCTGGTGTGGGGCGGGCTCTGGGCGATGACCTGGAGGGACGAAAGCCTCGAGGGCCAGCCCACGGACGACACCAGGATCGTGCGGCGCCTCTACCTGTACATCACGTCCGGCGCGACGCTTGCCATGCTGGCCGGCGGCGCCAGCATCATGTTGTACGTCATCTTCCGCGAGGCGTATGAAGGCGTCGTCTCGCTGCCTGTCCTGGCGCGCGGCAACGACACGCTCTGGAGCGACGAGACAAGGGCCACCCTCGCCGTCGCGCTGACCGGCGGCGTGGTATGGGCGACGCACTGGCTCGTCTTCGCGCGCCGCGACGCCCACTCCGACATGCGTCAGTTCTACCTCTACCTCGCGATCCTGGCCGGCGTCGTGACTACGCTCAGCGCCGCAGGGGTGCTCCTCTACGGCGTCCTGCAGTGGGGCATCGGCACGCCCGAAGCTGACTCGGCAGGCATGCACTTCCGCTTCGTGCCGGCCGCGCTGGCGCCGCTCCTTGTGGGCCTGGTGCTCTGGGGCTACCACTGGGCCGTCGTGCGGGAGGAGCGCGCCGCCGTAGGTGAGCTGGGCGCGGCTCGCCGGATCTACGGCTACCTTGTCACGGTGCTCGGGTTAGGGGCGCTGATCGGCGCCGTGATCGTGCTCGTCTCGACGGTCATCGGCCTCGCCGTGACCAGCGCCAGAGACGAACTCGTGGGGCCCGACTGGTGGCGCGACCGGATGACGCTCGTGCTGACTCTGGCGTTGGTGGGGGGGCCTCTCTGGGCCCTCCAGTGGTTCCCCCTTCAGGGACGCGCGGTCCGGGCCGGCACAGAAGAGCGCCAGAGCCTGCCGAGGAGGATCTTCCTCTACGGCATCGCGGGCGCGGCCACGCTCACCTTTCTCGGGAGCGTGAGCTACCTCCTCTTCGTCTTCTTGAACGCGGTGCTCGAAGACAAGATGTCCCTTACGCTGCTGCGCGATGCCAAGTGGAGCATAGGCACGCTGGTGGCCGCGGGGCTCTTCGCCCCCTACCACTGGCTTGTCCTGCAAGAGGACCGGAAGGCCGCAGAGGAGGCGCCTCCCGCCGCGCGGGCCGCGCCGGCGAAGTCCGTCACGCTGCTCATCGCTGCCGAGGGCCTGGCGTTCGTCCCGCGGTTGGAGGCAGCGCTGGGGACGCGAGTGCGCGTGCTCGACCGGGCCGACCCGGGCACTGGTGTGCCCGTTCTGTCCGACGAAGATATCGAGCGGCTGAAGCAGCGCATCGCCGAAGCGCCCGGCAGTCAGGTGCTCTTGGTCGCCGACGCCGCGGGCGTGCAAGTCTTCTCTTATCGCTGAGCCAGCCGCGGCACGGTGAGCTGACCGTGTGGGAGGGCGAGGATGGCCGGCTCGCCGCCGTTGTCCGCGAGATGCCGCCGGCGAAGCGCCTCGACTGTCGCCGCGAGGTCTTCGCTGTAGCGCAGGTGCGCCGACTCCGTCGCCTCACGCGAGAGGCTGGAGTGGAGCCAGACGTCCGCCTTCCCCTGCACCATCGCCTGCACCTGAACCTGCCACTGGTCGTATCGCGTGGCGAAGCCGGGCGCGGCGATGCGCTCCAGCAGCGCCCCCGGCGAGGCCTCGCTCGTGAGCAGCTCGATGTACCCGGCGAGGCCGAGCCCCTCGCGGCACTCGGCGACGAGCACGATCGCGCCGCCGTCGCGGACCCCCTGCGCGCCGACGGAGATGCCTTTGACCGACTGGTAGAGGTTCAGGTCGGCCGGATAACCCATGTTCGTGCTGACGACGATGTCGAAGAGGTGCGCGATTGCGCGCACGTACTGCCGCTCGGCCTGCGCGATGCCCGCCTCGTGCACCGCGACCAGCTCGCCGGCGAAGACGCCGGTGAGCTCGCGGCGCTCGTTGAGCGTGACGTTCACGGCGAAGCTCGGTCGGGTGAGGAGCGCGAGGTCGCGTTGCTCCTCGAAGATCGGGTTGCCTTCGGTGACGCACCAGGTGGCCTTCGGGTGGGCGAGCATGTCCGCGCCGTGGTTGCTCATCACGATGGCGGCGCCCGCGACGCCAGGCACGATCCCCTTGCCGCCGCCCGAGTAGCCGGCGAACAGGTGCGGCTCGACGAAGCCGGTGACGATGCGAACGTCCGCCTCGAGGTAGCGGCGGTTGACGAGCACCTCGACGCCGCGAGAGGTAGTCGTGACGCGCGCGAGCGTGCTCGTATCGCGGGCGTCGTGGTCGACGACTTCGTAGCGCGACGCGATGTCGTCACCGAGGATGCGGCGAACCTCATCGGGTGTGGTCGGGCGGTGCATGCCGGTGCCGATGACGAGTACGACGCGGTCGCGCGACACGCCGGCGTCATGCAGCGCTTCGAGGATGGGGGGCAGGAGGAGGCGGTTGGGGACGGGGCGGGTGATGTCGCTGACGACGATGGCGACGCTGTCGTCGGGCCGCACCAGCTCACGCAGCGGCGGCGACCCAAGCGGGGACGCGATCGCCTCGGCGACGGCGCGGGAGGGGTCGGCAAGGGGCGTCGCGCGCTCCGGCTGGAGCACCACGGCGCCGTCCGGCAACTCGACATCGAGGCCGCTGTCGCCGTATGCGAGCTTCACGAGCATGACGCCTCGATGGTAGCCCGACGGCCGGGGCCGCCGCCACCCCAGCGAATGGGTCGAGGGTAAGGGGTCAAGGGTCGAGGACTCGGGCGCGAGTGCAGGAGATTGACAACTCTGGAGGGCGATGCTACGCTTGCGCCGACGATTGGTGGTCCGGCGCGCTCTAGGCCAACCCCGCCCGCGCCAGGGACGGAGGTGCGGCGATGATCCGACGAATTCTGCTTGCCTTAGGTATCTGCGCCCTGGCTCTGGTCACGGGCAGGCTGGCGCCGGTTGCCCGACCGGCGCTGGCTGCGGGCACTCCCACCAGCGCCGCGAGCGTCCAGGCGGGCGCCGCGCACACCTGCGCCCTCACGACCAGCGGCGGCGCGAAGTGTTGGGGCGCCAACTTCGTGGGCCAACTCGGCAACGGCACGCTGACGGACAGCAGCACCGAGGGCGACGCGTTCGGGCTGGGCAGCAGCGTCGCGGCCGTCTCCGCGAAGAATCACAACGCCTGCGCGCTAACGACGGGCGGCGGCGTAAAGTGCTGGGGCGCCAACAACAACGGCCAGCTCGGGAACGGCACGACGGCCAGCAGCGATCTGCCCGGGGACGTCTCAGGGCTGTCCAGCGGCGCGGCGGACGTGTCGGCGGGCGCATTCTTCACGTGTGCGATCACGATGGGAGGAGGAGTGAAGTGCTGGGGCGCGAACCACTTCGGCCAGGTCGGCAACGGTACCAGCACCGGTCCTGACGTGTGCCCCTCGGGGCCCTGCAGCACGACGCCGCTCGATGTCTCAGGGCTGAGCAGCGGCCTCGCGGCTGTGTCGGGTGGCGGCGCCCACAACTGCGCGCTGACCACAGCCGGGGGCGTCAAATGCTGGGGCGTCAACAGCTTCGGACAGCTTGGCACCGGCACGAGCAGCGGTCCGGAGACTTGCTTGAGCTCTGCTTGCAGCACCACGCCGGTGGATGTCAGCGGCCTGACGAGCGGCGTCGCGGCGGTCTCCGCCGGCAACTTCCACAGTTGCGCGCTGACGACGGCTGGGGGCGCCAAGTGCTGGGGCGCGAACGCCAGCGGTCAACTCGGCAACGGCACCGCTACCCAGAGCAGCACGCCGGTGGACGTCCTCGGGCTAACCAGCGGCGTCGCCGCCGTTTCGGCGGGATGGGAACACACCTGCGCGCTGACCACGGGCGGCGGCGTCAAGTGCTGGGGAACGAACAGCAGTCGCCAGCTCGGCAACGGCGCCACCACGCCAAGCAGCACGCCAGTCGACGTTTCCGGCCTGACGAGCGGTGTCGTTGCGATCTCCGCCGGCTACTTCCACAGTTGCGCCCTGACCACGGGAGGCGACGTGACGTGCTGGGGCAGCAACAGTTCCGGTCAGCTCGGCAACAACAGCACCACGAACAGCGCGACGCCGGTAAACGTGCTCCCCGACAGCGACCAGGATGGCTGCACGGACACGCGCGAGGCGCAGGCGGCGGCGGGCAGCGAAATGGCCGGCGGCCGGCGCGATCCGAAGAGCATCTGGGACTTCATGGACCAGTACACAGGCGCGGTGCCGGGCCGAGACAAGACGGTCGGCGTGGCCGACATCGGAGCCGTGGTGGCCCGCTTCGGCGCGAGCGGCAACCCCGACGGGGACCCGCTCGCGCCGCCGGGCAGCGCGAGCGACTACCACGTCAGCGCGGACCGTCATGGGTCGTACGTCGGTCAAGCGCCGTGGCGCCTGCAGCCACCGGACGGCTTCGTCAGCATCGGAGACATCGGCGCCGCGGTAACGCAGTTCGGGCATAGCTGCGCGTAGGCCCGCGCCGCCAAGCGCCCCATTCAAGGGTCGCGCACGTTACGGTCAGTCTCGTGCGGTGAGTGAAGAAACACGGATGTGGTGCATTGCGGGAGAGCGGGTGAACTGGTTCTGGCCGGTTCCAGCTAAGCAGCCCCCGTCAGGAGCCTAAAGTCTCCATCTGACAGCTTCCGCGTCGTCTGAACAAACCACGACCAGATCGGCGATTGCTTCCTGCCCTCGAACGCTTGCAGTCGACTGCGGAGAGACTCGTCCACAACGATTGGTTCGGCTAGCCATCGGACTTCGTCTAGCGGGACCTTGAATACCTCGCCCTCCATAGGGGTTGGCTCGGGCCACTCCTCAGCAGTGACCAGCTCGTCCGGAAGACCCGCCAACCGAGCACAGGCAACGACGCCAACGCCGGTTGCGTAGAAGCAGACGAAGTCTCCGGGGC
The DNA here is from genome assembly GCA_040882355.1 of Dehalococcoidia bacterium. GTDB lineage: Bacteria > Chloroflexota > Dehalococcoidia > DSTF01 > RBG-16-68-14 > JBBEBM01. The sequence continues at coordinate 21,553 of JBBEBM010000001.1, read as the reverse complement.
GCATCCATTTGCGATTGGGCGTGCTGCGCCCCATGCCCCACATTCCGGCACCTAACCAACGACGCAGCTCTTCTACAGGTAACGCCCCATCATCTCCGGGACCGGCAGGTAGGAGCCAATGGGATATGTCGATCGCTGCTTGTGGCTCGTCGGGCCGCGATGAGGGCGGCGCAGGGGTGGGGGCTGGCGCTAGGATCCGCGCGAACCATCGAGATACCTCCTCCGCGGGCACCGGAAAGCCAGTGGCCGTTGCTGCCGCAGAGGCGAGCTGTTGGATCGTGGTTGATCCAGAATCAAGCACCTCGAGGCGCAACGTTCGGTCGAGGACGGCTTTCTTCATCCACTCCTTGAGGCCTTCCTGGCGACCAAGCTCGTCCTTCCCAAGGAGACTCAGGACATCGATGGTTTCTTCCTCATCACCAGCGAGAAAGTCGAGGTCCGCGACATGTTTGGCGCGCAAGTCACCGGGAAGACCGGTATTGTAGATCCACATCTGCCGACCATTCGTCAGCAAACCCCACTCGATTCCTTCACGACGGCATACTGAACGAGTTTCGCTGCGTGCTTGTCCGCCAAATGCGTCCCGAATGACTTCGCCTCGACGGCCACTGCTGGCCGTCCCCCCACCTTCAACACGTAGTCTATGTGCTCGTTGGATGCTTTGACGTGATACTCCCAAGCTATGTCTTCGAGTCCGTCAAAGCCCATCGCTCGTAGAATCGGTTCCACAAAGACGGACCGGGTGGCCGCTTCCGAGATCCCTTCGACATTGGAGGATGCCGCCGTCTGGCGAAGGATCGACAGCGTTGCTGTGAGGCCCTCTCGATTGATGTCTGTCATCCCCACAAATCGCTGACCATGGTGTAATCAAGGCGCATGTTATCACAAACTCGCCTGGACGCGCGGCAACGTCTTGGGACGCCGATCCCCACGAACAACTGGGCGGGCCTGTGCGAAGTCGCCGCAGTCGTTCACTATGCTGGCATCGTCGCCAACTGGTGCTACTTCTCTAGCCGGAGCACCGCGAGGAAGGCTTCCTGGGGGATCTCGACGTTGCCGACGCGCTTCATGCGCTTCTTGCCTTCCTTCTGCTTCTCCAGGAGCTTGCGCTTGCGGCTGACGTCGCCGCCGTAGCACTTGGCGAGGACGTTCTTGCGCATGGCACGCACCGTCTCGCGCGCGACGATGCGGCCGCCGATCGCGGCCTGCAGCGGTACGTCGAACATCTGGCGCGGGATGAGCTTGCGAAGGCGGTCGACGAGCGCGCGGCCCTGCGTCGCCGCCTTAGCGGAGTGGGTGATGAGCGAGAGGGCGTCGACGGGCTGGCCGTTCACCAGGATGTCGAGCTTGACGAGCTTGGCCGGCTCGTAGTGTGAGAAGACGTAGTCCAGACTGGCATAGCCCTGGGTGAGCGACTTGAGCTGATCGTAGAAGTCCACGAGGATCTCGGACAGCGGGATCTGGTACTCAAGCAGCACGCGCCCTTCGCCGATCGCCTGTTGCTGGTCGCTGTTCGACGGCACGGTGGTCGCCGGGGCGCCGTCCTTGCCTCCCTGTAGGTACTCCATCTTCTTGAAGTCGCCGCGGCGGCTCGTAACGAGCTCCATCACGGCGCCGATGTAACGCGCGGGGCTGACCACCGTGATCCGCATCCATGGCTCGCGGATCTCGAGGACCTCGCTCGGCGATGGGAGGTCGGCCGGGTTGTCGACGACGATCTCCTGGCCGTCGGTGCGGCGCACCTGGTACTCGACGCTGGGCGCGGTGATCAGCAGCTCCAGGTTGTACTCGCGCTCGAGCCGCTCCTGAACGATCTCCATGTGAAGCAGGCCGAGGAAGCCGCAGCGATAGCCCGGCCCGAGCGCGACGCTCGACTCCGGCTCGAAGGCGAGCGAGGCGTCGTTGAGCTGGAGCCGCTCGAGCGCCTCACGCAGCAGCGGGTAGTCGTTTGGTTGCGTGGGGTAGAGGCCGGCGAAGACCATCGGCTTGGCGGAGCGGTAGCCGGGCAGCGGCTCGCTCGCCGGGCGGCGGGAGTCGGTGAGCGTGTCGCCGACGCGGCACTGACGCACGTCCTTCAGGCCTGTCGCGACGTAGCCGACCTCGCCCGTCGCGAGGCCGCCGACGGGCGACGGGCCGGGCGTGAAGACGCCGACCTCGAGCGCCTCGATCTCGCTTGCGGTGATCATCAGACGGAGCGGGTGGCCTTCTTGGACAGCGCCCTCGACGACGCGCACGTAGGCGAGCACGCCCTTGTAGGAGTCGTACTTGGAATCGAAGACGAGGGCGCGCAGGGGGGCGTCTTCGTCCCCGCCGGGCTGGGGCACGCGCCGCACGACGGCCTCGAGCACGTCGCGCGTGCCGGTGCCCTCCTTCGCCGATGCGAGCAGGACTTCGTCACGGTCGAAGCCGATCACGTCGCAGATCTGCTGGGCGACGCCCTCCGGATCGGCGCCGGGCAGGTCGATCTTGTTAACGACCGGGACGATGGTGAGGTTGTGGTCGAGCGCAACGTAGACGTTGGCCAGCGTCTGCGCCTGGATGCCCTGCGTCGCATCGACGACGAGGATCGCGCCCTCGCAGGCGGCGAGCGCGCGCGACACCTCGTAAGCGAAGTCGACGTGGCCGGGCGTGTCGATCAGGTTCAGCTCGTACTCGACGCCGTCGTCCGCGCGATAGGGCAAACGGACGGCCTTCGCCTTGATCGTGACGCCGCGCTCGCGCTCGAGGTCCATCGAGTCGAGCACCTGCTCGACCTGCTCGCCGCGCGAGCCGCGCAGGAGTCCCGTCATCTCCAGGAAGCGGTCGGCGAGGGTGGACTTGCCGTGATCGATGTGAGCGATAATGCAGAAGTTGCGGATGAGATCGCGCTGCATTACGCCGACGCCACCAGCACGCCGACGTCCTTCGACAGGTGGAAGGCGCCCTCATGGGCGATGGTGCGGTCGATGTGGGAACGCAGATCGCGCAACGCCGCTTCTGTGACAGCGCCGGCCGGGGCCACCGACAGAACGTAGTCGACGAGGGGCTGGCTCTCAGTAACGGCGAGCGAGTCCTCGTAGCGAAGGAGATCGACGTTCGAGAAAAAGGGCGCAAGTTGCGGCGGGCCGGTCTCGAGGCCGAAGCGTTCGGCGTCGGCGTGGCGTTCACTGCGCAACGCGAGCCGCGCGAGCAGGCCGTCGAGCTCCCGGAGGTGGGCGTGGCCGTTGGTGGCGGCGACCAGCCGGCCGTCCGGCCGAAGGACGCGGCGAATCTCGCGCAGGGCCCGCTCGACATCGGGGACGTGGTAGAGCATGTGATTGGCGATCACGAGATCGACGCTGCCAGGCCGCAGCGGCAGCGCCTGCGCGTCGAGGACGGCGAAGCGCGGTGCGGCGGCGCGCCCGAGGAGCCGGCGCCGGGTGCCGGCGACCATGCCAAGCGAGAGGTCACTCAGCAGAAGCTCGCAGGCGGGCAGGCGGACGGCGTTCCTGAGCCAGAAGGTGCCGTTGCCGCAGCCTACTTCGACGACGACCTGTCCCTGCCCGATCGATAGGTGATCGAACAGCCATCGATACCAGTCAGCGGCGTTCGTGCTGAAGCGCTCGTGCAGGGCGATGCGGGCGCTCAGATTCGAATCGTCGCGGTACTGCTCGCGCAGGAGGTAGGTGGGATCGGCGAATCTGGTCACGGTGTCTTTCATGGTAGCACGGGCACTGCGTGAAGCGGGTCGTATGCCTGTGCGGCGCACCTCACGCCGAGGCTGGAAAGCCTCGGCTACGGCTCCGATGACTCGACGGGGTGGACGTCCGGTGGAAAGCCGCGGCTACATTCAGGTGGGAGTTGGGTCAGTCCGCGCTCGCTGCGCCGACCTCGTGACCGAGGACCTCGCGCAGTCGCGACTGGACGGCGGCCCGCTCGCCGTCTTCCAGCAGATGCTGCATGCCCCAGGCGGCGATCGCTTCCATGACGGGCTCCAGCGAGATCCCCTTCTCCGTCAGGCGGTACTCGGCGCGGAGGGGATGCTCGCTGTAGACGACGCGCTCAACCAGGCCATGCTCTACGAGCTTCTTCAGCCGCTCCGAGAGGATCCTGGGCGGCAGGCCAGGCGAGTTCGCGAGCACTTCGGAGAACTTGGTGAGCCCGAAGCGGAGGTCGCGCAGAATGATCAGCGTCCAGCGGTCGCCCACGATATCGAGCGTGAGGGCGATAGGACACGGCTGGTTGTACTGGCGGACCATTCCTCCCTATGCTCCTCGCGGAAATATTGTACCACAAGGGGTTGACACAAAGAATAGTCACTATATAATCAGCATGCACTAGCCATCAAGGAGGGCGCAATCATGGTCTCAGCAGCAGCAACATCGCTACAGGACACGTACGCGGCCAAGGTCCGGGAGCTGGACGAGGCCCTCGCGGGCTTCGATGACGGGACCGCGGGTCGGCGTCCCGCGGACGGCGAATGGTGCGTGAAGGAGGCGCTCTCGCACCTGTGCGGCGAGGCGGACGCCCTCACGACGTACGGCTTCGTTCGTTTCGTCGAGGAGGATGAGCCGCTAATCGGCATCGTCACCGGCCTGCCCTACTACTCGCCGGAACGGCAAGCGATGAGCTTCGAAGCTCTCGCGTCGCAGGTGCGGGCGCAGTACGATGAGATCGCGAGCTACCTGGGCAGCCTGAGCCAGGAGCAGCTTGAGCGGAAGGCGCGCGTGCCGTTGCTGAAGGACACGCCGTTCGGCGAGAATGTGACGCTGGCACAGTGGGCAGAGGCCGCGGCCGGGTTTCACCTAACAGACCACATCAATCAGATCCGCGCAGATCGCGACCGGCTGAACGCATAGCAAGGAGGCAGAACAATGATCGGCAGACTCGGACTCACCTCGATCTGGAGCGAAGACCTCAACAACCTATTGCCCTTCTATCGCGACACACTGGGCTTGAAGGTGGGCATGGAGTCTCCGGGCTTCGTGATCTTCGGCGACCCGAACGAACCAACCGTCGCGCTGGGCACGCACAGCGACGTGCGCGGCCGCGCGGTCGACCCGGCGCGCCACATCGTCGGCTTCGAGACGGACGACATCCAGGCCGACAGCGCCCGGCTGAAGGCCGCGGGGGTGAAGTTCATCGAAGAGCCGAACAACTTCGGCGGCGGCTGGATCGCGACGTTCGAGGACCCGGAGGGCAACTTCCTCCAGCTCTTCCAGATGGAGCGCGGCGGGCCCTGATAGCACGCGAATCCGGCCGCGCAACGCGGTCGTATCGACACGGGTACACGTAGCAGCGACACACCGGACGATGAAAGGAGAATCACCATGGCAAAGAACCCAGTGACGCACTTCGAGGTGGTCGGCAAGGACGGAAAGAAACTCCAGGAGTTCTTCAGCGGCCTCTTCGGCTGGAAGGTCGACGCCAACAATCCGATGAACTACGGCATGACCGACGCTAGCGAGACGGGTATCGGCGGCGGCATCTCAGCGGGGCAGGACGGGGGCGCCGGCCACGTCACGTTCTACGTGGAGGTCGATGACCTGCCCGCGTACCTGAAGAAGGCCGAGGGGCTGGGCGGACAGACCGTGATGCCGCCGATGGCCGTGCCGGGCGGGCCGGAGATCGCGATGCTCGCGGACCCTGAGGGACACGTGATCGGCCTGCTGAAGGCCGGCTCGATGCAATAAGGCGCGCTCGCCAGAACCCAGGCGAGGAAGACGTAGGGGGCGTTCGATTGAACGCCCCCCTACGCTATCGTGATGCCATGACTGAGACGTGGGCGGAAGTCACGCCCGAAGAGGCTGCGCCGATGTTCGCCGGGTACCCCGAGCGCTGGTGGATCGCCGGCGGCTGGTCCATCGACCTGTTTCTGGGCAACCAGACCCGGCAACACGGGGACATCGACATCGCGGTGCTGCGCGACGAGCAGCGCCTGCTTCGCGCGCATTTCTCGGACTGGGACATGCAGGTCGCGCACGACGGCAAGCTGTCGCCGTGGCAGGACGGCGACCGGCTCGCCGCGCCGCGTCACCAGTTCTGGGCGCGGCCGCGAACGGACGGCCGCTGGGCGTTGGAGTTCCTGCTCGAGGACCGGGAGGACGGTGACTGGCTGTTCCGTCGCGATCCGAGGGTCCGTCTGCCGATCGACCAACTCGGCCGGACCACGCAGGACGGCGTGCCGTACGTGTGCCCGGAGGTCTCCCTCCTGTACAAGGCGAAGCATGCAGACGTGGAACGGAACACGAACGATTTCGACGCCGTCCTGCCGAGGCTCGATGACAGGCAGCGGGCGTGGCTACGGAGCGCGCTGGAACTGGCGCACCCGGGCCATCTGTGGATCGCGGATCTCGCCGTGCCAGACCGTTCGCAAGCGGAGTAAGTTGTCCGACCGGGGCCTAGACGCGGTGGCAGGCGACCCAGTGGTCGGTCGAGACTTGGCGCCACTCCGGGATCACCTGACGGCACTCGTCGATGGCGACGGGGCAACGCGTGTGGAAGACGCAGCCTGGCGGCGGGCGGAGGGGGCTGGGCACGTCGCCGGTGAGGATGATGCGCTCTCGCGTCGACTCCACCTCCGGGTCGGGCACGGGCACGGCGGAGAGGAGCGCCTTGGTGTAGGGGTGCAGCGGGTTCTGGTAGAGCTCGTCGCGCCCCGTCAGCTCCATCATCTTGCCGAGGTACATGACCGCGACCCGGTCGCTGATGTGGCGCACGACCGAGAGGTCGTGGGCGATGAACAGGTAGGTGAGGCCGAACTGCTCCTGCAGGTCCTCGAGGAGATTGATGATCTGCGCCTGAATCGACACGTCCAGCGCGGAGACCGGCTCATCGGCGACGATGAACTCCGGCTCGACTGCGAGCGCGCGGGCGACGCCGATGCGCTGACGCTGGCCGCCGGAAAACTCGTGCGGGTAACGGCTGACGTAGTAGGGGTTGAGGCCGACGATGCGCATCAGCTCGGCGACGCGCTCCCGCCGGGCCTTGCCCTTGGCCAGGCCGTGGATCGCGAGCGGCTCGCCGATGATGGCGCCGACGGACATGCGCGGGTTGAGCGAGGCGTAGGGGTCCTGGAAGATCATCTGCATCTGGCGTCGCATCCGGCGCAGCTCGTCGCCCTTGAGGTGGGTGAGCTCAGTCTGCCCGAACTTGACCTCGCCTTCGGTGGGCCGGTAGAGCTGCAGGATCGCGCGTCCGGTGGTTGACTTGCCGCACCCACTCTCGCCCACCAGGCCCAGGGTCTCGCCCTTGCGGATCTGGAAGGTGATGCCGTCGACGGCCTTGACATCGGCGATCTTGCGCTGGAAGATGAGCCCGGCCGTGATGGGGAAGTGCACCTTGAGGTTTTGAACGTCAACGAGGATGTCGCCCTGACGGACGCCGCCCTCGGTGCGCTCGACGGCTTCGGTGGTCATGATCCAACTCCCGGCGCGGCGGCAGCTACCTGCTTCCACTCCCAGCATGCGGCCATGTGCTTGTCGCCCACCTGCATGAGCGGCGGCATCTCTTCCTTGCACTTGTCGACGCGGAACGAGCAGCGCGGGTAGAAGGAGCACCCCGGCGGCAGGCTGATCAGATCGGGCGGGACGCCTTCGATCGGGTCGAGCTTGCTCTTGCGCGACTGGTCGAGGCGCGGGACCGACTTGAGCAGCCCCAGCGTGTACGGGTGGCGCGGGTTTTTGTACAGCTCCTTCGACGATGCGCTCTCGATGATCCTCCCCGCGTACATGACGTTCACGCGGTCGGCGTAGCGGGCGACGACGCCCAGGTTGTGGGTGATGATGATCACGGCGGTGCCGAGCTCACGGCTGAGGCGGGCGAGGATCTCCAGCACCTGCGCCTGGATGGTGACGTCGAGCGCGGTCGTCGGTTCGTCGGCCAAGAGGAGCTTGGGGTTGCAGGAGAGCGCCATGGCGATCATGACGCGCTGGCGCATCCCGCCCGAGAACTGGTGCGGGTAATCGCCGACGCGCCCCGCCGCCTCCGAGATGCCGACCATCTCCAACAGCTCGACGGCGCGCCGCTCCGCGGAAGCGCGGTCCATCTTGAGGTGAAGCTCGAGCGCCTCGGTGAGCTGCCGGCCGATGGTGAGGACGGGGTTGAGGGAGGTCATCGGTTCCTGGAAGACCATGCCGATGCGGTTCCCGCGGACGTGGCGGATCTCGTCCTCGTCCAGCTTGAGCAGGTCGTCGCCCTCGAAGATCACCTCACCGCCGACGATCTTGCCCGGCGGGCTGGCGATGAGGCGCAGGATGGAGAGCGCGCTGACCGACTTGCCGCAGCCGCTTTCGCCCACCAGGCCCAGCGTCTCGCCCTCTTCGAGATCATAACTGACGCCGTCGACCGCCTTCACCACTCCATCGTCAGTGAAGAAGTAGGTGCGGAGGTCTTTCACTTGCAGGAGCGGCGCCATGAGCGTTAGCGGGCCCTCGCTTTCACATGTTCAGCGCCGTCCACCTTGGGCGGACGGCAGAGAGCGTAGCAGATCGTGGTGGGGAAGAGGAGACTCGAACTCCTACGCCTTGCGGCACATGATCCTAAGTCATGCTCGTCTACCAGTTCCGACACTTCCCCCTTCGTTGGTAGGCCGCGCAGGACTCGAACCTGCAACCCGCTGATTAAGAGTCAGCTGCTCTACCAATTGAGCTAGCGGCCCAAATGCGGCGCGAGTATAGCACAGGCGAATTCGCCTGGGCAACTGCTCCGCGGTGCAACAAGGCAGCCGCCTGCGGCCCGGCCGCGTGACAGCTACCTCACCTGCAGGATAGCACACCGGCGGCGGCGTCAATTGTCGAGCAAGGGCGAGGGGACGGACGTTGATGCGTATGGCAGGACGACCGCACTTGTTGACGGCCTTCCCGTACCCTTGCTAGCATGAGGTCGAACCCGGGTGGTTAGCTCAGTTGGCTAGAGCGCTGCGTTGACATCGCAGAGGTCACTGGTTCGAGTCCAGTACCGCCCACCATCGTTGGAAGCAAGACGCGGGAGGCGAGAAGCGAGAACACGATCGCCTAACCGCAGGACAGGCGGAGACCAGGACGAGTAGCGGCGAACGCGAGTCGTCAGAGAGGGGCGCCCAGGCTGGAAGCGCCCCGGCTCGACCGCCGCGAAGACCACCTGCGAGCCGGGCCCCGAATCCGCCGAAAGGCGGACGGTAGGCGGCCCCGGATGGCCCCGTTAGCGGCCGAGTCGAGGGTGGACCTGCTACCCGTCGCCAGGCTGTAACCTGGCCTTCGGGCTCGTACGATCCGCCGAACGAGGGTGGAACCACGTGAGCGCAGCCTCCCGTCCCTTAGGGCGGGAGGCTGTTTCATCTTGTGGGTGCGCGCCGGCTGCGCGCCCCGGGCGATCGGACGGTCGCCCCTACGGAAGGAGATAGGTCATGAGTCAACTGAAGGAGATGTCGAAGGAGGACCGGCTGTATCGCATGCGGCACTCGGCGGCGCACGTCATGGCGGAAGCGGTGCTGGAGATCTTCCCCGGATCGAGGTTCGCGATCGGGCCGCCGATCGAGCACGGCTTCTACTACGACTTCGAGCTATCGCGCCCGATCACGCCCGACGACCTGGCCGTGATAGAGAAGCGGATGCGCAAGACGATCGCCGGCGACCAGCCATTCGTTCAGCGCGAGACCGACAAGGACGAGGCGCGGCGGATGTTCGCCGAGCAGCCGTTCAAGCTGGAGCTCATCGACGGCATCGGAGACGAGCGCGTCAGCCTCTACGACCACGGCTCGTTCACGGACCTCTGCGAGGGCCCGCACGTGGAGCGCACGGGGCAGGTGGGCGCGTTCAAGCTGACGAGCATCGCCGGCGCGTACTGGCGGGGCGACGAGCACAACCCTATGCTCCAACGCATCTACGGCGCGCTCTTCGAGACGCAGGACGAGCTTGACGAGCACCTGGCGCGGCTGGAGGAGGCGCAGCGGCGCGACCATCGCAGGCTGGGACGCGAGCTCGACCTCTTTTCGTTCCACGAGGAGTTCGGGCCGGGCCTCGTCTACTGGCACCCGAAGGGCGGCCGCGTGCGCACGGCGATCGAGGACTTCTGGCGCCAGGAGCACTTCCGTGCCGGTTACGAGATCGTCTACTCGCCGCACATCGGCAAGGGCACGCTGTGGTCGACGAGCGGCCACCTGGACTTCTACAGCGAGAACATGTACTCGCCGATGGACGTGGACGGGCAAGACTACTACGTGAAGCCGATGAACTGCCCGTTCCACATCCAGATGTTCAAGAGCATGACGCGCTCTTATCGCGACCTGCCGATTCGGATGGCGGAGCTGGGCACGGTCTACCGGTACGAGCGATCGGGGGTGCTACACGGCCTGCTGCGGGTGCGCGGCTTCACGCAGGACGACGCGCACATCTTCTGCCGGCCGGACCAGGTCGGCGAGGAGGTGGGCCGCGCTCTGGACTTCATGATGTTCTTCTTGCAGGCGTTCGGCTTCGAGAACTACCACGTCTACCTGGCGACAGCGCCAGCGAAGTACGCCGGATCGCCGGAGGACTGGGACATGGCGCAGGACGTGCTTAAGCGCGAGGTCGAATCGCGAGGGCTGCCATATGACATCGACGAAGGCGGGGCGGTGTTCTACGGCCCGAAGATCGACGTGAAGCTGCTGGACGTCCTGGGGCGGGAGTGGCAGTGCACGACCGTGCAGTTCGACTTCAACCTGCCCGAGCGCTTCGACATCGCGTACGTCGGCGAGGACGGCAAGGAGCACCGACCCTACATGGTGCACCGGGCTCTGCTCGGATCGATCGAGCGCTTCCTGGGCGTGCTGATCGAGCACTACGGCGGCGCGTTCCCGCTCTGGCTGGCGCCGGTGCAGGCGGTAGTGATCCCGATCGCCGACCGGCACGCCGAGTACGCGGAGCGCGTCGTCGACGACCTGCGGGCGGAAGGCCTTCGTGTCGAGATGGACACGCGTGGCGAGCGGATGCAGGCGAAGATCCGCGACGCGCAGATGCAGAAGGTGCCCTACATGCTTGTCGTCGGCGACCGGGAGCAGGAGGCAGACGCGGTGGCAGTGCGCCAGCGGGACGGCTCCGACCTGGGGGCGCTGCCCCTCTTCCAGGTCATCGACCGGCTGAAAGACGAGGTCGCGACGCGGAGCTAGCGTACGCCGTGCGAGGTCCTAAGCCACGTCGGGGTCTTCTCTCACGAAGTCCCAGGGAAGCTCGAAGCGCTCGGCGACGTGCCCCGCAAGAGCTCGGATCCCATACATCTCCGTGGCGTAGTGTGTCGCCATGACTAGATTCATGCCCGACTCACGAGCGTAGAGCTTCGTGTACATGGAACCTTCCCCTGTCAGGTACGTATCGCACGCCAGTGACCGAGCTTCTTTCAGATACGTCGTCCATCCGCCTCCACCTGCGACGACACCTACTCGCGCGAAGGATTCGCTATTTTCCCAGGCATCTACGCGCGCGCCGAGGCCGGCCCGGACTCGCTCGACAAACTGGTCGAATGACCCGTCGACAGCGCCGTACGCGCCGGCGAGGCCTCCGCTGTACTCCACAAAGCGCCCAAGGATCCGAACGCCCAGGTGCCGCGCGAGCAGTTCCGAATTGCTGAACTCGGAATGGCAGTCGAGCGCGGCGTGGGCGGCGTAGAGCGAGATGCCGGCATCCTTCAGCGCCGCCTCCTTCTGGGCTTTAGCTCATGGTCGATGCTCGCCCAGGTCGTGTGGTGGACCAAGAGGAGCTCGGCGCCGGCAGATGCGGCGCCGCCGATGGAATCGAACGATGTGTTCACTGCCGCAGCCACGCGCGTTACGGGACTTCCTGCATCGACCATGAGGCCATTGGAAGGTTCGCCCTCGTCGTAGCGGGATACTTGGAGTAGGCCGTCCAAGTAGTCGACGATGATCGGGAATCCTACTTGGGAGGCCATCTTGTCTGCACCCCGAAACTCGACACAACACGGGTAAGGTAGCTCGACACGATCATGCTATCACAGTGCGCCGGGAGGGCAGACGAGTGGCGCTCCGGATGTCAACCAGCCACAAGCGCGCGCTCATCCCTGCCCGGCGGCCGCCAGGGGCCGGGTAAGGAGTGTTTGACCCAGATGCGCGGTCAGGGGATGATGGTCTCGTGACCGTCGCGCCGGACGCCGGGCAACGCAAGGAGCGCTGGGCGTGTCCCCTACCCTCCAGTTCCTGATCATCCTGATCATCATCCTGGTGGCCGCGAAGTCGTCCGGCATGCTGGCGGCGCGGCTGGGCCAGCCGGCCGTGCTGGGCGAGCTGATCGCCGGCGTGCTGCTGGGCCCAACGGCTATCGACCTGTTCGGCGCGGACTTTGTGACCGACCCACACCTGGAGGAGACCGTGCTCCTGCTTGCGGAGCTGGGCGTCGTGTTCCTGATGTTCCTGGCGGGGCTGGAGACCGACGTCGGCGAGGTGAACAAGGTGCGGCGGGTGGCGTTCCTGGCAGGCACGTTCGGCGTCATGTTCCCGATCGTGCTCGGGACGGCCACCGTGCTCCCCTTCGACTTCTCATTCAAGGACGCGCTGTTCATCGGCGTCATCCTCTCGGCGACGAGCGTGAGCATCTCGGCGCGCACGCTGATGGAGCTGGGGGTGCTGCAGCGGCGTCAGGGCATCGCGATCCTGGCGGCGGCGGTGATCGACGATGTGCTGGTGATTTTGGTGCTCTCCTTCTTCGTCGCGTTCGGCGTCGAGGAGGGCGGCGCCAGCAACGCCGGCGAGGTGTTCCTGATCGTGGGCCGTGTCCTGCTGTTCTTCGTCGTAGCGCTGGTCGTGGGCCGATTCGTCCTGCCGTGGGTCGCGCGCTGGTCGATGAACACGCCGATGAGCGAGGGGGTAGCTGTGACGGCGATCGTCGTGATGCTGCTCTTCGCCTGGTTCGCCGAGTATGTGGGCGAAGTGGCGTTGATCACGGGCGCGTTCCTCGCCGGCGTCTTCCTCCGGACGACGGACGTACACCGCGTCATCGACGAGAAGTTCCGCACACTGGCCTACGCCTTCTTCGTCCCGATCTTCTTCGTGGGTGTCGGGCTCTCGGCGGACGCGGGCGGTCTGGAAGGTTCGGACGTGCTGTTGCTGGTCGTGATCTGCGCTGTCGCTGTGGTGTCGAAGGTGCTGGGCTCGGGGCTGGGCGCCTACCTGGGCGGCGAAGGGCTGCGCAGCTCGCTGCAGATCGGGACGGGCATGGTGTCCAGAGGTGAGGTGGGGCTGATCGTGGCGAGCGTCGGGCTCACCCACGGCCTGATCGACACCGATCAGTTCTCGGTGGTGGTGCTAATGGTCCTGGTGACCACGTTGATCACACCGCCACTGCTCAATCTCGTGTTCGCCGGCGAAGGAGAAGCGCGCAATGTACAGCACAGTCGTCCTGATCCTGCATGACCAGCGTCACTTCGAGGAGGTGGTGGCCGCGTGGCACGACGCGGGCGCCCCAGCGGTCACGATCGTCGACGCGAAGGGCACACGCGACCCGCGCGAGCGCGGCCGGCGCGAGGAGCTGCCGCTGCTGCCGAGCATTCGCGACCTGCTCCAGTCCGACGATGCGCCACGGAGGATGGTCTTCGCGCTTGTGCGAGACGAGGCCGTTGATGCGCTCGTGGCGGCGACGGAGGGCGTGCTGGGCGATCTCTCGGACGAAGGAAACGGGCTTCTGTTCGTGTTACCGGTGTCGCGAGTGGTCGGCCTCCGCGAGCCGTAGTCGCTAGGAGCCGACGCAGGAGTGGCCCATCTGCACTACAGCCGCCAGGATATCGCCTGTGGTGATCGAGCCGTCGGCGCCTGTCGCGTCCCACTGATCGGCTCCGGGGCTAGGTGCGCCGCGGTCGAAGGCGGCGTGATAGCCGGGCGTCGGAGGCGCGAGCGCGTTCGCGATCGACGTGGCGGAGCCGGACGTCCCGAAGCGAGTGATGACGCGCGCGATGTCCGCGGCCGAGACGGCGCCGTCGCGCGAGTTGGCGTCGTCCGGCGTGTCGAAGAAGTCCCAGAAGCTGTTCGGATCGCGGCGGCCGCCGGTGAACTCGCTGCCCGGCGCGGTCTGCTGTTCGGCGGAGTCAGAGCAGCCGTCGCTGTCGGTGTCCGGGCCGCCTGAGCCACCGCCGGTCAGCACGAGATTGTCGAAGTTTGTGTCCCAACCGTTCGTGCTGATGAACGTCACGCTGGAGCAGGCGCCGGTCCAGTTGGTATTGATGGTGGTGAGCTGGCCCGGCGCGACCGAGACGACGCGGTCCGGCTGGCCCGTGCAGCGCAACGTCACGGTGCTTGCCACACCACCGTTGTAGGCATCCACCCGCTGCAGGCGCAGGGGCGTGATGAAGGAGAACGTGCCGCTGGTCATCCCGGGGCCGTTGAACCCGACGCTCTTGGTGGTGAACCCGCCGAACGGTCCTGAGTGGTACCAGCCGTTCGAGCCCCAGTCGATGACGCCCGTGGGGTACTGGCCGTTGAGGACCTGGTTTTGGCCTGGCCGGTCGTCGAACGTGACCGCCTGGACGAAGTTCGCCTGGTAGGTGACGTTGCTGCTAGGCGTGGCGATGTTCTGCGACGCAGCCCCGCCGTGCGACCACGAATCAAACACGTAGCCGGTCCCGCCGGAGGTCTGCGGCGACACCACGCCGAGCCCACGCTGGAGCCCGACGACGCTGCTGACTGATGCGGGCGTCGTGACCGGCTGGCCGTCAAGCGTCACCTGGAGGCCCGGCGGACTGGTTACGAGATTGATGGTGACGGTGCGCGGAAGGATGTCCCGCGTCACCGTGTGCGTGAGGCCGACGGAGTCGGTCACGCGGAGCTCGATGCGGTACCAGACGTTGGCAGACACCTCACCGATGGTCGGGATGGGAAACGAGCCGCTCTGGCTTCCGCTGGTCCACGGGATGAACGGGTGGCTATGCGAATCGTGGTGGAAGTCTACCTTCCACGCGAAGCCGCTGGGCGGAATGGCGCCCGTCTCCGGGTCGGATCCGGTGCCCGAGTAGTTGATCGTATCGCCGGCGGAGTAGAGCGTCCCGTTCGCCGGAGCCGTGATGGTGGCGACCGGAGGCTGGTTCGTCGTTACCGTGAGCGTCGCGGAGTTGCTCGTCGCGCTGTCGAACGCATTCGAGACGACGGCGCGGAAGGTGGCGCCGTTGTCGCCGATGGCCGCGGACGCGAGCGTATAGGTGTCACTGGTCGCACCCGGGATGTTCGATCCGTTGCGCTGCCACTGGTAGCTGAGCGGCGGCGAACCGGAGGCGCTCACCGTGAACGTCGCCGGCTGCCCGACCGAGACGATCTGCGACGCGGGATGGGTGGCGATGGTCACCCCCAGGCCGGCGGGATTGGTGATCTTGTGCAGGGCATCCGGCTCCCTGCCCAGGTAGTAGAGCGCTCCATCCGCCCCGACCTTCAGGTCGACGGGCCAGGACACGTTCGTCGCGAAGCCGGTGGCGCTGTCAGTCGCCGGATCGTAGCGGCGGATCCAGCCGTTGCAGAAGTCGGCGAAGAAGTAGTCGCCGGTGTAGTCGGGCGGGAACTGGCTCGCCTGCGGGTTGTAGAACGCGCCGCCGGTGATCGCGCAGCCTTGCGTGCTGGCGCCACCGTGGTTGTAGGCGAAGATGGGGCTCCGGTAAGAGGGATTCGACGTCTCGCCTTCGGTGGCCGGCCAGCCGTAGTTGGAGCCGGCGATACCGTCGTTGATCTCCTCCCAGGAGGCCTCACCGACGTCGTTTACGAACGTGCGACCGGTGCCCGGCTGGATATCGAAGGTGAACGGGTTGCGAAAGCCGAGCAGCCAGATCGCCCGGTTCACGCCGGTCGCGGTGTTGAAGAAGGGGTTGTCAGATGGGATGGAGCCGTCCGGGTTGATGCGGAGGACTTTGCCCAGGAGATTGCCCAGGTCCTGCGCGTTGTTGCCGTTCTGGTTGTCGCCGGCGGCGATGTAGAGCTTCCCGTCGACACCGAAGTGGAGCGCGCCGCCGTTGTGGTTCACCGAACCGCCCAAGTTCGTGAGCTCCAGAATGGGCACCTCGCTGCCAGGCACGGCGACGTTACCGCTGGCCGTGAAGCGGCTGACGCGGTTGTGGATGGCAGGGGTGGTGGCCGTGTAGTAGACGTAGACGTACTGGTTCGTGGCGAAGTTCGGATCGAAGGCGATGCCGAGCAGGCCTCGCTCGCCGCTGGAGTGCACCGTGACCGTCACGAACGGCGTTCCCAGGAGCGCACCCCCCTCGACAACACGCACGCTGCCACCCTGCTCGGTGATGAAGACGCGACCGTCCGGCGCAATGGCCATCGCCGTCGGGTTCGAGAGTCCGGCGCTGACGATCTGGGTGTCGATGAAGCCGCTGGGCAGCGTCGCGGCGCTCTCGACGGCCGGTGGCTGGACGGCGCGGAACAGCAGGGCCGTGACGACCGCGCAGACTATCGCCGCCGCGGTTAGCGGGCGCAGTACGACTGGGCGTGGCTTGGCGGGGTTCACGGCCTCTCCACTCTAGGTATCGGTCGCTCGGGTCAGGTCTGAAGCTGGGCGCAGTGCACCTTCGCACACGAGGCAGGGGACTCTCTAAGGATGCCAGCGCCGCTCCACAATGTCAAGTGCAACGGTGGCGGGGCTTCGCTTGCCCCAGTCTCGGGCCCGTGCTACGTTCCTGTCGCCGTGTTCAAGAAGATCCTCGTGGCCAACCGGGGCGAGATCGCCCTTCGGGTGATGCGTACCTGTCGCGAGCTGGGCATCGCCACGGTCGCCGTCTACTCCGACGTCGACCGCAACGCGCTCCACGCTCGCTACGCCGACGAGGCCTACCTGCTTGGCGCCGGCCCGCCACGCGAGAGCTACCTGAGCATCGAAAAGGTGATCGAGGTGGCGCGGCGCGCGGGCGCCGACGCGATCCACCCGGGCTACGGCTTCCTCTCCGAGAACGCCGACTTCGCCGAGGCGTGTCGAACGGCGGGCATCGCCTTCATCGGGCCAACGCCCGAGGCCATGCGCCTGCTGGGCGACAAGGTGGCCGCCCGCAAGAAGATGCGCGCGGCGGGCGTGCCCGTCGTGCCGGGCGCCGACGGAGAGGTGGAGATAGACGAGGCGGTGCGGGTCGCGGACGAGATCGGCTATCCGGTACTGATCAAGGCGGCTGCGGGCGGTGGCGGCAAGGGCATTCGCCACGTGCCGAGCCCCGCCGAGATGGAGAACGCGCTGCGCGTCGCCGCGAGCGAGGCGACGGCCGCGTTCGGACACGGCGGCGTGTACGTCGAGAAGTACCTCTCGCCCGTGCGACACATCGAGGTGCAGGTGATCGCCGACCAGCACGGCAACGCCGTAGCGCTGGGCGAGCGCGAGTGTTCGATCCAGCGCCGCCACCAGAAGCTGGTGGAGGAGTCGCCCTCCATCGCGATAGACGAGGCGACCCGACAGCAGATGTGGCAGGCGGCGGTGTCGGGGGCGCAGGCTTCGGACTACCAGAACGCCGGCACCGTCGAGTTCCTGCTCGACAAGGACGGCCACTTCTACTTCTTAGAGGTGAACGCGCGCCTTCAGGTGGAGCACCCGGTCACCGAGTTCTGCGTCGGACGCGACCTTGTCGCCGATCAGATCCGCGTCGCGGCGGGCGAGCCGCTGCCCTACGGGCAGGAGGACATCCGGCCGAGCGGCCACGCGATCGAGTGTCGCATCTCAGCCGAGGACCCGTACAACAACTTCCTGCCGTCGCTCGGTCTGGTCGACTGGGTCGAGGAGCCCGCGGGCCCGGGCGTGCGCGTCGACAGCTCGCTCTACGCCGGCGGCGAGATCCCCTACCACTACGACCCGATGCTGGCGAAGGTGATCTGCTGGGGCCCGGACCGCGACGCTGCGATCAAGCGGATGCTGCGGGCGCTCCGCGAGTACGTGGTCGTCGGCATTCAGACGAACATCCCGTTCCACCAGCAGCTCCTGACCGACCCGCGCTTCCTCGCGGGCGAGTTCCACACGGGCTGGCTGGAGCAGGAGTTCTCGATGGAGTCGCCGGACGGCCACCCGGACGAGCAGGCGGCCCTCCTCATCGCCGCGGTGCTCACGCACCTGCGCAAGCGGCGCGCGCCCGCCACCGATCCGGCAGCGGGCGCGAACGGCAACGCCTGGCGCGCCGCCGGGCGTGACCGGATGCAGCAGAACCGGTTGCTGGTACAAAGGCGGCGGCGGTAGCAGGCGAACGAGATGGCATCGACCTACCTGCTGAAGCTGGGTGACGAGGAGCACGAGCTCGAAGTTGAGGAGCGCGACGGGCGCTTCCGCGTCCGCCTGGGCGACGAGTGGCACCCGCTCGACATCGAGCGCGTCGGCGACGGCGCCCGCTACTCCCTGCTGCTCGACCACCACCCCTACGACGTCTTCGCCGAGGAGAGCCCGCAGGGGTACCACATCGTCATCGGCTCGCGCCTCTTCACGATCACCGCGCCCGGCCTGCTCGGCGGGCGCCGCCGCGCCGGCGGCCCGGAGGCTGTCGAGACGGCGGCCGATACCGGCGAGTGGGTGCTCAAGTCGCCGATGTCGGGCATCGTGCGGGAGATCCACGTCCAGCCGGGCGACGAGGTGGAGGCGAACCAGGTGCTCGCGGTGATCGAGGCGATGAAGATGCAGAACGACCTGCACGCCCGTCGCGCGGGCACAGTGAAGGCCGTCTACGTGTCGGCCGGCCAGCGCGTCGACCAGGGCACGCCGCTAATCGTGCTGCTGTAGACTGAGGGCGGAGTTGTCCCATGGCCCGAACGCTCCTTCTAGCCTTCTTCGTCCTGACAGGCCCGCTGCTGCTGTCGCCCGTCGGTGACGCCGGCGCCCTCGATTCGACAGGGCTGGTACCGCTGACGGACATGGGCGCGCAGACGTACCTGAGCTTCGGCGGCGGGCTGTACGAGAACGGCAGCAACGACGCGCCCGCCGACCACGCGGCGACCGGCATGGCGCGCGCCGCATCGGTGCAGCCGCTGGACACGAACGGCGACCCGAACGCCGGCGGCAAGATCGTGCTGCTTTCCGTTGGCATGTCGAACACGACGCAGGAGTTCTGCTCGGGCAACTCCGCCCTGCCGTGCGCCGCCTGGACGTTCATGGGGCAGGCGGCGCTCGATGCGCGCGTGAACCACTCGACACTCACCATCGTGAATGGCGCCGCTGGCGGACAGACGGCGCAGACATGGGACATGCCTACCGACCCCAACTACGCGCGCGTGCTGGACACGCGCCTGACGCCGCAGGGCCTCTCGGAGGCGCAGGTGCAGGTCGTCTGGGTGAAGGTCGCCGACGCCGGGCCGACGTCATCGCTGCCCGCCACCTCGGCCGACGCCTACAACCTCGAGACGTACACCGGCAACATCATGCGCGCGCTGAAGGTGCGCTACCCGAACGTGAAGCTGGTCTTCGTCTCCAGCCGCATCTACGCGGGCTACGCGACGACCACCCTAAACCCCGAGCCGTACGCCTACGAGTCCGGCTTCGCGATGAAGTGGCTCGTGCAGGCGCAGATCGACCAGATGCGCAACGGCGGGACGCCCGTCGACCCGCGCGCGGGCGACCTGAACTACAACACGGTCGCGCCGTGGGTCGCCTGGGGGCCGTACTTGTGGGCGGACGGCGTCCTGCCCCGCTCCGACGGCCTCACCTGGCTGCAGGGCGACTTGGTCAGCGACGGCACCCACCCATCGCAGTCGGGTCAGGAGAAGGTGGGCACGATGCTGCTCGACTTCTTCCTCGGCTCGCCGTTCACGAGCCCGTGGTTCGACTCCGCGCCGGTCGGCGGCATCGCCGAACCGCCGGACGTGGCGGGCGCGTCCGCGGCCGCGGAGACGTCAGGCGGAGGCGCGTCGGGCGCATGGATCGCGCTCGCGGCTGCGGTGGCTGGCGCCGCGATCGTGCTGGGCGGGGTAGGGTGGTGGGCGAAGGGGCGGCGCGTTAGGTGACGGGGACGGGCTACCTTTGTCTCCCTGCGCGGCGTTGGCCTACAATGAGGAGGAGGAACGTGATGGCGACGGAGCTGAGGACAGAACACCCACACATCGTCAGGGTCGAGGGCGTCGCTGGCGGCGAGCCGGTGATCGCTGGCACGCGCATCGGCGTGGCGTTCATAGCGCGGCTCCTCCAGGCCGGCGAAGAGCCTGCCGAGATCATCGCGGCGTATCCGCAGCTCGCCCCCGCCGCCATCTACGATGCCATCAGCTACTACCTGGACCATCGCGACGAGGTAGACGCGTTCATCGCGCACTCGACGCCTGAGGCGCTCGCCAAACGGTACGGCTTCGCCGTCGCCGAGAAGGGCCGCGTGGTCTTCAAGAAGCGGTGAGGGCCAGCCTTTGCCTCGACGGAGACGTCCTTCCCGATCTCGCGCGCATCCTCCGCTCTGCCGGTCAGGATGTCGTCAGCGCCCATGAGACGGGCGCGTTGGGCGTCACCGACGAGGAGCAACTAGAGCAGGCCTCCGCTGAGGGGCGCGCTCTTTTCTCCTTCAACTACCGCGACTTCATCGAGATCGGCCGCGACTGGTTCGCGTCTGGCCGCGCTCATTCGGGCATCATCCTCTCATACCGCCAATACCGCCGGAGCGAGGTGCGCGAACTAGCGCGGAGGGTGCTCGCATTGCTCGACAGCGTGCCCGTAGAGGAACTTGAGAATTCAATCCGAGTCCTCGATCAGTTTCGGCGGTCCTGAACACGCCCGCCTCCGAGTTGACACCTTCGCGCGTCGCTCACCATACTGGTGTACAACCATGGCACGCTACGACCATAAGGCGATCGAGGCGAAGTGGAGGGAGCGCTGGGCCGAGTCGGACATCTACGAAACGGATGTCCACAACGCCAAGCGGCCCTTCTACAACCTGATGATGTTCCCCTACCCGTCAGCCGAGGGGCTGCACGTGGGCAACGTCTACGCCTTCACCGGCGCCGACATCCACGGGCGCTTCATGTCCATGCAGGGCCACGACGTCTTCGAGCCGATGGGCTTCGACGCGTTCGGCATCCACAGCGAGAACTTCGCGCTGAAGCAGAACGTCCACCCGATGGAGTTGATGGAGCGGAACATCGCCCGCTTCCGCGAGCAGCTCAAGGGCATGGGCGGCCGCTTCGCCTGGAAGCACGAGGTCTCGACCTGCGACCCGTCGTACTACCGCTGGACGCAGTGGCTGTTCGTCCAGCTCTTCAAGCACGGCCTGGCCGAGAAGCGCACGGCGCCCGTGAACTGGTGCCCCTCCTGCAAGACCGTGCTCGCGGACGAGCAGGTGATAGGCGGGCTGTGCGAGCGTTGCTCGAGCGAGATCACGCATCGCGAGCTGGAGCAGTGGTTCTTCAAGATCACGAACTACGCCGAACGCCTGCTGCGCAACCTCGACTGGCTCGACTGGTCGGAAGTGATCAAGACGGCGCAGCGGAACTGGATCGGCCGGAGCGAAGGGCTGGAGACGTCGTTCCCGGTCGAGGGAACAGACGAGCGGATTACCTTCTTCACGACGCGGCCAGACACGATCTTCGGTGTGACGTTCATGGTGCTGGCGCCGGAGCACGCGCTCGTCGACAAGATCACGACGCCCGAGCAGCGCGCCGCGGTCCAGCAGTACGGCGCGGAGGCGATGCGCAAGACGGCGGTCGACCGCCAGGCGA